>JBKQIH010000220.1:0-20116 GCA_052148445.1 Rhodomicrobium sp.
ATCTGAAGGACATCGCCATGCAGTTGCTAAGGGAGCGCAACATCGACGCGCGCGTTTTCTTTCATCCGCTTTCGGACCAAGGACATTTCGAGATACGCCACGCCACACCGGTAAGCCACGACATATCGAGCCGCGCTTTCAACCTGCCATCCTATCACGATCTCACTAGCGCAGACATGTCCCATGTTGTGGAGACTGTTGCGGGTTGCTTCGGTCTGGATCGGCCCTGCGCGCCCGTGGCTGGATCCATTGCTCCAAGCGCTTTATCGGCGAACTCAGGTTTGCTGGATTGAGAACGAGCTAGGAAATAACGCGCAAATTGCGAGAAAACCAGCATGAACGAATATGAAAAATTCAAGCAAGAGTGCGGTTCGGATATTGCCGCGATGGGCCGTAGCGAGCCGCTGAACAAATTGTCACGCGAATGGATGAACGAGGCCGACGCGCACAAATATCCCTATCATTTCGAATGGCTCGGCCGCCCGATCATTCAATACCCCCAGGACATTGTCGCCTTTCAGGAAGTGGTCTGGGCGGTCAAGCCCGACCTTATCATTGAAACGGGCATCGCTCATGGCGGCTCCCTGATCTTGAGCGCATCGCTCCTCGCCCTCATCGACTATTGTGAGGCCGCCGGGGCCGGAGAGGTTCTTAATCCCGCCGCCCCCAAACGCACTGTGCTTGGCATCGACATCGACATCCGGGCTCACAACCGGGCTGCTATCGATGCCCATCCCATGCGCTCACGCATCGAGACGATCCAGGGCTCATCCATCGCGCCCGAGGTAGCCGGTCACGTCCGCAGGGTTGCGGAGTCCAGGGGACGCGTCCTTGTCGCCCTCGACTCTAACCACACTCATGCCCATGTCCTAGAAGAGTTGCAGCTTTATGCGCCGCTCGTAACCCCCGGCAGTTACTGCATCGTCTTCGATACCGCCATCGAGGATATGCCCAGCGGCACATTCCCCGACCGGCCCTGGGACATAGGCGACAATCCGAAGACTGCTGTCTGGGAATACTTAAAGAGCCATCCAGAGTTCGAGATCGACCGCTCAATTCATGAGAAGCTGCTGATCACAGAGGCTCCGGACGGTTATTTAAAACGCATGCGATAAGCGTCGCCGGCGGTTTGTCACGGCCGCAGCGCCGCGCGGATCGCACAACGCTAACGGGCTTTCGCGGCGCCAAATATTATGCTTTGCTGCCTGCATAGCGGTCATCAGGAATTCAAAGGTTCTCGCCGGCCGTCGAGACTTTAGAGGGATATGAGATGCTCTACCAACCGGCCCCACTGGACTTCAGCCGCCAAATTCTGGTTTTCGTGCATATTCCGAAGGCTGCCGGCAGTACACTCGACGAAGCCTTATTCGCGCATTTCGGTAAGGACGCCTGCCAATACGCGGGTCTCGAAAACATTTGGAAGATTCACTCCAGCCGCACAGGCAAGGCTGTCTGGACGGCGTGGAATAACGCGCGAACCGCGGGGCGGCGCCTACGCGGAATCGACCCCGGTGTAAAAGATCGTCTGCGATTACTTACAGGGCATTTCAGACTGGGCGCGGAACCCCGGACAGGCCGCACCCCTATTTATTTGACGCTGATACGCGACCCTGTCGACCGGCTTCTGTCCCAATACTACTATCGCCACGACGCCCGCGCACACTCGAAAGGCAAGCGCGACCGGCATGAGTATTGGTTGTACGACATCGATCGCTTTGCCGACTACGTTTATGCGCGGAGGGAGTGGAACGAGATGAACTTGCAATGCCGCTATCTCTCCGGCGAAAACAACTTCGCGGCCGCGCGGAGGGCCGTCGACGAGCGCGTGTTCTTGGCAGCGCCAACTCACCGGATGAACGAATTCCTGGCGCTTCTCGGCCCAGTCCTGGGTTTAGATTCATTTGCAGCGGCGCGTAGCAACATAGGCCGCACCCGCCAAGGCAAAACGCCGCCGCCAGAAAAGGCCTTAGCCAAAATTCGAGAAATGGTTTCCGAGGACCAACGGCTTTTTGACTACGTATCGCGAGCGTTTGACGATCTTTATGCCAAGTCCGGGCAAAAGACGCCTGCTGAATGAAGTGAATGCCGCCGTGATCGCCGGCTTCCCGATATCAATTCATAAAATTGCGAGAGTCAGGCCGGCGGCGCAGCGGCTAGCGTGTTCAATTTGCGGCTTGAGCGCCCCATTAACGGCAGAGCCCGCCGGACTAGTTTCGCCCAGGCGATCCAGCGCGCCAAACCGCCCTGGATCGTGCGCTGGCCAATGAGATGCTCGTATGCGGCGACGGCGGCATTGATATCGGTTCGTTCGGCCCCGCTCAGATCAACGACAACCCGGTCGACAGATAAATAACTTCGGGGGCTCGCATGTTGATTGCGAGGTAATCCTACCGAATTGCTGCTTGGTTTACAGCGCAAAAGCAAAGCCTGTGGGTCGCAAAGTTCAGAGGACAAATTCCGCTCCGACGCAAACCGGGCGAGAGCTTTCGCCCCCTCCTCACGGCGGCTCTGGTCGAGAGGATCGAGCGAGCGGATGCAGCGCTCAATTTCGCGCTCGTAATCTATGCGTAATCCGCCGCCGAAAGCATGTTGGTTCGCAGATTCGAGATGCGACAACACGCCGATCTGCAGGCTTGAGTGAACCGGGATCATGTCGACAACCGGATCCGAACTTGCCTCGGCTAAGAATTTCTTATGCTCCTGGCCGTCGCCCTCATTCCTTCTTGAACGGTTGAAGCTCGCCCCATTGCTTCTTGGGCTAGAACCCGAGACAATAAATGGATGCCGTACCATCAGATGCCGCTCGATTACCGCAGGCGAAGCAAATCTGAAATATATATCCGGCCAAGTAGCCATGAACACTTGGCCGGATTTGGCCTTTAATCCTTCGACAACTCTTCGTGATACAATCCCGCGGTAAATATCGGGCGCGTAGCGCCCAGTTGCTGCGCCGTTCTGCTGCAACTCGTTGCGCAATTGCTCGGCGCTCACGAGGGTAGAACTGCCGTAAAGCGAGTTAAACTTTAGCTTGAGCCGCCCCATATTTTCCGGGGCTGTTGGGCTAGGCCAAATATAGCGAATGAATGAGCCCGTCAGAGTATCAGGCTGATAGCGTTCTAGTAATTTGCGAAGATACGGAAACTGGTTAGGAATCGGTGCGTCGTCGTCTCCAAGGGTGAAAATGTAATCGCCCCGGGCAAGTCCCACGCCGAATTCAAAATTCTGTCTCATACTGCATCGTTGCGGCGTGCGCACGTAACGAATGCGGTCATCTTGGAATTTAGCGACCACGCCAGCTGTATCGTCAACGCTTGCGTTATCGCTGATGACAATTTCTATTTCGCGGTCTTCTAGGCGCACACATGAAGCAAGAGCATGCCGCAATACCTCGGCGCGATCACGAGTAGGAATGACGATGCTAATTAGCATTTGCTTTTCACCTCGCGGCGGCTTTCTTCGCTCTGATCCCCTACGTCCCTAGCTATTTGCCAATCCGAGGTCACTGCGTAGCTGGTATACAAAGGTACTTTTTGGCGCTGAACCTAGCGCCGCTCTAGCCGGCATGAAGGCAAATACCGCCCGTCGCTTACCCCACGCCATCAACTGCCCTAAGTCTGCAAGATTTCCATGCGCCTAAGTTCCGCTATCATATCCTCGACCGCTTTTTCCGGCGGCACATTTCCGCAGCCTAGGTGTATTTCCGCGTTCTCCGGCACCTCGTAAGGAGAAGAGATCCCTGTAAAATGAGGAATGAGGCCCTTGCGTGCCTTTTGATAGAGGCCCTTGGGATCGCGCTGCTCGCAAATATCGAGGGGTGTATCGATGAAGACTTCCAGAAACTCACCCTCATCGAAGAGTTCACGGGCCATGCGGCGCTCTGCCCGGAAGGGCGAAATAAAGGCGGCCAAGACCATAAGCCCAGCATCGACCATCAAGCGGGCGGCGTGTGCGGCTCTTCGGATGTTTTCGACGCGATCCGCGTCGGAAAAGCCTAAGTCGCGGTTGAGCCCGTGCCGCACATTGTCTCCGTCCAGAATGTAGGTGTGCCGGCCCAGGGCAAAAAGCTGGCGCTCTAGCCGGTTCGCGATTGTTGACTTGCCGGACCCGGAAAGGCCCGTGAACCACAAACAGCAGGGCTTCTGCCCATTAAGTTCCGACCGCTCAGCTTTCGTTACGTCCGTGGCCTGCCAAGAGATATTCGTTGCGCGAGACTTTACGGAGGTGGCCGGGGTTGGAACGGAGGAACCCGCAAAAGACCGATTCGACGTGGCAGGGATATTTGCTTTTATGGCTGGGCTCGATTTAGGCATATTCCATTCCATGGAAATTGAACCGGGCATTTGACACCCAACGGCGGATACGCGAACTTCATCCCACGGTTCATGTCTGCAGAGCAGGAAAATCCCGCATGTCGCGTTTTAGCTGGCATTTAACGGCTTTACAAGGGCTGTTCACCATCGAGCGAACGGCAATGAAAGATGAGCGCGGCTTTTTTTCGCGATTTTTCTGCCGGGAGGAATTCGCGGCCTTCGGTTGCAATTTCAGCATCGCGCAGATCAATCACACGCTGACGCGCCAGAGCGGAACGATTCGCGGCATGCATTTCCAGCGCGCTCCGCATGAGGAGACGAAGCTCGTTTCGTGCATAGCCGGATCGATTTTTGACGTGGCAGTGGATGTGCGCCCGGGGTCACCGACTTTCATGCAGTGGCATAGCGAAGTCCTTAGCGCGGAGAACGCCCGCTCAATGCTGATACCGGGTGGGTTTGCACACGGTTTCCAAACACTTAGCGAAGATTGTGAACTGATTTATCTCCACGATGAGCCTTATGTGCCGGGCTCCGAGGGGGGCCTGAACCCACTCGATCCGATGCTCTCCATCGCCTGGCCGCTGCCGGTTACTCAAATGTCCAAGCGGGACCGGGCATTTGCGACGGCCTAAGCTTGCTCCCCTCTAGGCGCCGCCGTATGGCGCGCGGTTTGAGCGGCGTCCAAAGGGAGCGCTTGCCAAACCAGTTCTCCGAGGCAAGGCAGCATACTTCGCTGAAGACCTCTCCGGCTTGGTTTTCAGCGCTTGAGTTTTGGAATCTGTTTCGCTATCAGGTGCTTTGCGCCGCCGAAATCCGGCGGATGCGCTTCGTTTTCTGGCTCCTTGCGAACCGGTGGCGTTCTGGCAAGCGCGGTGGCGAAACAAGTTTGTTTTCTTCGGCGGGTGGTTGGCGTGTGCCGGGGCCACGGCTGCTTCTGCTAGGATTGGCCGGTGATTGCATACCGCCCGGAAATCGATGGTCTGCGGGCGATCGCGATTACGTCCGTCGTACTCTATCACACCGCGGGTGCGGTATTTACGGGCGGATATGTCGGCGTCGACATATTCTTTGTGATTTCAGGCTATCTCATCACCTCGATCATCCTCAAAGAGGCGTGCGATGACGCCTTCTCCTATACAAATTTCTATGCGAGGCGTGCCCGCAGAATACTTCCGGCGCTTCTTGCCATGCTGGCTTTTGTAACCCTTGCCGCATTCATCGTGCTGTTGCCCGCCGATCTCGTTGTCTACAGTAAACTGCTCATATCCACACTATTTTTTGGCGCGAATTTCAATCTTGCTGCGACCCCGGGTTATTTCGACGCGAATATGCATGAGAATCCGCTTCTGCATATCTGGTCGCTGTCGGTTGAAGAGCAATTCTACCTCCTCTGGCCCACTTTACTTCTGCTGATGCGGCGGAAATTCTCCAGGCGCGCTCTGACGGTCGCGGTGCTCTCGCTGGCGGCGCTTTCGCTCCTCTTTGCCGAGGTTACAGTTCATATTTGGCCACGAAGCGCGTTCTTTCATTTGCCCGCCCGCGGTTGGGAGCTGCTTGCCGGCGCGGTCCTCGCCATGGATCTTCTGCCAAAAACAGCGAACCGGCAGGCCCGCGAGGCTTTGTCTTCGATTGGCTTGGCGCTTATGGCTGCGCCGGTTTTCCTTTATACCAAAGAGACTGTGTTCCCCGGTTTTTCGGCGCTGCCGCCGGTAGCCGGCTGCGCACTTATTATTTACGCCACCGGCGCCGGCCAGACAAAAGCCGAGCGCTTTCTAAGCTGGAAGCCCGTGGTTTTCACAGGCCTGATCTCCTATTCGCTTTATCTTTGGCACTGGCCCATTTTGGCGCTCGCGTCTTATGTCGTCCTGCGGCCATTGGAACCTATGGAATCGCTAATTTGCGCAGGTTCCTCGATCCTGCTAGCCGTCATCTCTTGGCAATACATCGAAAAACCTTTCAGGAAACGCCTGGCAATCCGCCTTGGCAGCCTTGTCGCATTTAAACGCTTTTCTATTCCTGCGCTTATGCCATCTGGGTATGCAGCAATTGGCGTCACGATAATCCTCACAGTGTTCGGAACGATCTTCGAGCAGGCACGCGGAGTGCCTTGGCGCTACCCCAGCGATATCAGGGTTCTCGCGGAAAATGTTCCTGCCCCAAAAAAAATAGAGCTGTGCACGGCTGAATACCGTCCTCGCGGCTTGCCGATCGAGTGTCAGTTCGGCGACCGCTCGGCACGCGCCATCTTATGGGGGGACTCTCACGGCGGACACTATTTGGACGCCGCCGTCAAGGCCTATAGGAACGGAAGGGCCTTCATGCACTTTGGCTGCATGCCCATTGCCGGTGCGAAATTCGTCTCAGTCTCGGGCTTGGATTTAAATCCCGCCTGCGCGAACAGCAGCGCTAAGACGATTGAGGAGATCCTGCGGCTCAAGCCGAAAATCGTGGTCATCGCGGGGAGATGGACCAAGTCCGAAGAGTTGCCCTACGGGCGCGAATTGAGGGAAAACGGTTATTTGGTCGACGCCTCCGGGATTTTGTCCCGGCTAGGAAGCCGGCAGACTTTCGCGGATTCGATCGCCAAGACGGCCGGAATATTTACAAAGGCAGGCATCAAGGTCGTATTGCTGGGACAGGTCCCAGAGATGACCGTTTCGCCGAGGCGTTGCCTTGCGCTTTCGATGCGCTTCGGTCTCGCCAATGAGAATTGCGGATTCGTGTCCCGCAAAGAAGCCGAGCGCCGGCAACACTACGTCAACCTGGCCTTGGATAACGTGGCCAAAGCGAACCCGGACGTGTTTGTATTTCATCCCTTCGACAGCATGTGCGGCGATGAGCGCTGCGAAGCCGTCAAGGATGGAAAAGTGCTTTATTTCGATAGCGACCATTTGAATGGTGATGGCGCCAATTGGCTCATGGAACAGTTCCGCCTTGCTTTGCCCGCCGCATTTCAACTGCCGCATGAATAGTGCGTCCAGGCCGTCGTCGCGGCTGCAGCGCGGAACATTGTGTGCCACTCAACGCGGCCCGCTAGCGGCCGTTCGGCGGGAGCGAACCAAAAGAGCGCAATTTCGCCTTAATCGCAATTGAGATCAACACGTTAATAAAGATGCCGCTACGCGCGCGCCGGCAGTTTGGATGTAGGAATATGCCAACCGATTACGACAAACCGGCATACCGGCCAGATATCGAAGGCCTGAGAGCTGTCGCCGTCCTGGCTGTGGTCTTCTACCACGCCGGCTTGCCTGGATGTTCAGGCGGGTTTGTTGGCGTGGATATTTTTTTCGTGATTTCCGGCTTTCTCATTACCCAGATTGTCCGATCCGACCAGGAACGTGAAAAGTTTACTCTTGCAGGGAGCCAACGCCATTTGCGGCGGCACGCTTTGTCAAGCCAGGCAGGGAAACACTATTTTTATGGCGGACGGCAGCCATCTTAGCCAAGCCGGCGCTTTGTTCGTTATGCCTTCTCTCAAAATTCCCCTGCTGAGCGAGCCTCTCGATATGAATTCGCAAGGCGAAAGGCCGTTCGCCACCGGTACAGAGCCGTCATCCATGAAGGAAATGGATCCGCTCTCGCGAGAGTCGCCCGGGAACCGTCCGTTGTAGAAAATTATGTTAGCCCTAATCACATTCCTACGTTGGAATACCCCTGTCTGGGAAACCGGCAGCCGCGAGTGAAACTTTTGCTACTCCGGCCATTTTCTCCTACTCGGCAAGCGTGACCTCGATGCAACCTAGCCCATCGAGGCTCGAAGGTTCCGTGGCGGAAAGGGAGACCAGCGCATTCGACGTCACCATTGAAATAAGCCGGCGCAGCTCGGCGCCGATATTCAAAATGTGAATTTGCAGCAAACGGTCAGCCTCCTCTGGGTGTTCCTCGCAGATGGCGCGTGCGATCCGTTCATGGTCCTTAGTAGAAGTTCTGATCCGGTTCACTTGTTCAAGCTGGATCCGGCGATAAGCGGCGACGCGTTTGCGGGTGCTGCGTGTCAGGTTGATGAGGCAGTTGTTGCGGCTTGCCCGATAGATGGCCTCGTGGAACGTTTCGTTGGCGAGCTTATAACCTTGAACGTCGTTGTTCGTAGAATGATGCCGGCAGAGGGCCAAACCTTCGTTAATGGCGTCCAAATCGCCTTTCAGACATGCTTTGGCAGCCAGCCGTCCGCATGCGCCCTCAAGCTCGGCCATGACCTCCAGCAGTTCCACGAGTTCGCGTATACCAAGTTTGGCGACAACGGCGCCCTTGTGGGGCCTAAGCTCGATCAGGCCATTCGCAGAAAGTTTGCGGATCGCCTCGCGCACCGGTGTGCGGGAAGTACCGTACCGCTCGGCGAGACGGGTCTCGTCAAGCTTGTCTCCAGGCTTGAACTTGAGCGAGAGGATTTCCTCCTCGATGATCGAACAGAGGCGCTCGGCCTGGGACTCACTCATGGCTCGCTCCGAATTCTGGCCGGTGGTAGGATATTTACCGCGCGGCATGGCCCTCTCCCAAAAGAGTGGTGTAGAGTGAGCGGGCTGGCGCGGCAAGAACCACTGGGCGCCACGTTCGATATATAACATCAACATATCATAATTTGTGTGTGCGCAGGATTGATCTACCGCAACGGCTGAACCGGAAGATAGAGATGGATGTTTCGTTCTTTCAAGAACTCCTCGGCAAGATAACGGACCGGGGCCGTCAGCTTCTCGATCTTGCGCCGCTCATCGGCGCAGGCGGGCAAGAAAACTTTGAAAGTCTCTGCGACACGCTCGTCTCAAGCCGCGGGGAAGCTTCGGGCGTCGCTCTTGCCAGGCGGGTTTTGGCTCTTTACGAAGAGGCCAGCCCCTCGGAGAAGGACGCTATTTTTGCATTTCTGGCGAGCCGCTTCGTTCCGGACTCCGCTGCGATCGTACAGGCGGCCAGGAAATACCTTGAAGATCCGGGCTTGGATAATCTCGACCGGCTGGCATTAAGCGTTGAGCCGCCCCGGCAGGAGCTGTTGCGCAGACTCAATCTCGCGCCCGGAGGCACCGCGGCGCTGGTGCGTATGCGGCAAGACCTTCTCGCCCGTCTCAACACGAGCCTTAACGCGGTGGACCGCGATTTCGTGCATCTGTTCAGCTCCTGGTTCAACCGGGGATTCCTCGTCCTGGCCCGCATGTCCTGGTCGAGCCCCGCCTCCATTCTCGAAAAGATCATCGCATACGAAGCGGTTCACGAGATCCAAGGCTGGGACGATCTCCGGCGGCGCCTCGACCCGCACGACAGGCGCTGTTTTGCGTTTTTTCACCCGGCCCTGATCGACGAGCCGCTCATTTTTGTCGAGGTGGCGCTTGGCGGGGAGATACCGTCCTCCATACAAACGCTGCTTGAATCGGAAGGAGGGCCGGATAACGCCGATCCCGAGCCCTCGGCGGCGGTGTTTTATTCGATATCCAACTGCCAGGAAGGTTTACGCGGCATCTCGTTCGGTAATTTCCTTATAAAACAGGTCGTCGAAGACCTATCCAAGGAGCTGCCCTCGCTCAAGACATTCGTGACGCTCTCGCCGGTTCCAGCTTTCCGCTCCTGGCTTTTTCGGGCGCTCGGCAATGGAGAGCTACCCTATCTTGGCGAGGCGCAGGCGGCACAACTCGAAAGAGTGCGCGCCGATGGCTGGAGCAACGAAGAAGCGGTGCAGGATGCACTGGGGCCCGTTGTTCTTGCCGCGGCCGCCCACTATTTTCTGCTCGCGAAGGACCGCAACGGACGGCCGCTCGATCCTGTCGCCCGGTTCCATCTTGGAAACGGAGCGCGCCTCGAGCGTATCCACTGGCTCGGGGATACGTCCGAAAAAGGTGTGCAGCAGGCCTTGAGCTTGATGGTGAATTACCGCTATGACCTACGGGATATCGAGCGGAATCACGAGGCTTATGTCAACCAAGGCTCGGTCGTTGCGTCCAAGTCCGTCCGCGCGCTGCTTCTGGCGCCGGAGAAAACGCGGGCGCTCGTCCCTGCGCAAGAATGAGGCGTTACAATGAGATGGCAAGGCCGGCGCGAGAGCGACAATGTCGAAGACCGTCGCGAGGACGGTGGCGGCGGATATGACGATGGCTCCGGGGGCGGCTTCGGCATACCGTTTCCGGGCGGCGGAGGCGGCGGCGGTTTCCCGATGCCGGGACAAGGCGGCGGGATCGGTATCGTCGGGATCCTCGTCATCCTTGGCCTTGCACTGCTTTTCGGTGTGGATCCGCGCATTCTGCTGAACGGCGGCGGTGGCAGCGGGATGGAAATACCCGGCAGCGGCCGCCAGGTTCAGCTGCCGCACTCTGCTCCGGAGCGAGCGGCCACCAGCAGCCCCCAAGACGATAGCATGAAGCGCTTTGTCGCGGTGGTGCTAGGCGACACCGAGGATATATGGACGAAGATATTCCGCGATATGGGCAAAACCTACGTTCCACCGAAGCTTGTCCTGTTCCGGGGCGGAATCCGCTCCGGCTGCGGGGTGGCGAGCGCGCAAATGGGGCCGTTCTACTGCCCAACGAACCGGAAGATTTATATCGATCTCTCGTTCTATGAGATGCTGAAGCGCCGCTTCAAGGCGCCGGGCGAATTCGCGCAAGCCTACGTCATTGCGCACGAGGTCGGCCATCATGTGCAGAACTCGCTCGGCCAGCTCGGCAAGGTGCAACAGCTGCAAGCCGCCGCATCGGGGACACAGAAAAACGCGCTCCAGGTGCGCGTGGAGCTGCAGGCCGATTGCTATGCCGGGGTTTGGGCCAAGAACACCGATCGCATCAACAAGACGCTTGAGCCGGGCGATATCGAGAGTGCGATGCGTGCGGCCCAGGCTATCGGCGACGACGCCATCCAGAAGAGCACCCGCGGTTATGCCGTGCCCGATTCCTTCACGCATGGCAGTTCCGAGCAGCGCGTGTACTGGTTCAAGAAGGGCTACGACGAGGGTACGATCGGCGCTTGCGATACGTTCGGTACGGGAACCTTGTAAGACAAGCCCCTAGCTAGCGCGTACCGCTAGCCGCCCATGAATGAAGGGGTAAGCACCCCTATGTGCGGTCCTTGGCCATTGCCGCGATGCGCGGCACGCCAAGGGCTACCCTTGCACCCGAGTCCGCCTTTCGTTCCATCGAAAGCGGATAGGCTTCCCGAGTTTGCGCCGCTTCGACGTACGCCCCTCCCAAACTGGGCGCAGTTTTTTTTCCACAATTCCGGGCCCAATCCAAGGAACTGTTTACCCTGCTTTAGCACAAGGGTGTGCAATCTGGGGTTGCTTTAGCCTGGGCCGGTCGCGAAACGAACCGGCAGATTGCTAACCTACATTGGGGAGAGCGATATGGGATTTTTATTGGGGTGGGCAAGTATCCTTCTCGGTGCGGTCTCCCTATTCAGCCTCATGGAGAAGCTGGGAAACTTCCGGCTAGCCCCCGTCTTCCAGGAAGTTCTAAATCTTCATCGTTCGACGCTCTATCCGGTCGGCGAGGCAATTATCTTTGGCTTGAGGCGGCTGCTTTCGATCATTAATATAAATCTTATTCCAATACTACCGGACGTTGCCATTATTTATATACTATTTAGTCTGGCGATCGTGAGATTTGCATTTACCAAGGTGGATCAATGGCGAAACAATCTCGGACGCTTGGCTGAGGGAATTAGCTTATTATTGCTGGCATTGGTTTGGCCGCTTATTTTCATCATGAATGTTATGGCGTTGTTCATATCGCCAAAACTTGGTGTCCGGGACATATTTTTAGGATGGGACGTCGAACTATCCAAAATACTCGGCGCGTTTTTCATCCTATTCTGCACTAATTACGTGCTAATGTAGTTCGGATGTTTGACGAAGCCGCTGTGCGCTTCGATTCCGCTGCTATTCCGGGCGAGTTCTGCTCGCAAATCTCCCGCTCTCGGCGCTTCCGGTCCGCTGAGCTGCGCGCCGCAAGCAAAATGGCAAACAGAATGGGCTGACGCGTCGAGCACTCCCGAGCCGGTAGCTGCGCGGCCGAGTCGGCGCGCTATTCACATAAAAACTTTAGCTGGAACCTATCCTAGCGTAGGCTTCACGTTAATTTAGTTCGAGGCTGTTCGTTACGGGTTGAGCATAAAAGCGTGGCGCAACCGCCGGTGGACTTTCTTTAGCACTTTCGCTTTTGACAGCGCGGGCCTTGCGTTCTAAGCAACCGGCAGGTCCAATGCTTCATGAGGCTCGATAATGTCCGGATTTCACGCGGTGGTGCATGCGGCGGGGCAGGGGACCCGCATGAAATCGGCTATTCCGAAGGTGCTGCATCCGCTCGCCGGAGCGCCGCTGGTGGCGCATGTCATGGCGGCCGCCGCGGCGGCGGGGGCGTCCCGCTGCTCGGTTGTGATCCCACCCGAAGCCAAGGGCTTCGAGAAGCTGCACACGCCCGTCCAAACGCGTTTTTTCGAGCAAAAGGAGCGCCTCGGCACTGCGCATGCCGTACTCGCCGCGCGCGAAGCCTTGGCGGGCGAAACCGGGCCGGTGCTTGTGCTCTACGGCGACACGCCGCTCGTCACGGTGGACAGCCTCAAAAAGCTCGCCGGTGCCCTAGAAAGCGATGCCGGCATGGTGGTGATGGGGTTTACCGCCAAGGATCCCAGAGGCTACGGCCGGCTTATCACAACCGTGAGCGGGGAGCTTCTGGCGATCCGGGAAGAGAAGGATGCGGCCCCCGGCGAGCGCGGCATCGACCTTTGCAATTCGGGAATCATGGCGTTCCGCGGACATATTCTGCTGGATCTGCTCGATCGCATCGACAACAAGAACAAGGCCGGAGAATATTATTTGACCGATGCGGTGGAGATCGCGCGCGCGGCCGGCCATCGCGTTGCCTACGAACTCATCGCCGAGGATGAGGTACACGGCGTTAACACCCGCGCGCAATTGGCTGGGGCCGAGGCGATCATGCAAGACCGCTTGCGCCGGGCTGCCATGGACGGCGGGGCGACCCTAATCGCGCCTGCGACCGTTACCTTCAGCCGCGACACTGCCGTTGGACGGGATGTCTTGATCGAGCCCAACGTGTTCTTCGGGCCGGGCTGCGTGATCGGCGACGGCGTAACGATCAAGGCCTTCAGCCATATGGAAGGCGCAACCGTTGGGCCCGGTGCCATCGTTGGGCCGTTCGCGCGGCTACGTCCGGGTACACGGCTTGGAGCCGGGGTCCGCGTCGGCAACTTTGTCGAGCTGAAAGCTGCCGATGTGAAAGCTGGAGCCAAGGTCAACCATCTAAGCTATATCGGCGATGCGACAGTGGGAGAGAAAGCCAATATCGGAGCGGGGACTATCACTTGCAATTATGACGGATACGCCAAGCACAAGACCGAAATCGGTGCCGGCGCCTTTATCGGCTCGAACAGCGCTCTGGTCGCGCCCGTGCGGATCGGCGACGGCGCCTATGTCGGGTCGGGCAGCGTGATCGGCAAGAATGTCCCCGATCATGCGCTTGCCGTCACACGCGCACCCCAAGTCACGCGGGAGGATTGGGCGCGGCGTATGCGCGCGCGGCACGAGGCGGCGCACCCGGCGGGCGGTGCAGGGGCTAAGGGGCCGGCAGACGGGGAAAAAAGCCGCTAAAGCTTCAGATTGAGAGTGCGGCTTAACTTTGCCTTGAAATAGTTTGTAGCACTCTTTGAGTTGGCGCGCGGCGCCGCTTGCGTTAAGCCACGCCGAACGCTTCGCGAACGTCGCGATTCGGGCCAAAGGAAAGAACAGCTTCCATGTGCGGAATCATCGGTATTTTAGGAAAAGAGCCTGCTGCGCCGCGTCTTGTCGAAGCGTTGCGCCGGCTCGAATATCGCGGCTACGATTCCGCAGGGGTGGCGACGCTTGAGCATGGCGTTTTGACGAGGCGGCGCGCGGAGGGAAAGCTCGCCGCGCTTGAGCGCAAGCTGGCGGGCGAGCCGCTTTTCGGCACCTCCGGCATCGGCCATACAAGGTGGGCGACGCACGGCAAGCCGGTCGAACGGAACGCGCATCCGCATGCGACGGCGCGCGTCGGCGTCGTCCACAACGGCATTATCGAGAACTTCCGCGAATTGCGCGAGGAACTGGAGCAGAACGGCTCGGTTTTCGAGAGCGAGACCGATACCGAGACGGTGGCTCAGCTCCTCGACCGCGAACTCAAGGCTGGCGCCACGCCCATCGATGCCGTCAAGGCGGTGCTTTCGAAGCTGCAAGGCGCCTTTGCGCTCGCGATCCTGTTCTCCGGCCAGGAGGATTTGATGATCGGGGCACGCCGTGGCAGCCCGCTTGCCCTGGGCTACGGCAAGGGCGAGATGTTTCTCGGCTCAGACGCGATGGCGCTTGCACCGTTTACGGACCGCGTCAGCTATTTGGAGGAGGGCGATTGGGCGGTGCTGACGCGTGCGGGCGCTGAAATCTGCAGCGAGAAGGGGGCGCGGGTCTCGCGGCCGGTCGTGCGAACGTCGGCTTCGGCGCTTCTAATCGACAAGGGCAACCACCGCCACTTCATGGCGAAGGAAATTCACGAGCAGCCCGAAGTCGTAAGCCGCACGCTCTCGCATTATGTGCGCTTCAGCGATAACACCATCGTTTTGCCGGGCACTCCTCTTCCGTTCGACAAGCTGTCCAAGCTCACCATCTCCGCCTGCGGCACCGCCTTCTACGCCGCCTTGACCGCAAAATACTGGTTCGAACGCTTTGCCAAGCTGCCGGTCGAGGTCGATATCGGCTCGGAGTTCCGTTATCGCGAAGCCCCGCTGCCCAAGGATGGCATGGCCCTTTTCGTCTCGCAGTCTGGCGAGACCGCCGATACGCTGGCGAGCCTTCGCTATTGCAAGGAGCACGGGCAGCTGATCGCCGCGGTGGTCAACGTTCCGGAATCGAGCATAGCGCGCGAATCCGACGCGGTGCTTCCGACGCTCGCCGGTCCCGAGATTGGCGTTGCCTCCACGAAAGCCTTTACCTGTCAGCTTACCGTTCTGGCTTGCATGGCCATTGCGGCCGGACGTAAGCGCGGGGTGCTATCCGAGGCGGACGAGCAGGAACTGGTGCGCTCGCTCATCCATCTGCCGCGGCTGATGGCCGATGTGTTACGGCGGGAGGCGGCGTTCGACACGCTTAGCCACGCTCTATCGAAAGCGCCCCTGGTGCTCTATCTCGGCCGGGGCGTGACATACCCGCTCGCACTTGAGGGCGCGCTGAAGCTGAAAGAAATCTCTTATCTCCATGCGGAGGGGTTCGCGGCGGGCGAGCTGAAGCATGGGCCGATTGCGCTTATCGACGAAAGCGTGCCGGTGATCGCTATGGCGCCGAAGAACGTGCTTTTCGATAAGATGGTCTCCAACATGCAAGAGGTCGCGGCGCGCGGCGGACAGCTTATCGTTTTCAGCGATGCGCCAGAGGCCGCATCGAGCGTGAAGGCGCACCTGCATTTCGAACTTCCGGCGGCGCATCCGATTGCGGTTCCGATCCTTTATGCGATCCCGATTCAGTTGATCGCCTACCATACCGCTGTCGAGATGGGCACGGACGTGGACCAGCCGCGCAATCTCGCCAAATCCGTAACCGTGGAGTAAGGCCCAGCCGATTGCTTCCCTAGCGCCGCCTGTGCGCGGCGCAGAAATGGGTTCGTTGAGGGCGCCGGCGCTTGCAAAGACCCCGGATGGCGCCTTTGGCCCTTCCGCGACGGCAACAAAGGCCGGCGCACCGCGTCGCGGCACTGCGCACAGGGTGATGCCACTCGGCGGTAAAGCGTTTGTGCAAAGCCGCCATCGGACGGCCTTCCTTTGCCTCGATTTTTGTGGACAAACCAAAAAATGCCCGCATGCGCTGTGGATCGCGCGTTGTGCCGGCACGTCCGGCGCAATGGAATCGGCTTAAATCGTTTAGACATGGCTACGCCCCAATTGAGTGACTAAAGTATATTTAGGGTGTTGCGCCAGCGCTACGGTCCTTGAAATTAGGCTTTTCGATATCCATGCAGGCTTCCGGCATCACACGCCTTATCGCCATATTCGGCTTGGGCCTTGCGGTTTTCGCCTGGGCGCCTGCAGGCCTTCGTGTGGCCATCGCGCAGACGAGCGAAGCCAACGGGCTTTTCATGCTCTCCCGCGCGCAGACCGCTTACGAATCCGGCGATTTTGCCGCCGCGACAGCGTCTCTCGAAGAGGCCTTTCAACTCGGGCTATCCAAAGACCTTTCGGCGCGGGCAATTCTGCTTCGCGCTCAGATCAACGAGCGCAGCGGCGCGCTCGCCCGGGCGCTGCAAGATTACTCGAACGCGCTATGGATGGACACGCTTCCTGCGGCACAAAAGAAAAAGGCGTCCGACGGCAAACTGCGCGTTATCGCGGCGATGGGCCTGACCCCGCCGGCGCCTGCTGCGGCTCCGGCTGCTCCGGCTTCCAAGGGCGGTGGCGCCAAGCAGGCGAGCCTGCCGCGGAGCAGTCCGGCCGCGCCCCAACCCGCGCCTGGGAGTTCCTCTGGCGGCGTTCTGGGCATGTTCGACGGCCTCTTCGGTTCGTCCGAAACTCCAGCGGCTGCTCCTGTTTCCCAGCCGAACCCTCCCGCACCGCAGACAAGCGGGCAGACTGCCGCGGCAGCGCCCGTGCCAGCGCCGGCTAGGCCGGTAGTGTCGGCTTCGGCCACTCCCGTTTTGACACGGACCAAGGAAGCGAATGCGGAGCCGGCTATGGCGCCGCGGAAGCCTCCTCATTCGCGGACGCAGCCTGCGGCGGCGCCTATAGAGGTGAGGATGGCCTCGATCCAGCCGGTTTCGATGACTTCGGGTTCCGATCCGAGGGGCTTCATGATTGTTTTCGGATCGGCGGGCAACGAAGGCGGCGGCCGGACGAAAGCGCGGCAGATCAAGGCAGCGCTCGCCGATATCCTTGTCAGCCGCGAGCTTGATGTCGAACCAGCACCGGAGGGTGGCTATCAGATCGTGGCCGGCCCCTATAAGACCAAGAGCGCGGCGCTGGCGCTTTGCTCGGCGATGAAGCAGCGCGGCGTGCCCTGCCAAGTTACGCAGTAGGGGCGGGAGCCGGAGTCCGCAGCGCGGACAGACAAGGCCGCTTAGCGCCAGCATCCTCCAAAGCAGCGGCAGATCGTGGAAGCGAGGCTCGATTTACTGTTCACGACGACAGGCCCTCTATCGTTGGTTTTTCCGCGCCAGCCGGCGATGGCGCGACGTGTAATCGATAAGATGTTATGCTGACGTGATGACCGACGCCCTTATCCGCAGCATCGAACAGAAGAAGGCGCAACTCGACCGCTTGCGGCCCCTTTCGGCGGCTGCTCTGGTGCAGCTCCAAAAGCACTACGATGTCGAATTAACCTATACGTCGAACGCGATCGAAGGCAACACACTCACGCTGCGCGAAACGGCCGAAGTTATCGAACACGGCATTACGGTTGGCGGCAAATCGCTGCGCGAGCACCTCGAAGCCGTCGATCATTACGACGCACTGCTCTGGATGCGCGAACTCGCCGCCACGGGTGAGCCCATCGGCGAAGGCGTGATGTGCGAACTACACCGGCGCATTGTCGCGCGCAGCCAGCCGGGAATGGCGGGCCTTTACAGCCGGCTTCCGCGCCGGATTGCGGGCTCGCCGGTTGTCTTTCCAAACCCCGCAAAGATCCCGGCGCTTATGCAAGATTTCGCTGCGTGGCTGAAAGCCGCAGCCTCAGTTCCGGCGGCGGCCTTCGAGGCGCATTTCCGTCTCACCGCCATCCACCCCTTCGGCGACGGCAACGGCCGCACGGCCCGTCTACTCATGAATCTCTTGCTGTTACGCCAAGGCTATCCGCCAATTGCAGTGCGTCCCGAAGATCGCAAACCCTATCTCGACGCTTTGGAGCGGGGCTCGCTCTCCGGCGATCTACGGCTGTTTCAAAGCTTTATGCACGAGCGGTTGAATGCGGTCTTGGACGAATATTTGAGCACTTTGGCCGAGGCGCTTCCCGTGCCAGACCCGTCCGGTCGCCTGGCCCCGGCAAAAGAGTGAAACGCAGGCAAGAGTATCACCCCGCCTGCAAGAGCCGCATGGCGTCGGCGCGCTCGAACAGGGCGAGGCAGCGCCGCGCCGCCAAGCCTTGTGGGGATTTGAGATAGGGATCGCGGCCGAGCGTATAGTTTGAAAGGTCCGCTGCCCGCTCGATAAGCGCCGCCGCTTGCGGCCACGGTGCCAGCCTGAACCCCGGATCGCCGCTCTGGCGCGGGCCCAGCACCTCGCCCCCGCCGCGCAGGCGCAGATCTTCCTCCGCGATCACGAAGCCGTCGTCGACCTGGCGCAGGATATCCAGGCGCGCTTTGGCGGTTTCCGAGAGCGGCGCCTTATAGAGCAGCACGCAAGACGATTGCGCCGCGCCGCGGCCCACGCGCCCGCGTAATTGATGCAGCTGCGCAAGCCCGAACATCTCGGCATTCTCGACAATCATTACGGTCGCGTTCGGCACGTTGACGCCGACCTCAATCACCGTGGTCGCAACCAGGATCGAGGTTTCGCGTGCTGCGAAGGCCGCGATGGCGGCATCCTTCTCAGCGCCGGAGAGCTTTCCGTGCACGAGCCCCACGCGCTCACCGAAAATCTGGCGAAGATGCGCAGCCCGCTCTTCCGCCGCGGCCATCTCGCGCGTGGTATCGCTTTCTACAGCGGGACAAACCCAATAAATCTGCGCGCCTTCCTTGAGCGCGCGGTGCAACCCTTCAACCAGTTCCTCCAGCCGGTCCTGCGGGATCGCGCGAGTCGAAACCGGCTTGCGCCCGGCCGGCTTCTCGGTCAGCTTGGACACGTCGAGATCGCCATGCAGCGAGAGCAGCAGCGTGCGGGGGATTGGCGTCGCGGTCATGACGAGGATATCGGCGTCGCCGTTAAGCGCCTTTTCTTGCAGCGCGAGCCGTTGCGCCACGCCGAAGCGGTGCTGCTCGTCGACGATGGCAAGCCCAAGGTCGTGGAAAAGCACATCGGGCTGAAACAGCGCATGCGTTCCCGCGATAATCTGGATGCCGCCCGCGGCCAGCTTCTCCAGCAGACCGCCGCGCGCCTTGCCTTGCTCGCGCCCCGACAAATAGCCGAGCGAAATCCCCGCCGCTTCGCAGAGCGGCGTCAAGGTTTCAAGATGCTGCCGCGCCAGCACATCGGTCGGCGCCATGATCGCGGCTTGCGCCCCCGCTTCTGCCGCCGCCGCCATCGCGAGGGCCGCAACGACGGTTTTCCCGGCGCCCACATCGCCCTGGAGGAGGCGGAGCATGCGGCGAGGGGCGGCCATATCGGCCTTGATCTCGGCGAGCGCCTGCTCCTGCGACCGCGTGAGAGTGTAAGGCAGGGCGGCACGCATTTTTTGCGCGAGATGGCCGTCGCCCAAGAGCGAGCGCCCGGCGAGCTGGCGGTAGCCGCGCCGCACCAGGGCTATGGCGAGCTGCGCCGAGAAAATCTCGTCGAAGCCTAGCCTTTCGCGCGCCTTGGGCCACAGCGCGATGTCCGCGGGCGACTGCGGCCTGTGGAGCAGATGCAGCGCGCGCGAGAAAGGCGGCCAGCCTTCGGCCGCCACGAGCGATGCGTCGAGCCACTCGGGAAACTCCGGCAGCCGGCCCAGCGCGTCGCCAATGACGCGGTAAAGGAGCTTCTGCGTCAGCCCCAGCGTGAGCGGATAGACTGGCTCCATGGCAGGCAGCTTGGCCCGCTCGGACGGCGCGAGGATATAATCGGGATGCGTCATCTGCAGCCGCGTGCCGTATTTCTCGACGCGGCCAGAAACGAGGCGCGGCTCATGCAGCGGCAGAAGCCTTTTGATCGCGTTCCGATCCCCATGGAAAAAGACAATATCGAGCGCGCCG
>JBKQIH010000221.1:0-17633 GCA_052148445.1 Rhodomicrobium sp.
GATTTCGCCGCGTTCTTGCCACAGCCAGGCTCGTTGAAGACCTCCTGGATTTTATTGGCGAGCGTGCTCATTCACGTCTCCTAGCTATCCTGCGTGCGGGGCATCATAACCCGCTGGGAGAAGGCCGCAGCTTCTTCTCCCTCTCCCCTTGGGGAGAGGGTGGGGTGAGGGGGTCTTGAGTCAAGCGATCAACCGGATGTGTTATGAGGGGGTCTATCGCCAAGCTCCCCCGCTATCGTTTCGAGCACGCCCTCCAGGTTCTGGAGCACATCGTTGTTCCAGAACCTGAGCACGCGGTAGCCGCCTTGCTCGAAATACTCCGTGCGAACCCTGTCGGCGTCAACGCTCTCCGCGTGCTGTCCGCCATCGGCTTCGACAATGAGTTTAGCGTCCGCGCACAGAAAGTCGGCGATATACGGGCCGAACGGCACTTGGCGTTTGAACTTGTAGCCGGAGAGCCGGCGATTTCGCAAAGCGCGCCAAAGCCTGTTTTCCGCGTCCGTGGTTTCGCTTCGAAGTTTGCGCGCGGTTCCCGTGAGACCCACTTTCATCGGGAAGCCCCCCTCACTCTGTCTCTCTCCCCAAGGGGAGAGAGGACGCCTGAACAAAGATTGGCGCTAGACGTAAGGATGTAATGAATTAAGGGGTAAGCGTCCTCGCCACGCGGAAGCCGAAACCGCCGTTGCGGAACTCGGAGAGGCCCTGGTCGCGCTGAGCCGCGCGCAGATACCTCGGATCGCCGCCCCAGGAACCGCCGCGCAAAACGCGACTAGAACAATCTCCGGTGGTAAGCGCTGAGCCATCGCTAGGCGCATTATGGTAATTCTCGCTCCAGCAATCCTCGTTGCATTCCCAGACATTGCCGTGAACCTGATACAAGCCCCAAGCATTGGGCTTGAACGATTCCACCGGCAATGTCTTATGCCGGCATTCGCCCTTTTTGCCGCCGCCTTTATAGGGATCCTCGCTGCCATTGTAGTTCGCCTGTTCCGGCGTAATCGAAGAGCCCCACCAGAATGGTGTTTTGGTTCCCGCCCGCGTAACGTATTCCCGCTCCGCCTCCGAGAGCAGCCGGTACTCCTTGCCCGTCTTATTCGAGAGCCATTTCACGTAAGACTTGGCGTCTTCCCAGTTCACATTGATTACCGGACGGTCGTCACGGCCCCACCCTTCATCGCTGGGCTTGTAGCGGGCTGCCCCGAACCAGCCAGCGTCTGCAATATATGCGTCCCATTCCGCGAATGTTACCGCGAACCGGCCAACCGCGAAAGGCTTGGCAATCGTAACCTTATGCTGCGGTACTTCGGAGTCAGAGCTTTCCGGTTCCCTCTTGGGCGATCCCATCATGAAACTGCCCGATGGCACAACAACCATTTCCGGGCAATTGGTGCAATCCTTGAATTTCACCGCCGAGCCCGGCTTGATACAGCGCTCCTCGCCCAGTTGCCCCACCGGTATGGGCACGCCATCGCAAGGCAGCTCCCAATGCAAGAGTTTTTCGTGCGGATCGACGCGTGGCGGCGCGGGCGGTGGGTTCGGCGCGTTGACCGCGTTCGGCGGCACATGGATCGCAACTTGCGCGCGCTTCAGCGCCTCGACGCGCTTTGCGGCGAGCCCGTCATAGAACGGGTTCGAAGCCCCATATTGCCTGCGGAAGGCTTCGAAATCCACGATGTCCTTCGAATCCTTGATCTCGCCCCAGGCCAGGGGGGCCTCGCTCGTTGCCGCGTGCGGTGTCGCGGGCTCGGGCGGCTCGCGCCCCGCCAGATAGACGGGGTCGAGCGAGGGGAAGGACAGCCACGGGTCTTGCCCGATGGCGCGCTTCACCCTGATCTGCACGTGGCGGAACATCTCGACTGCCTCGACGCCGGGCCTCAGCAGCTCCTCCGCCAGCGCCTTGGCGTAAGGCCCGCCGCCATCGCCCAGATCGGAGGCCGTCCGCCCCGGCGCCGTGGCGTAAGCGATCAGCAGCCCGGCTGTATTGGCGACCGGCACGAAGCCCTTGTCGGCGCCAATCGCCTTCGCGGCGCCGGCCGGCAGGTTCAGCTCGTTGCGGCAGGCGTCGAACACCACGAATTGGGTGGCCTCTTTCGCCTGTTTGCTCAAAAGGTCGATGATCCGATTTTGCTGGAAGGATTGATCCCAGACGCTGTTGTCGTCGGCGTTCGCCACGTCCACCGGGATGAGATAGTTGATCTGCGTTTCGGCATGGGCGGCGCCGTGCCCGGAATAGTAGAAAAAGCCGATGGCGCCCGATCCGGCGCCGCGCAGTTCGCGGACATAGCGCTTGAGGGCGATGTCCATGGTGCGGTAATCGGCGTCGTTCAGCACGGTGACGGTGAAGCCGAGCCGCGTCAGCGAGGACTCGATCAGCGCCACGTCATGCCGGGGATTTTTCAGCGGGCCGACCTTGGCCGCGTAGCTCTGATTGCCGATGAGCAGCGCGAGGCGCGCGGGCTCGGCGGCGGTTGTGCCCGTGCCCGCAAGAAGCCATAGGCTCACAACGATCCGCGCCGCCGCTCGCAGCATGTCCCGCCCCAGCATAAGCCAACTGTCCAATTCTGGTACTCTGCATCAGGGGCCGCGCGGACGCAAGCGCCGCAGCCTGCAAGCTATGATTATCGGCCGGCGTTTGGGAACACCCCCCACCCTGTCGTTCTCTTGGCCCGAATCCCCCCGCGGAGTCGGGCGCTCTGGGTTGCAAGCTCGCCTTTGCGAGCTTGCTGGGAGAGGGTACGCCTGTGCCGCGAACGTCATAATCAAGTTCTTGCTTGGGCAGTGATTTTTCACCTTCGGGGTATTGGCCGGGATGTTTTGGACGAAGGAACGGGCTCAGGGCCGGATTTAAATGAATTCGAATGCCGGATCGATGCCGAAATGTTCGAACAGCTTTCGCCAAGCTTCCTTTAGCAGAGTGTTTTGAAGCTGAAATTTCTTGTCCCGCGTGACGGCTATGACCTCTACGGTGGTATCGCGGAGACATGCGGGACTATCGGCGGACATGCGCGCTTTTAGCTTCTCCCAAGAGACAAGCTTTGGATCGTAAAAGTTGGCGTCTTTGGTGTATTCCAGGAGATCGCTGATAAGTATTATGCGCTTCTTCTTGGCATTCTTCACTGCTTCTTCGGCCTCTATCGCACCAAAGAAGGTATCGGCGATTGGTGAGAAAGCAGCCGTTCCAGGCTGGAGTAAGCCGGCTAATATGTTGTCGAATTGTATTCTGAAAGTTTTATCGTAGTTCGCTTGGATCATGCCGGGATTTTCGTAGAACCGATTGGCGTCCTTTCTCTGTCCAGGATTGCACAGCGAGAACATGAGCTGTCTGTTCCCGGCCGCTAGCTCTTTCTCATTCCAAAGGATATGGATAGAAAGCCGCGAATATTGCGCAATGCCTTCCTTTATTTGCAAGAGTTTCTCGCGGATGATGGCTTGCTGCGCGGGAGAGAATGGATCGGTTTTGTCGATTATGACTATAGTGGCCTCTTCCAGAGGCTCGTGAAGCTTACAGTAGGTTGTTGGATCCGTCCGAACCTGATTCTTTTTGATATCGCGAAATACGAGACCGAGCGTAACCATAATGGCGGCTACAACGAAGATTATTATGTAGCCAACGATATCTTTATTGAGAGTCATGGAACCTGAATCTGACCGAACCTAATGTTGATTCCTACGTTTCGTGGCGCTCAGCGGTGTAATCGGCGGTATCGGCCGGCGGCATATTAATCCGGCCGTCACCCTATCCCGATTTTTGCAGTCTGCTCGCCGGAGGAACGCTGTTCCCGGCAGGTCCTCTCGAAAACGATGAGAGCTTCAGGCCGGGAATTTGAAAACTTATCCCGGATTCTTGCGTATCGGAGCGGTCACGGATGCTGGCAGCCACGATCGCCCCTCCCAGATGGACGTCATCTACGATTATCGCCGGTAAACATAAACTCTATAAACGTTAAGGGCAAAACAGCTAGATTGTCAATGCGGCAAGAAAAAGCAGAGGCCGCGCTGAGTTTAAGCTCATGAGCGCGGCCCCGGCGATGGGCGCCTATCGCGGCGATTACGGCTTCCAGTCCTTCTCCCACCGCAGGGGAGTTTCCTGCAGCGCCTCGTCAACGGCACCGGCTTTACGCGCCCGCTCTTCGACCGCACCATCGCGTGAGAATTGCCCCATGCCCTACCCCAATTTCGTAACGCCGCGGCATGGTTAATGTTGGATGGGTTAATGGTGGCGGGTTTGAATATTTCCCCGCCGCCAAAGCCGCGATTTTTCGCGTTTTTGCGCGCAAAAGTGCGATTCAATAAGTCCGTTAAATATATTTGCAGCTTGCAATTAACCAAATTATGCCGCGAGCGCCTGCGAAGCTTTATTGAAGGGGTCGCATTTTATGGGGGAATATCAGTGTGTTAGCGTACTTAATGCTTTGGCAAGGCGCTTTGCCGCAGGATTGCGTATTAAGGAGTGGCGCCCGGTACGCTGAGCAAACACGCTCTGGTGCGGTTCAAGGTGAGGCTGCCGGCGCGGCACCGCCGGCGAGACCGAGCCCGCGCAGGTAGATTAGCACGGCGGCTTCCAAAAGCTCCTCGGGGGAGACGGAAACGCGCGGGCTCGATTTGCCGCGCCCGAACAGCGAGGCGATGCCGTGTGCCAGCGACCATATATGGAGAGCCACCATGTGCGAGGGGGGGCGGTCCGCTTCGGGGAGCTTTTCGATGAGCTTTTTTGTGGCGGTGTGCAGCACCTCGAACGCCTGCTCCGCCGATTGCTCGAGCGCGGGGCTCGCCGCCTGCGGCAGGCCGGTTTCGAACATGGCCGCATAATAGGCCGGCTCGTTGCGGGCGAACGCGAGGTAGGCGCGGCCGGCATTTTGCAGGGCTTCCAGCGGCGATGGGTTGCCGCCGTGCCAGGCTTTTTCGAGGTCGGCGGCGAAGCGCTCGAAGCCGAGCCGGGCGACATCGGCCATCAGTTCTTCGCGGTCGCGGAAATGCCGGTAGGGCGCGGCCGGGCTCACGCCAGCGGAGCGCGCGGCCTCGGCGATGGTGAAACCGGCGGGGCCTTTTTCGCCGATCAGGCTCAGCGCGCTTTGGATCAGCGCCTCGCGAAGATTACCGTGATGATATCCGCGGCGTCCGGGGCCGCCATGTTTCCAGCTCATGTTATGATGGTTTACATGCGGGTGCGATTTCCGGCATCCTATATTTTCGTGAGCGCGTGGCGGGAAGCGTTGGCGCGGTGGTTGTGGACAAAAAGGATGCAATGTCAAGGCGCCGGTGCGTGCGGGCTCTTTCTTTTGTACCGTACACCGTCTAAGATCGTTGGGCGAGGACCTTATGCCGGATAACAACGTAGAAAGCCATACGCTAGTGGTGCTGCGTGAGATCCGCGAAGCGGTCCGTGGTAATACTGAAGAAATTCGCGAACTCCGCGAGGCGGTTCGTGGTAACAGCCGAGAGATTCGCGAGATGAGGGAGCAGACGAACCTCATTCCGCAGATCAAAAGCGAAATAGCTGAGCTACAAATCGCTGTCGCCGCCGTTTCCACCGATATGAAGATCGTCAAGAAAGACGTGGAAGACCTCAAAGAAACAAGCAGCCTCATCGAAGGCCGGCTTGTCCGGTTCGAAAAGCAGACGGGCTGCGTGAAAGCGTAGCCGCTGCCCGGCAAGCGCTCGCCCCCGATTAATCTGTGCCGCTGCCGGTAAGCCCGCGCTTCTCCATCAGCGGAGCGGGCGAGGGATCCCGGCCGCGGAACGCCCGGTAAGCTTCGTCCGGTTTCATTTTGCCGCCCGCCGAGTAAACATATTTGTGCAGCCGCTCAGCCACGCCCGCGTCGAAAATGCTGCCGGCTTCCTCGAAAGCGCAGAACGCATCGGCTTCCATGACCTCGGCCCAAAGATAGGTGTAGTACCCCGCCGCATAGCTGCTGCCCGCGAACACATGCTGGAAATGCGGCGGCCGGTGGCGCAGCGCGATGGCGTCCGGCATGCCGATGCGCGCGCGCAAACCGTTCTCGAATTGGGATGGGTCGAGCCCGGCTGGGGCGGCCACTTCATGGATGTCGAGATCGTAGAGGGCCGAAGCGGTATATTCCGCCGTCGCAAAGCCCTGATTGAACGTCCGCGCCGCGAGCACGCGGGCGGCAAGGGCTTCGGGAATTGGCTCGCCGGTGTCCGCATGCCGGGCGAAGCGCTTTAGCGTCTCCGGCTGGAGTAGCCAGTTCTCGAAAAGCTGCGAGGGCAGTTCGACGAAATCGCGGTCGACATTGGTGCCCGAAAGGCTGACGTAGGTTACGTCCGAAAGCAGGCCGTGCAGGGCGTGGCCGAACTCGTGAAACAAGGTGCGCGCATCGTCGAGGCTGAGCAAAGAGGGGTGGCCCGGCGCGGCCTTGGTGAAATTCAACACATTGAGGATAATGGGCAGGACTTCGCCATCGAGCCGCTCCTGATTGCGGAAACTGCTCATCCACGCTCCGCTGCGTTTGGAAGGCCGGTGGAAATAATCGCCGAGAAAAAGCGCGATGAGGTTGCCTTCGCGGTTCCTGACTTCCCAGATGCGCATGTCGGGATGGTAGAGGGGAATGCCGCTGCGCTCTGTGAAGGCGAGGCCGAATAGGCGCTGTGCGGCGTCGAATACCGCCGCGATCATGTTGTTCAGCTCGAAATAGGGCATCAGCTCCGCGCCGTCGATGGCGAACTCGGCGTTGCGGCGCTTGGCGGCGTAATGGTGCCAGTCCCATGCGGCCAAGGGCTCGTTGTGGCCTTCGCTCTGGGCGATGGCCTCAAGGCGGGTGCGCTCCTCATCCGCCTTTCGCTGGGCCCCGGCCCACACGTCTTCCAAAAGGCGCCTCGCGTTTTCCGGCGTCTTGGCCATCGCGTTGGCGATTTGGAAAGCGGCAAAGTTCTCGAAGCCGAGGAGCCCGGCGCGTTCGGCCCGAAGCGCGAGAATAGCGGAAATAAGCGGCCGGTTATCGGTGGCGCCGGGCAACTCGCCGCGCCCTATATAGGCTTTGTAAGCTTTTTCGCGCAAATCGCGGCGCTCGGAGAATTCGAGAAAGGGCTCGATGCTGGCGCGGGAAAGTGTGATGACGTGTTTGCCAGGAAGCCCGCGCGCGGCAGCCGCTTCGGCGGCGGCCTGCCTCACAAAGTCCGGCAGCCCCTTCAAATCGTCCTCGCTGCCGAGTACGAGCTGGAAGGCCTTTTCATCTGCCAGCACATTCTGGGCGAAGGCCGTTTGCAGTTCGGACAGCTGGGCCTCGATCTCCTTCAGCCGCGCTTTCCCGCTATCGCTCAGCCTGGCGCCGGCCCGGACGAAGTTCTTGTGGCAGTTCTCCAAAAGCTGAGTTTGTTCGGCGTTGAGCCCGAACTCGCCCGGGGCGGCAAAAAGTGTGTCGATCCTGGAGAACAGTTTCGGGTTCGTCAGAATCGCCATGCCATGGTTTGCGAGCATGGGCGAAAGGATCCGTTCGATCCGCTGGCGCTCATCGTTCGTGTCGGCGGCCGACAGATTGAAAAAAACCGAAGCCGTCTTGTCGAGCTCCCGGCCGGCCCGTTCCAGGGCCTCGATGGTGTTGGCGAATGTGGGCGGGGCTGGGTCGTTGGCAATCGCGTCCACCTCGGCAAGGTGCAGCCGCATCCCCTCTTCGAGGGCCGGCAGGAAATCCTCGTCCCGGATCGCCTCGAAAGGGGGGATTTTAAAAGGGGTTTGCCAGTCTTGGAGCAGAATGTTTTCAGCTTGCACGCTGGGTCCTTCCGGATTTTGTGTTGCCGCCCGCAAAGACCGGCGCTTTTCGCTGATTTGGTCGCGGCTACCGTCCGGGGCAAGGCTTTTGGAGTTGTGGCTAGCCGGGTTCGATTGTCTCGTATTTGCCGGTATCGTTGATCTGCGTGCCCCAGGCCTTGCGCGAACCTCGATGTCCGCTCTGGCCGAAGGAGACCGCGGTTCGCAGCCCAAGGCCGGCTCGTTACTGCAACTCGATTGGCATATATTTGCCGGATTCGCTGAGTTCGGTGCCCCAAATTTTATGCGACCCTTGATGGTCGCTTTTGCCGAAATTGATCGTGGTGCCGAGCCCTAGGTCCAAGTCACGCATATTCTCAAGCGCCTCCACGACTTTTTCTGTGTCCGGCTGAGGGCCCGCGCGCTTCAAGGCTTCGATCAGCACCCGCGCGGAAATGTAGCATTCAAGGGCGACATAGCTTGGCGACTCTCCGCTGAAATGTTTCGCAATCGCAGCCCTATATTCAAGCACGATTGACGAATATCCCTCTACTGCGGGAACGACCTGCGTGACGATGACACCGGAGGTGTATTTCGATCCGAGCAGCATGAGCTCGTCACGCAAGACAATACCGTTGACATTGGAGAAGTTGGCGTAAACCAGGCCTGGATTGGCATCGTGCGTCTTCTCTATAAACCGCGCCGCCGCCCGGTGAGCCGCAATGAGGATGACCGCTTTTATCGATGTCTTGTGCGCCTTCAACTGCGCAACCGCCGCATCCACGTCGATGGTATTGCGCGGATAGCCAATACGAAGGATGAAGCCTTCGCCGCCGCCACGGACCGCGCGCAACGCTTTCGCAACGGCCGCAAACCCGCCGTCCCCCTCGGGATCTTGCTGGGCGAAGACGGCGATCTGCTCCGGCTTGAAACGGCGCAATTTCACTAAATAGTGGACGAGCGCATCGATCTCCTCGGAATAGCTTGGCCGGTAATTAAAAACATACCGGTCTGGCGGGTCTTGCCGTAAGATATCGGCGCCAGTAAATCCCGCGAAAAACAGCATGTGACGCTCGAGCGCAAACGGCAAGGAAACCATGGCCGTAGGCGCTCCCGCGTTCGAGATAAAGCCGAATACCTCGTCCTTCTCATAAAGCTGTTTAACGGCGTCGCCCGTCCGGCCCGGCTCGTAGCCGTCATCGGCAACGACAAGGCGCAACATGCGCCCGTTCACGCCGCCGGCATCGTTGGCCGCCCGGAACGCGGCTTCAACACCGACCCACATCTGCCGGCCGTAATCCTTATTGGGGCCCGAAAGCGGAAGCGTCGCACCGAAACGGATTTCTTTATCGGTAACACCGCGCACCGCGGCTGCGGAAGCTTGAGTTGAGGGGGCGGCAGGGACAGGCAATGCTGTGGGCGTAGCGGTATGCGGTGCGGGGGGCGAGGCGGCATTTTCGAGTTCGGCGATCCGGCGTTCGGCAGCGGCGCAGCCGGTTTGGTTTGCCGGAATAGAGCGTGTTCCTTCGGATTGCGCCTTGTGGAACAGCTCCAGAATGCCGTTGGACTCATCCTCATTGGCCGCTGAGGATTGGATAACTTCGGTTATCCGGCCGGCGATTCCGGCGATCCGGGTCCGCTCGATACCGGGGCAAGCGGATGCCGCGCCGAGCGCCCGGCCGATTTGGCCCGCCAGCGCCCGGAGCATCGATCCTCTATCTTCGGATGGCCCGGCCTCCGCCGGCACTCCAATAATCAAAAGCCATGCAGCAAAACTCAGAACAAGCCTGTAACCCACGCGATCCTCCCGTTTTGACCGCTTCCAGGATACGAGCTAGGGGGCTACTGCAGATCGATCGGTTCGTACTTTCCGGACTCGTCCAATTGCGTGCCCCACACCTTGTGCAGCCCTTGATGCTCGCTCCTGCCGAAGCTTATGGGTACGCCAAGCCCCAAGTCAAAGCTATTCATTGCCTCGAAGGCTTCAACCACCTTTTCAGTATCGGGCTGAGGTCCCGCCCGTTTCAAGGCTTCGATGAGAACGCGCCCCGCCACGTAATATTCCAGCGACGTGGCGTCCGGCGCCTCGCCGCTAAAATATTTCGCTAGCGCGTTCTTATATTCGAGGGCGAGTGAGGAATATCCGTCGGCGGCGGGAACAACCTGGGTGACGATAACTCCCGCGGCGTATTTTGGGCCGAGCAGCATCAGCTCGTCGCGCAGGGAGCTGGGGCCGACAGCGGAGGGGTTCGTGTAGATCAGGCCGGGGTAAGCTTCGCGCGTCTTCTCGATGAACTTTGCCGCCGCGCGGGTCGTTGCTACCATAACGATGGCCTTGATCGCGGGTTTGTGCCCTTTCAACTGGGATATCGCATTATCGACGTCCACGCTGTTGCGTTGGTAGGTGAGGTGGAGCGTGAAGCCGCCGTCCCCGCCGCGAAGCGCGCGCATCGCCTTTCCTACACCGGCGAAACCGGATTCGCCGAAGCCATCCTGCTGGGCGAACACGGCAATCTGCTCAGGCTTCAGGCGCCGGATTTTGACGAGATACCGGACGGCGGCCTCGGTCTCTTCCGCGTAGCTCGGACGATAGTTGAAAACATAATGATCCGGCGGATCGCGCCGCAAAACGCTCGCGCCGCTGTAGCCGGCGAAGAAGAGCATACGGTGCTCGAGCGCAAACGGCACCGAAACCGCCGCGGTCGACGTCCCGAAATTGCCGGCGAACGCAAAGACTTGATCCTTGCTGTAAAGCTGCTTCACGGTTTCCGCCGTGCGCGTGGGCTCGTAGCCATCGTCGGCGGCGATGAGGCGCAATGCGCGGCCGTGCACACCGCCGGCATCGTTGGCCGACCGGAAGGCAACTTCGAGCCCAGTCCGGATCCGCTGGCCGTAATCCTTATTCGCGCCGGTAAGCGGTACGGACGCTCCAAACCGGATCTCGCTGGCCGTTATGCCATGCACGGAGGATGCCGTCTCTTGTCCGGTAAGGCCCGCGGTTTGAGCGGTGATCGCTGGGCCGCTCTGGGGGGCTGGTGCGGAAGCATTTTCAAGATCGGCCAGCTGACGCTCGGCTGTGGCGCAGTCGGTTTGCTTGGCGCCGATGGACCGGGCGCCTTCCGACACGCTCTTGTTGAACACCTCGACGATAGCGGCGATTTCATCCTCGCCAGGCGCGGTGGTCTTGATGACCTCGATGATCCTGCTGGAAATCCCCTTGACTCGCGTTCCGGCCACGCCTGGACAAACGGACGCTGCGCCCAGCACCCGCCCGACTTGACTCGCAAGCCCCCGGAGCATGGTTCCTCTTTCCTCGCTCGGGCCGGCATTTGCCGTTGGCAACGAACCAAGCAATATAGCCATAGCAAAAAACGCAACAAACCGCTGCCTCAAGCCAGCCTCCCAGTCTAACGGCCGCCTCCTGCGTGAGGCAGACCTTCGGATTTTGATTGTCCGGGTAGAACGCGTAAATATTTAAGGAGTCGCACCCAGCCGGGCGAGACCTTCTTTGCTTCCTTCGATGTCCGGATTAAGGCGTAACGCCCTTCTGTAAGAAGAAACCGCTTCGTCGCGGCGGCCGAGAACCTCAAGAATATGCGCCTGCGTATCGAGCGCGTCGGCGTCATATGGCCGGAGTTGAAGGGCCCTCTGTGCGTCTTCCAGGGCGAGGACTGGATTTCCTATGCTATAATACGACCATGCGCGGTTATTATACGCGCTGCCGTTTTTGGGGTGTAGCGCGATGACGTTGGAGTAATCCGCAATGGCCCTGGCAAAATTCCCGGTATCGCGAAATGCGTTTCCGCGCGAGGCATAGGCCTCGGCGCCGCCGGGATTGATTTCGATGGCTTTGGTAAAATCCGCGATGGCAAGTGCCACATCGCCCTGTTTGCGGTAGGCTGTGCCTCGTGCAAAAAAGGCCCAAGTTGCGCGCGGATTTAGCCCGGCTGCCTTGGTGTAATCCGCGATGGCTAGGCCGAGATCGCCCTTTTCGCTATAGACCTCGCCCCTTGCAAAGTAGGAGCCTTGGGATTTGGGATCGAGTTCGATGGCTTTCGTGGCATCTGCCAGGGCTAGGCTCGCGTTACGCTGCTTTCTGTAGGCCGCGCAGCGCCTGGAGTATGCGTCAGCGTTCGACGGATCGATCTCAATAGCTTTTGAGTAATCCGCGATCGATTTTGCAAGATCGCCGGTAACTCGATAGGCATCTCCTCTGTACAAATAGGCTGCGGCCGTGCGCGGCTCCTTTTCGATTAAGGCCGTGCACGCCACAATGGATAATTTGGGATCTTCGTCCTGGTAGCAGTCGTTAGCAGCGGCCGCATGCGTGGCAAAGATCGCCGCACCAACAGCCAATCCTATCAGACATCTTCCGCTCATGACCGCCCTGCCGCCGTAAATCTAGCCCTCTACTCCGGATGCGCGGCGGTTTGAACTTCATAAGCCAAGCTGGAATGCATAACAAACGTTTATGCAGGGGCTTGGCGTTCGCCATTCGTCTAAGGCCGCTGCACGTTCAGGCCGGCGGGGGCGCCAGGCAGGTTAGGTTGCAGGGATCGCCGCAGCCTATCGCAGCGTTAACGGCAGGAAACCTATGCATCACCCCAAATATATTTGAATTGGGGAACCTGCCTGAGCCGGGTATGGTCGTCCCGCCGCCGGCTTGCGGAGCGAATAAGGCGGGCTTCAACTGGAAAAGGCTCGGAGGCTCGAATTGGCGGTATCCAAGTTGCGGCTGGCGGAGGCCGGCACCGGGAAGGATAGTCCCCTCCATGAAGATATCCGCTTGCTGGGCAAGCTGCTCGGCGACACCATTAGGGACCAGGAGGGCGAGGAAGCTTTCGAACGCATCGAAACGATCCGGCGTTTGAGCGTTGCCTTCGAACTCGGCGCGGACACCGAAGCCGGCCGGTCCCTCGATGCCCTGCTGCGAGGGCTTACGCCCGAGGAGGCGGTGTCTGTCGTTCGCGCATTTAGCTACTTTTCTTATCTGACGAATATCGCAGAGGACCGCCATCATATCCGGCGCCGCGCCGCGGCAGGATATGAAAATCGCCCCCAGGGGGGCAGTCTTGCCTTGACCTTCCGGCTCCTGAGCGAAGCTGGCATCGCCGCGGAAACGGTGGCCGGCACACTTCGCGCGAGCCTTGTTTCGCCGGTCCTGACCGCGCATCCAACGGAAGTTCAGCGCAGGAGCCTGCTCGACGCCGCAAGTGCTATCGAAGAGCTGCTGGCGGGGCGCGAAAGCCTGCGTACGGACGAGGAGCTGATGCAAAACGAGCGGCTCCTGCAGGCTAAAATCGCGCAAGTCTGGCAGACGCGCCTGCTGCGCTATGCGCATTTGACCGTTCACGACGAGATCGAAAACGCGCTGAGCTACTACAAAACGAGCTTCTTTTCGGAGATTCCGCGTCTTTATGAGGTCCTTGAAAAAGGTCTCGGCGGCGTTCGCGTTGCACCCTTTTTCCGGATGGGTTCGTGGATCGGAGGGGACCGCGATGGAAACCCGAACGTCAACGCCGAGACCCTTAGCTTCGCCTTGAGGCGCCAATGCGAGACCGCGCTGCGCCATTACCTCGACGAGATCCACCGGCTCGGCGCCGAACTTTCGATCTCGCACATGCTGGTCGGCTGCACGGCGCAATTGGAGGCGCTCGCCGAACGGTCGGGAGACCGCAACCCGCACCGGGGCGACGAGCCGTACCGCCGGGCTCTAATCGGCGTCTATGCGCGGCTGGCGGCCACGCTCGTAAAGCTCACCGGCATGCCATCTCCGCGGCCCGCGCTTGTGTCCGGGGAACCCTACCGCGACGCCGCAGAGTTTCAAACCGACCTTCGCATTGTGGCGGAATCGCTTGTCGCGCATCGCGGCGCGGCGCTGACGGAGGCCCGTCTGCGGCCGCTTCTACGCTGCGCCGAAGTCTTCGGGTTCCACCTCGCCACTTTGGATTTGCGCCAAAGCTCCGACCGGCACGAAGAGACGCTTAGCGAGCTTTTGTCGATCGCGCGCATCGCGCCCGATTACATGGGGCTGAGCGAAAAAGAAAAGCAGACGGTGCTTCTGGCGGCGCTTGGCGATCCGCGCCCGCTTCGTGTGCCCGGCGCCAGCTACTCCGAAAGAACGCGCAGCGAATTGGCCATCCTCGATACCGCCTGCGAGTTGCGGCAATGCTTTGGCAACAGAGCCATCCGGCAATACATCGTCAGCCACACCGAAACGGTGAGCGATCTCTTGGAGGCCCTTGTCCTCGAGAAGGAAGGCGGGCTGATGCACGGCGTCCTTGGCGATGCGGGCGCCCGCGCGGACCTGCTCGCCGTGCCGCTTTTCGAGACCATCGCGGACCTTCGCAATGCGGAGGCCGTCATGGCGCAGTTTTGCGCCCTGCCTGGCATTCCGGAGCTGATCGGGGCAAGCGGCGGGGTGCAGGAGATCATGCTCGGTTATTCCGATAGCAACAAGGACGGGGGCATCTTTACCAGCAATTGGGAGGTTTACCGGGCCTCGGTTGCGCTCGCAAAACTGTTCGCCAATCGGGACATCAAATTCCGCCTGTTCCACGGGCGGGGCGGCACCGTCGGCCGGGGCGGCGGGCCGAGCTACCAAGCCATTCTCGCGCAACCCGCCGGAACGGTGAACGGGCAAATCCGCTTGACCGAGCAAGGCGAGGTGATCGCCTCGAAATATGCCAATAGCGAGATCGCGCGGCGTAATCTCGAAGCCCTTGCCGCCGCTTCCATCGAAGCCACGCTTCTGGCGCCCGGCCGGGCGGTGCCCGCAAGCTTTCTGCAAGCGGCGGCGCAGCTTTCCGAGTCGAGCATGAAGGCTTACCGGGCGCTCGTCTTCGAGACTCCAGGCTTTGCCGATTATTTCTTTGCGGCCACGCCGATTGCGGAAATTGCGGGGCTCCACATCGGCTCGCGGCCGGCTTCGCGCAGGGCAACCAATCGCATCGAGGATCTGCGCGCCATTCCCTGGAGCTTTTCGTGGGGCCAGTCCCGCGCGGCGTTGCCTGGCTGGTTTGGATTTGGGGCTGCGGTCAAAGCTTTCGCGGCGGAAGCCCCCAAAGAACGGATGCGCCTCCTCAAGCGCATGAAGGAGGAGTGGCCGTTCTTTCGCGCGCTCCTGTCCAACATGGACATGGTGCTCGCCAAGGCCGACATGCGGCTTGCCGAACGCTATGCCAGCCTCGTTCCCGATCCCGAACTTGCGGCGCACATCTATGGCGCCTTGCGTGCGGAGTGGGACGCAACCGTGCAGGCTATGAATGCAATCACGGGTACAACGGACCGTTTGACCGATAATCCCGCCCTGGCGCGGTCGATCCGGCATCGCTTTCCCTATATCGCGCCGCTCAACCATCTTCAAATCGAACTCATCCGGCGGTGGCGCGCCGGTCAGCGGGACGAGAAGATCGGGCGCGGGATCTTGATCTCCATCAACGGGGTCGCGGCGGGCTTGCGCAATTCGGGTTAGGGAATGCGCCTTGCCCGGAGCATGCGCGGCGGATGCGAAATTCGGTGGTCCTTGAAGCCGATCGCCTATAGCGGGACCGGGGTGAGGGCGATATATCTGTGTATCGAAAGCGCGCGCAGCGCTCCGTTCTCAACGCGGCTCGCTTCCGTTGCCGCATAGCCGCCAAATAGGACGTCAATGGACCTGCAACTTTCTCCGGAGCTTTACGCGGCCTCGACCTGGGTTATCCCGGTTCTGCTCGCGGTCACGATGCACGAAGCCGCGCACGGATTTGCGGCGCGCGCCTGCGGCGACAGTACGGCTTGGCGGATGGGGCGGGTGACGCTCAATCCCTTGAAACACATCGATCCGTTCGGTACGATCCTGCTGCCGGCTTTTCTTTTGATCATGCGTTCGCCATTTCTATTCGGCTATGCGAAGCCGGTTCCCGTGAATTTCGGCGCGTTGCGGAACCTGCCGCGCGACATGGTCTGGGTTGCCCTTGCCGGCCCCGGGGCCAATATCGCTCTGGCCATCGCGGCGGCGCTGCTGTTTCACGTTGTGCCCTATCTACCGGCGAACGCGGTGCAGTGGGTGGCCAAGAACTTGGCGAACGCCATCATCATCAATGTCGTGCTGGCCGTGTTCAATATGATCCCGCTGCCTCCGCTCGATGGCGGGCGGGTTGCGGTCGGGCTGCTTCCACGCGGGCTGGCAATGCCGCTCGCGCGGATCGAGCCGCACGGCATGCTGATTCTGATCGGGTTAATCTTCATCCTGCCGTTCCTGGGGCAAACCCTTGGCGTGGACCTCAATGTTATATCGTGGATTCTTTCGAGCGTTGCCGATCCGATCATTAAGGCGGTCGCATTGCTCGCGGGAGGCGCGTAAGGCACGTTCCGGCGAACCGTAAGGTGTGCTAACGGGCGAAGAACCAATGCGGCAGCTTGCCCGTCCTCTGAAGCAGGTATACCGCGCCAACGGCGAGCGCACCGCCAGCGAGAAGCAACAATATAGCGCGGAAAAAGCCCCACAAACGGCTGCCGGAATTGCCGCGGACCTGCACCTTGATCGCTTGTTCCGGCGCGGAAATATCGCTCAAAGCGCCGTTTCCATCGATATCGCGCGCAAAGATCGAGACAGACAAGATGGAGTGCCCGCTTTCGTTCGGAATGGCAGTCCAGGTCCAGGTCCCAAATGGCTCTTCACTTAGAAAGGATGGCCGGTCGAAGATCCACTGGGTTTCTGGCGACGAGGCCTCTATGAAAAATCCGCCTTCCGGCGCCGACAGGCGCACGGTGACCGCGCGGCAGGCGGGTGGCGCTTCGGCGCCAAGCTGGGGCTGGCCGCGCCGGGGAGCCCTTGCGAACAATTGGCCGGCATCTTCTTTGCTCAGCACAATCTGCACGGTCTCTGCGACCCCGATCCGGGCCTTGCGTGGAACGTTCGCCAAGATTTTCGCCATCGGGCCGGGCGCCTCGTTCCGGCCGCGGCTAGCTCCCTTGTGCTCGCGGTCCTTGCGCTTTTTCTCCAAAGGCTGTGCAGGCGGCGGAAGGTTGTGATCGAAACTCTGCGCGGGGGGGTCCGAAAAGCCTGTTGCGTAACCGGGGGGCGGCTGGCGGCGCTCCGATTGTGCAGCCGGCAAGCGGGCTGGCGGCTCAAAGCGGAGAGCCGGATCGACCCGCTCTTGGCTATTACTGGGCGCTGGAATCTGGGAATAGAACTCGGCCGGGCCGCGCTGGCGATCCGGGGCCAGATCGGTCCTTAGCTGCACTTCGGGGCGCGGCTGAGCGTTGCGGGGTACGGGTGCAGGCTGGGACGGAGGCCCGCTCACGGGGGGTAGTCCGCGCTCCCGGCGCTCCTCGGCGTCGAGGATATTGCGCACGCTCGCCAGCATGTCCTCCATGTCGTTGTCGTGGGTGGCCGCGACCGGGCTTTGGAGCACAATAATGGGGCTGGGGCTGGGAGCGCTGGGGGCGGCTAAAGCCCGTGACGCCAGCGAAGCTTGCGGAGCCGGAGCCGGAGCCGGCAGCGTGGCGCTATAGATCTGAATGGCCGCGTGGGAGGTGAATCCATTCGCGGCCAATATCGCCGATGCGTTGCTTTCTGGATCTCTGCCCATCGCGATCAGAGCGAGCGCTCCGTCCACTTCCTTGCGCCCGGTACGGATCGCGTCCCCGGAGGCGCCGGCAAAGAGCGTGTCGAACTTGTGGCTGAAGCTTGGAGGGCTGCCGCTTGCGCCGGCCAAGCCCGCCATTCTGTGATTCACGGCATCCGCGATGGCGGTCCGGATCGACGCGGCATCCGCCCCGGCGGCTTGCATCAGCCGCGACGCATCTGGATCGTCGAGCAAAGCAAGCAGAAGATGCTCGAGTGTGACAAAGCGATGAGAGCGCTGTTCGGCCGCACTGCGCGCCCGCCTCAATGCGTTATTCAAATAGGCCGTACGCGGCAGCTCCGCGCGACCTGCGGAAT
>JBKQIH010000222.1:0-7287 GCA_052148445.1 Rhodomicrobium sp.
TCGCCAGCCAGTTGAAACAAGCGGTGAAGCGGTAACGGATGAAAATACTTATTGGCGCAAATGATGGTATTATAGATGCAACGAATTATCCATGATTACACAAGGCAAATATAAAGCCTATAAAGCAAAAACTGACCCTGCGTTTGATAATTGTCAATAAAATTATTCATTGCAGTACCGTTGCATTTTATACAGTGCATTATTATATGTGAACTGTAGTAGAGGGAACCATACGACAGGCGAAAATCAGACGCGCGTTCGGCAAGGCGAGCAAGAAAGGGCCCGAGGCCCTAAAAAGCGCAGCATATAATTTGGTCTTGGAGCGCGCCTTTGCTTTCATTCAAAGCGCGCTTTTGGCATGAGTTTTCGCAAACCTTATCGCGAGACTGGCGGCGGGAGTGGACGCGTCAGCCAGCAAGATATTTTTTTCGCGCGTCATGGGGTGTCCCCTTTGCGTGGGGATTGCGACTGGTTCGCTACAAGTACCTTCTAACTTCGATCCCTGCTGGGAACGGCTACGGTTCGGCCTTTGCGTCATCACCGCACGGGGCCGGTGTGCGCGGTGCCTGTGGCTGCTGGCGGGGAAAAGGGACAGAACTTAGCGGCTAAGCCTTCGGCTGCGAAGCAATCTGAAAAAAAAGAACGAAGGCGAAAAAAATGTGAAGCGGCCTCATGTCGAGGTCTGCCAAAGGAGTGGATAGAATGAATAAGCTTATCAAAGGCGCGGCAGTTGCCTGCCTTCTCGGCATCAGTGCCGTTGCTCTCACCTCCGGCACCGCCAGTGCTTGGGGCCCCTGGGACAATGGTGGCTGGGGTAACAACGGCAGTGGCAATGGCTGGGGCAATGGCAATGGCACTGGCAACGGCAGCATGAATTTTGGCTTCGGCGGATCCGGCAACGGCAACGGCGGCGGCTCGGGCAACAACGGCTGGAACAACGGTTCGGGCTGGGGCGGCTATCCCGGCGGCTATGGTGGCCCTGGCGGTTACGCCGGCGGCTATCCGGGCGCTCCATACGGCGGTGCCCCATACGGCGGCGCTCCTTACGGCGGTGCCCCATACGGTGGCGCACCATACGCCGGCGCGCCGGCTGGAGGCACACCCTACAGTTACGCTCCGCCTCCCTCTCAGGTTAGGTAATCTGAGTGGCGCATGGCGCAAGCCAAGCCCTGAAACCCAGTGGCTATGGTTCTTGAGTTAACATGAAACGATAGCGCTGGTATTCGCACCGAAGACGGCAGGGTGCCCAGATTAGCTGGGCACCTTTCGCGCCAGCCGTCATTAGCGCAGAGCGTGATTCAAGATAAAACACCGCCGTAAGAGCCCACGGCCATTATGGTAGTCTTTGCCGTAGCTGCCGCATCGGGCCTACAACAGTTCTCCCGAGTCTCCTTTGGCGCCGGCCGCGCCCAGCCTCTCTCTACTCGAAAACATAGGTGCCGGGCGCGTCGCACAGCGGCGGGAATCCCGACTCCGGCGCTCCCATGTGCGGCGGCGCCGAGAACTCGTTCGAGCCAGCCTTCAGCCAGCCGACCCATTCCGGCCACCACGAGCCGTCCTTCGGCATATGGAGATGGAGCCAGCTCTCGGGATCGGGGTAGGGCTCGCCCGGCTTCAACGTGCCGGTGCGGTAATGGCGGCCCTTGTGGCCGGGTTCGGACACGATGCCCGCATTGTGACCGCCATTCGTCAAAAGGAACGTTACCTCGGCTTCGGCGAGTACGTTGATCTGATACACCGAGCGCCAGGGGGCGACGTGGTCCCATTCGGTTCCGACGGCAAAAATGGGGACCTGAATGTCGCGCAAGGCGACCGCGTGGCCATCGACTGCGTAGCGGCCTTGGGCAAGCTGGTTTTCGAAGAAGATGTTGCGGAGATATTCGGAGTGCATGCGCGCGGGCATGCGCGTCCCGTCCGCATTCCACGCCATGAGATCGTTCAGAGTCTCGCGCTCGCCCATGAGGTAGTTCCGCAGCATTTGCGACCAGATCAGATCCTTGGAGCGCAGCAGCTGGAACGTCCCGGTCATCTGCGTGGCTTCGAGCACGCCAACTTCCTGCATTTGATCCTCAATGAAGGCAAGCTGGCTGGGTCCGACAAAGAGTTCGAGCTCTCCCGGTTCGCTGAAGTCGGTTTGTGCGGCGAGTAGCGTCAGCGATTTGAGGCTGTCATCGCCGTCGCGCGCCATGGTGGCCGCTGCGATGGCCAGCAATGTGCCGCCGAGGCAATAGCCAAGCGCGTGCACCTTGCGCTCCGGTACGATTTTGGAGATGGCCCGCAGGGCCTCCATAATACCGAGACGCCGGTAATCGTCCATGCCGGCGTCGCGATAGCTTTCATCCGGATTTTTCCAGGAGATCGTGAACACGGTGAAGCCCTGGCCAACGAGATAGCGCACCAGAGAGTTGGCGGGCGAAAGGTCGAGCACGTAATATTTCATGATCCAGGCCGGCACGATCAGTATAGGTTCTGGGTATACTGTAGCCGTGGCCGGGCTATATTGAATCAGCTCCATCATGCGCGTCCTGGCGACGACTTTGCCTGGGGTTAGGGCAACGGCTTGACCTGGCTTGAACGCCCCCGCGCCCGAGGGCGGCAGGCCGGCGGAATGACGGAGGGAATCCTCCACGAAATTCCAGTAGCCGCTCACGAGATTGGCGCCGGCCTCGCGCAGCGTGCGCTCCAGTATTTCGGGGTTTGTCACCGGAAAATTTGAAGGCGCTGCCATGTCGAGAAGCTGGCGCGCACAAAAGTTCACCGCCTCTTCGTGATGGAGGCTGACCCCCCGGACGTTCCGTGTCGCATCGTCCCAAAACTGCTCCCAAAGCAAAAAACCTTGGGCGAGCGCGTTGTAGGGCCACTTCGACCACTCCGCATGGGAAAAGCGCTTGTCTTGCGGAGCTGGCGCCGCGCCTGGAGGCGGCGTGCCTCCGTCCGCCGCGACGGCAGCGAGATAATGCTGGTAGGCGAGACCGGAGGCGATGAGCTTGGAGGCGAGCTTTACGCGCGTGCCCGGCGCCAGCGTCAAGTGGAGCGCCCAATCCATGAAGGAGAGCCAAAGCGCGGCCGGCGAAATTCCGCCCGTTTGTTTTGCGAGTGCGTAGTGAAAAAAGCGATCGAGTGGAGTTGAGCTTCCGGACATGGCAACATCCCTCCGCCTTGGAAGGAGATATGAGCGCCGGACGGGCTCAAGCTCCCAAGGCTAACGCGTTACCATAGGCTTTTCCAGCAGAAGATGGAACGGTTTGTCGCGCCCTTGGTAAGCCTCATTCCCGCTTCCGTGCGTGCCGTAGCCTCGCTCAAGCGTGAGGCTGAGCCGGCAAGTGGGACATAAGTTCTCCCACAGGTTGCGTAAGCTTGCCTGTTTCCTGCACGTAGTCCGTTGCGAATTGGTTTAGAAAAAACGTCTGTACTTGCTGCAGATCCGCGGGCGTTTGGCAATGGGCGATCTGGGCAGGCAATTTCAAGTATTGCTCCCAGCGGGCAGCGAAAAAGCGGCAGATCTCGATCTGTTGCTCCACAAAGCGCTTGTAAACTTCCTCGCCTGATTTGTGCCAGCTCGCAAGAGCTGTATCGCAAGCCGCTTTCGCGTTCTCGGCTGTTAAAGCTTCCGGTGCCGTCTTGCCGCTTGTGCTTAGAGACGTGTAACTCTTCTTCCAAGCTTCCATGGAATCCATGTACATCTTCATGACTGGTGCCATGCCTAAGTACGCGGATTGCGGAGATTGTTGTCCGATCATAGCGGTTAAACTCCCAGCTCCAACTCTCTCATAAGCTTACGCTTACTACACTTTGGTCTAAAGTAAGAGCAAGATCAACCCATACATTGATCGATGTCAACTTTCTTAGAATAAAATCAACAGCAAAGCTATACAGTCGATGCCTAACTTAAGCTGTTCAGTGCACGATTGTATCAGCTCTGCTGAGCCATGGCGCAATATTACTACCGGGGGTTTCAAGGGGGCGGCGCCTGCGGAAAACATGCCCGCGCCAAATCCGCCCTTGTTAGCCGGCCCATGCGGTGCCAAGTCCACGAAGCTGGAACGGGCACGCGTATTTGGGAATCCGGCGAATGGGTGTATATCGGGCTAAGGCCCGGTCCGTAGGAGGGAAGCGCTGCGATGCGGCTTCTTCTCGTCGAAGATAATGAGGAACTCTCCAACCTTTTGGTCAAAAGCTTGGAGGCCTCCGGTTTCAGTGCGGACGCCGTCATGACGGCGGCTGACGCGCTCAGCGTTCTGGGCTCGACGCACTATGCCGCGGTGATCCTCGATCTCGGCCTTCCGGACGAGGATGGCCTCGTTGTGCTTCGAACGCTTAGAGCGCGCCAGAATACCCTGCCGGTGCTGATTCTCACCGCAAGGGACGGGGTGAACGACCGGGTTACGGGACTTCGGGCGGGAGCGGACGATTATCTCGTGAAGCCCTTTGCGATCGAGGAACTCGTCGCGCGGCTCGAAGCGCTGCTGCGCCGCCCCGGACAGCTGCTTGGACGTTCGCTTGAGCTTGGCAATCTTGCCTTCGACACGGTTGGCCGGCAGCTCTTCATCGGCGGGGTGCCGCAGATGCTGTCCGCGAGGGAGCTGGGGGTCTTGGAGATCTTGATGCGCCGGAGCGGGCGCGTAGTTTCCAAGCGCGTCGTCGAGGATCAAATTTTCGGCCTCTCCAACGATATCGGATCGAACGCGGTCGAGGTCTACGTTCACCGTCTGCGCAGAAGCCTCCAGGACTTGGGCGCAACCGCTGGGATCCATACGATCAGGGGCGTTGGATATATCATCACTGCCGATCGTCCACCGGAATAAGCCATGTTTCTGTTAAAGTCGATCACACGGCGTATCATATTCCTGCATGTCGCGGCGATTTTCATCACCTCGGCCTTCATGCCCATTGCGCTCTATCTTTTGCTGAGATCCGCGGCTGAGGACTTGCAACACCGCTCGCTGCGCGAAAACGCCGGGCTTATCACGGGTTATCTCTCTCAAGAAGCGGATGGCAATATCGCGCTGCGGCTGCCGCCGGATTTGGCCGCGCTGTTCTCCGAGGCCTATGGGCGCTACGCCTATTCCGTGTCGGATGCATCTGGAAACGTTCTGTTTTCCTCCCTGAAAAGCCGCGCCCCTGTATTCAACACCGATACGCGCGTTGCCTATCCGGAATATCTCGAACGCCAGCGCGGCGACGTGATGCTTTCGGGTGCCAGCGTTCCGGTGAGTGTCGGAGACCGGACCGTCTGGGTGCAGGTCGCGCAGGATATGGAGCACCGCGATGTCTTGATCGACGATATCGTGCGCGACTTCTTCAGCCGCGTGGGCTGGATCACAATCCCCATTCTTCTGTCGCTGTTCGTTATCGACGTGAGCATCTTCCGCCGCGCGCTCAGCCCTCTTCTGAGAGCGTCGAAAATGGCGGAAAAGATCGGGCCCGAGCGCACCGATGTGCGGCTTCCGCTCGAGGCCATGCCAAGCGAGATCCGCCCCTTGGTGCAGACGATCAACCGTGCACTCGACCGGCTGGAGCGCGGGTTTCGCATCCAACGCGATTTTACCGCGGATGCCGCCCACGAGCTGCGCACGCCTCTATCGATCCTTCAGGCAAGGATCGATACGCTGCCCGACAAGGAAGCCGCAAAACTGCTCAGCCGGGATATCGCCCGGATGAAAAGGATCGTGAGCCAGCTCCTCGACATTGCCGAGCTTGAAGCGTTCACGGTCGGACAGGATGAAACCGCGGACCTCGCGGAGATTTGCGTCGAGGTCGCGGCATACGTGGCCCCTCTCGCTGTCGTGGAAGGAAAGCACATCCGGCTTGACGCTCCCGAAACGCCGGTTTTTGTCCACGGCAATGCAGAGGTTATTTTCCGGGCGGTGCGGAACGTGGCCGAGAACGCAATGCGCCACACGCCCAAGGATACCACAGTGGCTATGGCGGTAAGCCGCGGCGGCGCCGTAACGGTCGCCGATTGCGGGCCGGGCATAGCGGCTTCGGAACGCGCCCAGGTCTTTCAACGTTTTTGGCGGAAGAATCGTAGCGGTTCCTCGGGAGCGGGGCTGGGATTGTCTATCGTCAAACGCATCATGGACGCGCATCGCGGTGAAGTAACGATAGAGAATGCAATCCCGGAGGGATGCGTTTTCATACTTCAATTTGAAGCCAAGAGTACCGCTGCGTCCGCCGCTAAAATCCGGAACGAAAATGTCAAAGACCCGTTGCTAACGGCAGAGAGCTGGACACTTGCTTCGAGCCAAGGAGACCGCCCATGAGCAGCCCCTGGAATTATCAAATACGGATCGATCTTGGGGAGAAGTACGCCGAGGCCGCCCGCAACGATCCAGGCGATCCGGCAGTGGCACCGCTAACCGCCATCCTTGCCAAGCATGGCGCGGTGGCAATATGCCAGTTCGATGCTTTTGCGGGATACGTTGCCGAATGTGAGAAGCAGGGTGCTGTCGACGATGCTCTTTATAAGTGGACCAAGGCGACCATCGAGAACCCGGCGAAGAAAGAAAAGTATTTAAGATCGTTTACCGTTTATGCGGGCGGCAAAGAGGTATACGAAAAAGAGATAGCCGATGCGCTGGAAAAGGATTTGCAGCCACTCGCTGGCGGGGATCTCATCCGGCGGATGTCGAAGCACGATACGAATCCAGCAAACAACCCGCAGCCGCCGGCCCGATTCCGCTGACCGGCCCCGGTTACCTTTGTGATTTACAATAATTATTTCTAGACTTGGGCTTAACGGTCGCGCCACAGGGGCATTCGTTCGCGATTCGTATTGCGGCGGTACATCGCGGTGGACGAACGGAGCCGAGCCTTGACGGGTAGGCGCTAACTGTTATGGTAAATTTGGCAAGCATTCGAATATACTACTTCTTGAATGTTTGCCCAGGCTCTAGGACCGTGGGAGGCGATTCAATTCTCCGTAGGGTCGGAGTTCTGTGGGGAGGCAGTACTCAGCAACACAATCACTCAGTAAAACAGCAAGGAAAACAACATGCGTAATATCTTGCGTGCAGGCGCACTCTCGGTTGCGGTTCTCGGTCTTGCGGCTTCGGCGAACGCTGCCGGCATGGCCGACATGGCCGGCAAGTGGAAATGGACCGACTACACCATCGAGTGCAAGGCGGGCGGCGCCAACGGCATGTCGTGCACCGTGGCCGACGGCCCGAAGAACAAGGGCATGGAGATGATTCTTTCTCCGCTCACAGCTCAAGGCGATTCTTTCGTCGGCGACATCAAACATCCGGCCACCGGCGACACCTACAAGTCCAAGATGAAGCTTAAGGA
>JBKQIH010000223.1:0-6522 GCA_052148445.1 Rhodomicrobium sp.
AGACGAAAGACCCGGTGGTGCTGATCCGGCCCGATACGTCCACGGCCGATGTGGCGGGATTTGCGGTTTCGGCCGGCATTTTGACGGCAAGCGGCGGGCGGACGGCGCATGCGGCGGTGGTCGCGCGCCAGCTCGGCAAGGCTTGCGTGGTGGGCTGCCCGGGGCTCGCCATCGATGCGAGCGCGCGTCACGCGCAGCTCGCGGGCCGCACAATCCGCGAGGGCGATTGGATTTCCATCGACGGCGAAAGCGGCGAGGTGTTCCCCGGCGAGCGGCGCATCATCACGGACCGGCCCGAAGCCGAACTCGCCGAGATCAAGAGCTGGAAATCGCGCGGCTCGCATTTGTGAGCGGGTCGCCGCGGGGTTGTTGGCGGTCCTGCGAGCACGACTTACTCCTTGATACCGTCCGCAACTCTCACGCATAAGTAAGCGGCGAGCAAGAAAACTGCCTGCGAGAGGAGGTCGGTGTATGGCTCCCATCAACCGATCCGATCCTAGATGGATACAGCAAGTGCTCGAGCGGGCCACCGTAGACAAATGGTGCACGCGGATCAACTGCGCCACGTGTGCTTCTGAGGATCTGCGCCACGCCCTTGGGCTGCTCGACAAATCGGCTTCCGGCCGCCAACGGTTCCTGCCGATGACTCCGGAGACAGCGGAGGTCATCGTTGCCGGCCTAAAGGTCTGCCCCACCCAATGCGACGCTGGCTATCAAGTTGAAGAGGCCGCCAGGTGGGTACTTTACGAGGTTTGGCGTAACTTTGGCGATAAATACTTCCCAAGCCTCGAAGGCACGTGGGCAGGCGAAATACTCACCCACATGCAGACCCATTATCAGCGGCGGCAGGAAGCCCGCCGCATCCATGCCGCTCGCCAGGGCGTTAAAATGCCCGATTGGAGGGAGTGAGAGATGGCGGTTTTAATCGAAGCGATTTCTGTCGTCATTCGAGCTGACATACTGCTGGAGCGGTTCCCAGGCGGATGGGAAGCCTTCAGATCATTGGCGCCAAATCAGACGCTCTGCGCCGATGGCGAGCTCACGCGTATCGGCTTCATGAGGCCATCAGACGTCGAAGAATTCGTTAGTTCCCTCAGCAAGCACGACATTATCTATCAGGAACAGGGCAAGGCCCGAGATCTCGTGGTTGTCGACCAGATGCGCGGGCCGCTCGCGCCGTGCGACTGGGTGGAGTTCGGCCACCTCAACTTGGGCAGCGATCCAACAAAGCGAGTTGCCGCTTGTCGAAAGATTGGAAGCCCTTCGCAGCAGATTGTGACGCCGGATGGGTGGACGTTCAATGCGTCCCTCTCCTCCTATGGATTTGTGCCGTCAGAGCAGCTGTATAAGAGCTTGAAGTTCCTGAGACGGGAGGGAGAGCTCGATGTCTATCTCAATGAGCTGACCGGGAAAGAAGTATTCGTTGGCCGAACGAGACCGAGTAAGTGAACTGTAGAGAACGTGCCGCGAGATCATCGCCACCTAAAAATCGATGTCCGCTGGTGTCCGCTCAACTGACATCTGTTGGCCTGTTTAGTAGTCATCCACTTTGGCGGCTCCGGTCAAACACTGCCACCGAGTCAGCGCCCGGAGCGGGCGCCAAGCGTTAGACTTGGACCGCGAGCGCGATATGCGCGCGATTTCACAAAACCGAGGTCCAATGCGCCATTGCGGGATTGCAGAGCGGACCGTATTCATTTTCGCGATAGGCGCGCCCCGGGAACTTGCCCAAGTTAGATCGCTCATAAACAAAGCTGCCGAACTGCTGATGCCGGCCGTGTACCTGGCCTGCTTCTTGCTTCAAAAGTGAACTGTGGGAGCCAATGGCGGTTCCTTGACAAAATCTGCCCAGGAAATGGGCAACCGGCAACGCCGCCGGCCCGCGCTGCTTCGGAAACACCGATGCAGTGAGGCCTGCGGCTTTTTTTATGCGTGGAGCAAGAGGAGATGACTTCTATCGAAGTGGTGCTGGCGCCCAACAACCGCGGAAAAGCGGCTCGAATTCGCGCACGCGCAAACACGCGGCAAATCGCAACACTCAGCAGACTTAATGCCAATTAAGGAGGTATCTCAATGGCATATCTCGCACCTGCCGAATTCGTAACCAAAATGGTCGATGCCGGTGAATCTAAAATCTTTATGTCGACCCGCGACACGGTAATCCGCGCCTATATGGCCGGCGCAATTCTGGCGCTTGCAGCGGTGTTCGCCGTTACCATCAACGTGCAGACCGGCAATCCCCTTGCTGGCGCGATCCTGTTTCCGGTCGGCTTCTGCATGCTCTACCTTCTGGGATACGATCTTTTAACCGGCGTCTTTGTGCTTTCCCCCCTCGCGCTCATCGACGGGCGCCCCGGCGTGACCGTGTATGGCGTATTGCGCAATTGGTTTTTGGTCTTCATCGGCAACTTCCTCGGTGCGCTGACGGTCGCCGTGATGATGGCCTACATTTTCACGTTTGGCTTCACGGTTGCGCCGGACGCCGTCGGCCAAAAAATCGGCAAAATCGGCGAAGCGCGCACGCTCGGCTACGCCGCCCATGGCGCGGCGGGGATGGCCACCCTCTTCATTCGCGGCATGCTCTGCAATTGGATGGTCTCAACCGGCGTCGTCGGCGCGATGATCTCGACCACGGTGCCGGGTAAGGTCATCGCCATGTGGATGCCAATCACGGTGTTCTTCTATATGACCTTCGAGCATTCGGTGGTGAACATGTACTTGTTCCCCTCGGGCCTCATGCTTGGCGGCAACTTCTCGATCCAGGACTATTTTATTTGGAACGAGATTCCGACTGTGCTGGGCAATCTTGTCGGCGGCATCGCCTTCACCGGCCTCACTCTTTATACAACCCACGTGCGCACCGGCGCAATGCGCAACGCAGCGTCCCGCTACGCCGCAGCCGAATAAAAAGGAGCCTCGTCCTTAAAAGGCGCGGAAGCGTTAATTTAAGGCGCAAGCGCACGGCTAGGTCATTGCGAGGCGCTTTAGCCCCGTGGCAATCCAGGAGCAGGACATGCGGCCCGCGGAGTCCGAGCCCTGGATAGCCACGGCGGCTTTGCCGCCTAGCGATGACGGAGACCGCATAATTTTTTGAAGGGGCAAAATGGCGAATTGTCTAAAGGTCTCAATCGGCCAGCACTCCGCCCAGGGCCGCAAGGAGATCAATCAGGATTTTCACGGCGCCTTGGTCCCCTCGCCGTCCGAGTCCGCAATAAAGGGCATCGCAATTGCGCTGGCGGATGGTATCGGCTCCAGCGCGGTTAGCCAGATTGCCGCCGAGTCCGCCGTCAAGAGCTTTCTGACCGACTATTATTGCACTTCCGATACCTGGTCCGTGAAGACTTCGGCCCAACGCGTCATTTCCGCCACGAACGCCTGGCTACATTCTCAGACCAAACGCAGCCAGTATCCCTACGACATGGACAGGGGGTATATTTGCACCTTAAGCGCAATGGTGTTGAAATCCAGAACCGCCCATCTTTTCCACATCGGCGATTGCCGCATCTATCGAGTCGCCGGCGATTCTCTGGAGCAGCTCACGGAGGATCACAGGGTCATCGTATCGTCGCAGCAGTCCTATCTAGGCCGCGCGCTTGGCGTTGCCCCGAATGTCGAAATCGATTACCGGACGGTGCAGCTCCAAACGGGAGACATCTTCTTTCTGGCGAGCGACGGGGTTTACGAGCACGTCCGCGCCTCCTTCGTCACCCGGACGATCGATGCCCATGCGAACGATCTGGACTTCGCCGCCAAAACTATCGTGGAAGAAGCCTACAACCAGGGCAGCCAAGATAACTTAACCGTGCAGGTGGTGCGCATTGACGAACTGCCGGCCGGCGAGACCGCCGATATTATGGGGCAGGTCACCGATTTGCCTGTGCCGCCGCTGTTGGAGGAGCGCGCGGAGTTCGAAGGCTACAGGATCGTGCGCGAGATTCATGCAACGAGCCGCAGCCATATTTATCTCGCCCAGGACATTGCCGATGGCGCTCTCGTAGCGATAAAAATTCCTTCCATAGACTTGCGCGGCGACCCCGCCTATCTGAAGCGCTTCATGATGGAGGAATGGATCGCGCGGCGTCTGAGCAGCGCCCATGTGCTTAAAAATCACCTGCAAACCCGGAAACGCAATTACCTGTATCTCGTGACGGAATTTGTCGAAGGACAGACCCTCGCTCAATGGATGATCGACCATCCGAAGCCCGATCTAGAAACAATGAGGGGGATCGTGGGGCAGATCGCTAAAGGCCTGCGCGCCTTCCAAAGAAAGGAAATGGTCCATCAGGACCTCAGGCCGGAAAACATCATGATCGACCGGAACGGGACTGCGAAGATTATCGACTTTGGCTCGACAAAGGTCGCCGGCGTGACCGAGGCGGTTTCTTCGCCATATCGGGAAGAAATTCTTGGAACAGTGCAGTACACGGCGCCAGAGTATTTTATAGGAGAGAGCGGGACTTCGCTCTCGGATCTATTTTCTCTTGGCATCATAACTTATCAACTGCTGACCGGGAAATTGCCCTATGGCGCGGAAATAGCCAAAACGCGGACCAAACCGCAGCAGCGGAAGCTCCGCTACACGTCCGCGCTGTACCACGATCCCAATATTCCCATATGGATCGACGGGGCGCTTAAGAAAGCCGTGCATCCCGATCCCAACAAACGCTACCAAGCACTGTCGGAATTCGAGTACGATCTTCGAAATCCCAATAAGACGTTCTTGCAACGGGGCTTTGTCCCGCTTGCAGAGCGCGATCCGCTGCTTTTTTGGAAAGTTATATCCCTAATTCTGGGATGTGTTATCCTGCTCCTCCTCGCCAGACGATGACAAGCGCGATGGCGGCAGCGCGAAGCGTACCGGCAAAGCCTAGAGAAGAAGATGCCCGCATTGAACAAAGCCGCCGAACTGCTGATGCCAGCGGGATCGCTGGAGAAATTGAAGGTCGCCATTCTTTACGGCGCCGATGCCGTCTATATGGGCACGCCCGATCTATCGCTGCGCACGCGGTCGAACTTTACGCTTGAGGAAATTGTCGAGGGCGTCGCCTTCGCCCATGCGCAGGGCAAGCGCGCCTATCTAACCCTCAACCTGTTTTCGCATAATCGCGACATCGAGAAACTGCCGGAATATATCGAAACCGTCCGCAAGGTGCGGCCCGACGGCGTGATCGTCGCCGACCCCGGCGTGTTCAATTTTGTCAAGAAGGCCGCGCCCGAGCTTCCGATCCATATTTCCACGCAGGCCAATGTGTGTTCGTGGCTCTCGGTGCAGTTTTGGGAGACGCTGGGCGCGAACTTGGTCGTGCTCGCGCGCGAAGTCTCCTTCGAGGAGCTGAAGGAAATCCGCGCCAAATGCTTAGGTATCAAGCTCGAAGCCTTCATCCACGGCGCGATGTGCATGACCTATTCGGGGCGCTGCCTGCTTTCGAACTACATGGCCGAGCGCGGCGCGAACCAGGGTAACTGCGCTAATTCTTGCCGGTGGAACTATAAGGTCAAGGTCCGCTTGAAAGACGGATCGCTTAAAGAGCTTGAGCTGAACGATCAAACGAAAGAATTGCTCGAATTCTTCCTCGAAGAAGAGCAGCGCCCCGGCGAGCTGATGACTTTGGAGGAAGACGATCGCGGCTCCTATATTCTGAACGCCAAAGATTTGTGCCTGATGCCCCGGTTGAACGAGTATCTGGCGCTGGGCATCGACTCCTTGAAGGTTGAGGGCCGCAACCGCAGCGCCTATTACGCCGCGGTGACCGCGCACGCCTACCGCATGGCCATCGACGATTGGCGCAAAGACCCGGACCATTGGCGGCCCGATCCTTACATGCGCGAGCTTGGCACCATCCCGAACCGCGGCTATTCGCTGGCGTTTCATGACGGGCAGCTCAGCCACCACGCGCACAATTTCGAAGACACCCACACGCTTTCGCCGTGGGAATATGCGGGCATGGTGATCGATGCCGGCGAAGACGCGTTTTTGCTGCGCGTGAAAAACCGCCTGGAAATGGGCGATGTCCTGGAATTCGTGCCGCACACATCGCGCGCGCCGCTCCTGCTGCGCATTTACGAATTCGAGGACATCCGCCACGGGCGCACAACCACGCATGAAGGCATCAACGCCGGGCCGCAGCCTTTGATCCGGATTCCCTTTGCATGGTTTCACGAGGAACAAGATCCCGCACGGTTACGGAAGGATTTTCCCGCCTACACCGTTGTGCGTAAGGAACAAGCGCTCACCCAAGACGCTTGGGAGCGCCTCAAGCTCGACCGGCTCGCGCAAGCCGCCGAACTCGGCAAAGCGCGCGAAACGGACTATCAGGGCCAGCGCCGCGATCTCATCGAGGCGATTGCCACGCAAAATGCAGGCGTTACCTTCCGCACCCCGCGCTTAGGCGCCGAAGGCTGCTGCGGACGCGGCTGCAATGGCTGCCAATATTTCTGGCACGATCCCCGCTACGCCCGCGCCCGCGAAGTCCTCAGATCGAAAAAGCTGGGCGCGCTGCTGTCGGACGAGGAAGCCCGGCA
>JBKQIH010000224.1:0-21256 GCA_052148445.1 Rhodomicrobium sp.
GTCTTTGACACCTAAAACCAGTTGGCCACCGTGCATGTTAGCAATGGCAGAGATGTAACTCTCCACGTCGTCGCCCTGATGACTGTTCCATGCATTCTTCAGGTTTTTGTATTCCTTCCACTCGCAGGCGTCGTCTTCCTTCGGATACGCCGTCAGCAAGTAGCCTCTTAGAGCCTTTTCATCCACATTAAGCCTCACGCGAATCGATGCTTTGGCTAAGCATGCCACGGCCGATGCTATCCGGTGAGCCTTTGTAAGTCAGGGATATATTGCGGCGAGATGGCAACCAGCCGTTGCCAAATCATTTTGGCTCTATCTAGGGGTGACGTTTGGCTAATACTAGACAATGATTTCAAAATGCTGTAGTCCTGCGCAGGCAGTTATGGAATATTTTTCTAATTTCTTCAGCTATAATGATGAAGAAAGCGTCCGAAAACCTTTCTTACAGCGACAGCCGTCCCGTAAGGCTTGGGGATATTGTGACTGGCTACGTCGATACGGAGCCTTTCCTGGCGCAGGTCGCGTTCATTTATCCTGATGGAGAGCGGGCACAGGTGGTGCCGTTAAGCCGGCCTCCTTCCTTACGTGCCGCGGCCACATTGTTCCGGCGGCAAACGAATGTTGCTACAACCTATTGGGATGTCCCCGTGCAGCTGAACGATCTCCAGCTTCATCAGCGATGCAGCGGCCCGGCGAGCAAGCGGGCTGTGGCCTTAGCGAGCCCACCAGGCGCGGAAGTTGGGCAGGGCTGGAGGGAAAGCCCCGTATTCAGCCGGCTGCCCAAGCCGCAGCGGCGGTGGAGGAACGGGCACGGCGGGACGCATGCGCGGGAAGCTGGGCTGTAAAAATTACTTTGTGGCAATCGGGAGTGACCAACTTCGCGTTCCGTTGAATGAAGCCATGCGACGCAGATTTTCGTGACGACGTTGCGCAGCAGCTCCGCCAGCTTGGCCGCGCGACAGGTCTTCCATGGACAGTGATTTCGGGCAAGGACCGGATGGTGCTGGAATTGAGGCAAGCCGGTGCAGACGAAGCGGCCCTGCAGATCATCGCGGCGTTCAACGACGGTACGGCATTCCGGCCCGGCTGGCGGGACTGGCTTCAGCTGCGGATGGAAACGGGCGACGGTTCCGAGTCGGAGGAACTGCTTACGCTGGCCTGGCTTGAGGCGGACGTCTCGCCGGAGCGAGCAAAAATCGATCCCTCCTTGCCGCTTGAGCGGCGCGGTTTGAATGCCGACGCCGACATCCGCGAGGGGCGCTATGCTCGGGGCGACACGCTGCGAGCCCTGGCAAAGGATTTGCGATCATTGGCTGCCGGCAGCATGCACCGGGACGGCACGGCAATGGTTGCCCTGCCGGTTGCGGATGGCGGCGGCCGGGCTATGGCGCGGACTCGCCAGGCCGGTGAGGCACCTGGTATCCCTGCTGTGTTCGATGCGGAGTTTGAGGTCTTAGGCCCCGAACTGTCCGGCTCCGCATTTCCGGCACGGCCCGCCTTGCGGCGCACACCTTCGCTCGACGAATTGAACGAGAGGCTGATCGCCGAAATTCTGGAGGCGATGCAGCGGGAGCTTGCGCAAAAGGACGCCCGTTTTGCCGGAGCCGGCATGCACACATCGGCGAAGGCGCATTTCATCGAGGCCATGGAATGGGCGATGCTCGGCACCGCTTACGCGATCGAGGCCAAGACCAATCAGGTTGCGGTATCGTCCTTTATGCCAGGCGACGGGGCGAGCTGGCTTTATGGCCTGGTCGGCCCGGTGCTGATCGGCGGACTCGCCTCGCTCATGCAATCGAAAGCGGGCAAGGCGGCGGCGTTCGGGCTGATGGCGAGTTGGGCTTTGGCGATGGCGGTGGTGACGGCTTCCGACAAGGACTATCTCGACGGCGCGCAAGGCTGGTTCCCGAAGGGCCAGGCGGTGCTGGCCCATGAAAAGGCGCTGGCCGCGGCCAGGCTTGAACGGGACGCGGATGAAAAAGAGGTAAGCCGGCTTGAGTCAAAGCCCGGCTCCAACACTGCGGCGCTGATCGCGGATGCCAGGAAACGCTGGCAGGCCAGAGAGCTGAAGGAACTTGGGGCGGAGGAAAGAGAGCGGGCAGTGGCGGGACTTGGCAGCGCCAAAGCGGCATTGAAGCAGGCGAAGGCACGGGTGAGCGATGAGGAATTCGCGCTGCGCGACGCGCTTCTTTCCGATGAGTCGCGCAACTGGGCCTGGCGCTCCCTGTTCCTGATCTTCGGTGTGATCAATTTCGCCGGGCCGTTCGCCATCGCCCACGTGCTGGAGAAATGGCGCAAGGATCATGCCGCCGCCAAGCAGGAAGCGCAGGAGGATCATCTCATGCGCGAAGACGCCAAACACTTGCGCCAGGGCCGGCCTGCGCAAAAGGCGCGGGCGATCAAGTTGCTTGCGGCTGCAATGACAAGGCTCGAGCGCGAAGGCATACCGGCAGAACTGTTGGAACGGCTCGACGGCACCGGGCTCGCCGCCACAGCGGCGGACCGTTTCGACCGCACGGCAAATGCGGACAAGTTCAGAAGGCGGTTCCGGCTGTGGGGACCGGCACAGAATTGATGCGAAAGAGCGCTTGGCCGATCGGCCGCAGGGCAACGCCCTGCCCTACAAATCGAGGACGTCAAGCTGGGCGCGAAAGAGATAGTCCGAGACCGGCCCTGCCGGGACAAAGGATTTGTCCACGCTCAGAAAGCCTGCGGCATGGACCCTCTCGAGCTCGTTCAGGTCGACCGTGCCCATATAGGGTTCCGGAGAGTCCGGATCGCACAGGCAGAGGCCCCAGGCCTTGTGCGGCTCGGTGGGATCGATTTCGCATAAGAGCAAAATGAGTCCCTCTTCCCGGTCGTGAAGCCTCACCACGGGTTCGAAATCGATTTCGTGGATGGTGCCTTTGACCGCCGCCTGCGCCCGCCCGTTCGCTTCGAGCCGGGCGCGCTGAAACGCACTCAAGAGGCTGGCGGCGGTCACGCCGTCATTCCGGGGCGGGCTCTTTTCCCGCCCTTCGTATTTGACTGTCGGTGAGCTGCCGCCTGAAGGAAGAAGAGGTTAGAGGCATAATGCGATACGGAGGGGAATTGATTTGAGGGTATCGAAGTAACGTACCAGAACGACATGGTTTTGTCATTTTATATATCGACAACAATCTTAAATATATCTGTTGTAGGCTTGATGTTATTACATGACACTTGTGCACGCTTAGTCTATGTTCGGTAATATTCTTACACTTCCTTTCCGCCATCTTGAGAGGCAGCCATGACAACAGCACCCGAATCCAAGTCAAAGCCCCCTGTTTATTTAACATTGCGCAATCAGCCGGAGAAAGGGAAGCCGGTGGCCGATATCGAGCTTCGATATGAGGGAGCCGTGTATGAAGCGGAACTTCGCGCCGGAAAAACCAAAAGCGGCAAGCGAACGCTCTGGGGCACCGCTCAGCCTGCCGAGGGGCGGCAACGATTGGAACTTCTGTTTGCAGATGCGGAAAGGGAGGAATTGGCGCAGGTGCCTGAGGATAGCAATGCTGAGTACCAGAACCGTCCCGGCCAGGTGCTTCTCTTTTTTAATGAAAGGGGCGCGGAGTTGAGCGGCTATTTCACCGTTCCAGAGACCGGCGAGCAATTGCGTCCGTCGGTTTTTATGGAAGGCGCGAGCTATGGCACTGGCCCGTTGCAAACCGAGGAACAGTATCGCGCGGCGTTGGCGGAACGGACAGCGGCCGCCTCGAACGCCATGGCGGCGCTCGGGGATACAGATCAGGCTGAGGGCGATGAGGCGTTGCGCGACGCCGAGGCGGAAGGGGAAGCTCCCGATGCGCCTCCGAAAGCGCGCCAGCGGCGGGACAGAGGCGCGCGGCCAGATTCGATCGAGTAATAAGGCAAGAGTTTCGGGGCGCCACAGGCGGCTGCGTCAGGGATCGACGCCGGATGGCCGAGACGCTGGGCAGATCCCTGCCCCGCGGCTCGGGGCGCAGCCCGAGAGCCCGGCCCCGCTTGCGGGGCGACGCCCGGCCTTCAATTTGAATGCGGCCTGCACTCAGTCATATAGATCATGCTGTTATGCTGCAATTCTGACATTGTCCCTGAAGGTTGCCACAGCCATTAAAGCCTCCGCAGCGCTTGATTTCGCGGCAGGGTAGAATCAGGCACTCTGCGAAGATAGATGGCGCGAGCGCTTTATGCTGCTGGAATCGGACACCCATGATCCAAAAATGCGTATGGCTTGCGCGTTTGACGGTACTGAATGGATGTATTTCTTGTCATCAGAGGCCGATGGCTCGTGGCACTCCTTCTTGCCGCTGACGAGGTGATCACTCTCAACGGAAAAGGGTTCGATGAGCTGGTATTGCGAAGGCATCATAAATTAGGAGCGGGAGCTCTGGCCGCCAAAGGCAAGCACACCGACCTCTTCGCTGTCATTTTCGAACAACAAGACAGTATGCTCAGCCTGCATCGTCTTGCGGAATTAAATCTCGGCGAGAAAAAACACACCAAGGGCCGCGAGATGGTGAACCTTGAGCTTGATTCGCTCAAAGAGGCCTGCCGTTCCGATGTTTGGCAGACATACCGCCTGTGGGAATTATGGCGTGCCGGCCGGCTTAAAATTCCCGAACAACGAACGAGAGCGGAGCGAGACGATCCCTTCGACATTGGGCCCGGTCATCACATGCCGGAGCTTTGTCCCGGATGTCATGCTGTGGGTACTTTGATCCTAATCGACTATGACATCGAGGAAATGAGCGAGGGACAAGAGGCGGATTACGTGGCCGGTATTTCCGGCAGCGCTTATTGCGATGCGTGTAAGTCTGAGTTTGATTGGGGAATGTAACCCGTTCGGTTCCCGCGCGATGCTCATACAGCTGGATGAGATTTTGCGGCATGAAAGTGGAGATGAGGACGGCATCGTCAGGTCTTCCTGGACGGTACCTCGAAAGAGCTGGACCTAGAGGTTGAGTCCTCGTAGGAAAATGCGGCTTGTGGTGACATCCAACATCTCTCATCGTTGAAAAGGGATCGAACCTCTTAGGGGCGCATGGAGGGCGTCGTGGCGAACGCTTGGCTCCTGTTTTTTGCCTTTCTGTTTCTGGTTTGGCTATTTTCCAGAAAGAGACATAAATCCGGAAACTCACTATCCCCCAAAGATGCTGCTGGCGCTGGGCTTCAGCAGGACCTTCAAGCAAGCTCTTTCCGCAAGCCGGGCACGATCTTCCAGGCAAAAATTACTGCGCCGATCCGCTGGATTGCGCCTTCGGAGATCATCGATATCGGGGGGATGAAGATAAGCGGCGGGATGGTCTACTCCGGAACCGTCGCCGCCAACAATGCTGCGTCGAGAGAATACGCGCATGTCATAGATCCGGCAGCGCCGGTCCACGGGCGGGAAAGCGATGTCGCGGGCAGCGCGATGACCTACTGGCCGGCCTATGGCCAGATCCGTCCTCGCGAGCGGCGCGGCTATCTTGAGTGGCTTGCGGGCGGGCGGCGCGATCCCCGGTTCGGGATCGGGTATGTGTTTCTTTTTTTCTATGGGCTCGAGCGGCGCATCTTCGCCGATCACGCGTTGCAAGACGCAAGATCGATCTTGGCAGAAGTCGAGGCGTTGAAAGCCGTCTATGGCGGCAACGGCTCCTTCGTCTCTTATGCCGATCGGTTTACAGCAGCCTTGCGCCTTGCGTCCGGCGAGATTTCAAGCGCCCCACCCCTTGCGCTCAAACAGCAGCATAAGGCGGAGCTCCCGCTTGATTTCCGGATAGCGCTCGGGCGGCGGCTGACCGAGGGCCGCTTGCCGGGCGATTGGCTGCTGGCATGGTATCTCGGCCATGCCGAAACGGCGCTGAAAACTCCGCAAACCCGTTGCTTCGATGAGTTTTGCCGTTTGTTTCAGATGAGATTTGCAGCGCGCTACCCAAAGGGACTGAACGTCCGTTTGCCGGCAAAACGGTTGAAGCTGACCTATTTGCCGGCAAGCGGAACTCCCGCCATCGCCATACCGGGAAGCCATGAAGAATGGCCCGATCCGGCGGCGCTCTCGGCGCCGCTGAAAATTGCCAAAGGGCTTGCCGATGAATGCACCGACGCGCTTGGCTCCTATAGCCGCTACCTCGGGCGGTATCCGGCGGCGAAGGACACACCCCATGCGCAGTTGCTGCTGCCGCGCGAGCTCTTAAACAGCGCTGCATTTCCCTTCCAAAAACTTATGGGTGATCTGGATGCTTTGATACCCAACGGAGCGGGCGAGGTGTCTCTTGCGAAGCTCTTGGAGCTAACAGGTTTGGTAGAACAAAAACCAGCCGGTGCGGCTCTGAAGACGCTGTCGCGCGTGCTGGCCATGGCCGGACTGGGAATGGAGCCCGACCCAGCTGTTGCCAACGGTATTTTGCCAGGCCTCAGCGCGGTCATCTTCAAGGCTTCCGGCGGAGCGCCGGTCGAGAGCGGGAGGCCGGCTTATGCGGCGGCACGGCTGCTGGTGGAAGCGAGCGCGGTCGCGGCGGCCCTCAATACCAAAAGCGCGCCTTCGCGATTTGAATTCCTATGGGGGGAAGTGGAGCGTCTGCCGGGGATGCTTGAGGCGGAACGGCTGCGTCTTTTGGCTTTGCTGACAAGCTTTCGCAACAACGTGCCTAATCAAAATAGGCTGCTGAAACGGCTGTCTTCCAGTCCGCATAGTGAGGGCGAGTCTATCGCCCTCATGGTCATGCGGACGATCGGCACGGGTCCGGCGGCCGAGGTCGCGCAGATTGCCTTTGCGGAGAAGCTTTACATGGCTTTAGACCTGCCAAAGGAACGGGTTTATTCGGATCTGCAGAAGCTGTCTGGCGAAGAAAACGAGCGCTTTTACGACGATCTCGTGGTTGTTACGCCCGCCGCGCAAGGCGCGCCGGGTATTCCCATTCCGCCCGATCCTCTGGCACGGTCCTTACCCCTTTCCGGCGTGCCTGCTGCCCGCACATCCGGCCGAGAAAAGACCTTGAATAGCAGCTTGGCGGTAGCCTCTGGAAATGAGAAGGTGCATCAGATCGAGGGAATAGATCCGATTGCATCCGGCGACCCTTCGATAATTGACTTTACAAAGCTCAATCTTAAGAGGCAGGAAACTGAGGAAGCGAGTGGATTATTGCACCGCATATTCGCGGAGTCCGATGCTGAGATGGTTTTTGTGAACGACATTCCATTAAAGCCTCAAGAACCCGAAGGCGGGCGCTTTCCGGGGCTCGAAAGCGACTATGTTAAAATCATCGACCTTTTTCTTGAGCGGAACGGCAGGCTGGGCCGGTCAGAATTCGAAGCCTTGTCGACTTTCCCCGACGGCACATTGGAGGCCATCAATGATTGGGCCTATTCCCATTTCGATGAGCTTCTCATCGAGGACGGCGAACCTATGGTGATATCGCCTCATCTTCTGAGCCGGTTGCGAGAGTCGGTGTGATGCGATGACCGGGGCAGCACCAACAATACGGCCGCGCGACCGCGACACGATCCTTCAGGCTTTGTCGGCTGGCGTTGTGCCCCGGATCGGGCTGCAGCATATCCAGGTCGGCCGCGCGCAAGAGCTCAAGGCCGCGCTTCGCGATATCGCGCTTATCGCAGACAAGGGATCGGCTTTCCGGCTGATCACCGGGGAGTATGGCGCCGGCAAAACGTTTCTTCTTCATGTTATCAAAGCGATGGCGCTTGAAAAGCGGCTAGTCACAATACAGGCCGATCTGGCGCCGGACCGCCGGCTTTATGCCAGCGGCGGCGAGGCGCGGAACCTATATCAGGAAGCCGTGCGCAATTTGTCGACGAGGGCCAAGCCTGAGGGCGGTGCGCTGCAGAGCCTTATCGAACGTTTCATCGCGGATGCTGCAAAATCCGCAAAGGATAGCGGGCAGACCCCGGAAACCGTTATAGACGCCCGCCTAACGAGCCTTCGCGATTATGTCGGCGGCTATGATTACGCCATTGTGCTGACGGCCTATTGGCGTGGGCATAATGAAGGCAACGAGCAGCTAAAATCCGACGCTCTGCGATGGTTGCGGGGCGAGTTCACGACCAAGACCGAGGCGCGTAAAGCGGTCAACGTCCGCACCATCGTGGAAGACGAAACCGTCTACGATCATCTCAAACTCTTGGCGGCTTTCGTTCAGCTGGCGGGCTACGCGGGCCTTCTGGTCATTCTCGACGAGATGGTCAATCTCTATAAGCTGCAGCACGCAGCCTCCCGCAATCAGAATTATGAGCAAATCCTTCGTATTCTCAATGACGTGCTGCAGGGTAATGTCTCGGGATTTGGCGTCTATATGGGCGGCACGCCTGAGTTTCTAATGGATACGAGGCGCGGCCTATTCAGCTATCCGGCGCTTCAGCGCCGGCTGGCCGGGAACCCATTCGCGGCGGGGGGACTGGCCGACTTCGCCGGTCCGGTCATTCGTCTCACCAATCTGACGCCAGAGGACCTCCACATTCTTCTTGAGAAAGTGCGGCGGGTCTTTGTTTCGGGCATTGAGAGCCAGCTCGACGTGCCCGATGAAGCGATTTTGGCGTTCATGGGCCATTGCAGCAAGCAGCTCGGCGAGGCTTATTTCCGCACGCCGGGCTCTTCGGTCAGAGGTTTCGTGCAGCTGCTTTCTGTGCTGCAGCAGAACCCTGGAGTGGATTGGCGCAAGCTCGTGGGCGGCATTCCGCTGACGCGTGACGACGGCCCTGCCCCTCAATCCGAAAGCGGCGGCGACGATGATCTCACCAGCTTCAAGATCTGAGATTTTGCCTTTCGACCGTCTGCACCCCGAGGTCCAGCGCTGGATCTACGATCAGCACTGGAATGAGCTCCGCGATATTCAGGTCAAAGCGATTGGGGCAATCTTCGGCAGTGACGACGATCTCATCCTTGCCGCCGCCACGGCGGCCGGGAAAACCGAGGCGGTGTTTCTTCCGGTCCTGACCGTTGCGGCCAATGAACCCTCGGAGAGTTTCGATGTGCTGTATATCAGCCCTTTGAAGGCACTGATCAACGACCAGTTCCGGCGGCTCGAAGCGCTGGCGGAGCGGTTGGAACTGCCGGTCGTCAAATGGCACGGAGACGCCTCGGCGGTCGCGAAATCCAAAGCCGTTGCAAAGCCAAGAGGCATCGTTCTCATCACGCCAGAGTCCATTGAGGCACTGCTCCTGCGGCGGGGACCTGAAGTCCGCCGGCTTATTCTGGGGACGAAATTCATTGTGATCGACGAGCTGCACGCGTTCCTGGCGAGCGAACGGGGCGTGCATTTGGCTTCACTTTTGAGGCGGCTTGAAGCACAGGCGGGCCGGCGCATGCGCAAAATCGGGCTATCGGCAACGATCGGCGACTTCTCGGCGGCAAAGGCCTTTCTTAACCCAAGCGCACCCGAACGGGTTCAGGAGCTGAGAGGCGAGGCTGCGCAATCGGGGCTGAAACTGCAAATCCGGGGATATAGAGAACCCGCGAGCGACGGCCGGCAGGACCCGCCGTCCGTGCCCGCGAGCGCGGAGATTGTGGAGCATCTTTTCAGGGTTCTGCGCGGCAAAAACAATCTTGTCTTCGCGCCGCGGCGGCAGCTGGTCGAAGAATATGCGGATGGCCTTCTGAAGCGCTGCGAGGCGGAGAGGGTCCCGAATGAATTCTTTCCCCATCACGGCAGCCTCGCCAAAGGTTTGCGGGAGGAATTGGAGGAGCGGCTCAAGGCAGGGACTTTGCCAACCACGGCGGTAGCAACGACAACGCTTGAGCTTGGCATCGACATCGGCTCTGTCGAGTCGGTGGCTCAAATTGGACCTCCCTCCTCCATTGCAGGCTTGCGTCAACGGATGGGACGCAGCGGCAGGCGTGAGGGGCAGGCTTCCGTTTTGCGCATCTATGTCGCGGAGCCGGACCACCCCGAAGAAACCGATCCTTTCGCCCGCCTTCGCCCGGATGTGGTTCAAGCGGTTGCGGCTGTGCGATTGTTGACCGGCGGTTGGATCGAGCCTGGCTTCGGAACGGGGGTGCACGCCTCCACCGTGCTTCATCAGATTCTTGCCGTGATCCGGGAGCGCGGCGGGATCAAGGCGGCCGATCTCTATGCGCTGCTTTGCGGTCCCGGACCCTTTCGCGCATGCCGCCAAAGCGAGTTCGCCTCGCTGCTGCGAATGATGGGCACGGCCGAACCCAAACTCATCGAGCAAGCGCCGGACGGCGTCTTAATGCTCGGTGCTGGTGGCGAGCAGCTTACCGACCGCTTTGATTTTTATGCTGTGTTCGCGACGGACGATGAATACAGGATTGTGACCCGGGAGCGGGCGTTGGGCACGGTTCCGATCTTCAACCCTTTGCGCAAAGATGATTATCTCACCTTCGCCGGCCGGCGCTGGATCGTGGAGTCCGTCGACGACAAGGCCAAGATCGTCACCGTGCGGCCTGCTCCTGCGGGCCGCGTGCCGAAATTTCCCGCGCAGGAAGGAGCCCCCTTGCACGACGGGCTGGTGCTCGAAATGCGCCAGGTTTACCTCGGCGGCGAGCAGCCGGGCTTTGCCGATGCAGCTGCGGCCGCGCTTCTAGCCGAAGGTCAAGACTCCTTTAAAGAGCTGGGCTTGAGCGGGAAATCGATCATTCAATGCGGTGACGACGCCTTCCTTTTTCTATGGCGGGGAACGCTTGCCACGGAGACGTTCCGTCTGGCGCTTGCGCGCGAGAAGATCGCGACCGAAGCTGAGACGCTGGGTTTAAGAGCATCGAACTGCACCGTGGCTCAGCTGCGGCAGGCTTGCGGGCGGATCAGGCGCGATCCTCCCACGGCGCGGGGGCTCGCGGACCTCGTTGAAAACATCCGCCGCCAGAAATACGACCATCTGATCACGGAGGATATCTTAAGAGACGCGTTCGCACGAAACCGCATCGATACATCTTCGATCGGCGGTATTCTCGATGAGATTGCTCCGGTTTCCTAGCGCCGGGGTTCGGAGTGTTGTGCTGTCAGATCCCCGGCATCTTGGCGTCAAGATTGAAGCGCTCCACAGGAAGCATGCGTGCGAGCTCACGAAAATGCCCAACCCCTGACCAAGCTCCGTAAGACCCCACCACATAGAAATTCTGTTTGGCGCGGGAGACCGCAACATTAAGGATATTGGGCTCGCCTGCTGCCCATTGCCGGGCGCCGCCCTGATTTGCGTTCGGGGCGCCGAGCAGCAAAATCACGCTGTCCGCTTCGCGGCCCTGGAAGGTATGGATGGTACCGATCCGGTCCTCCCACCAGCGTGACGGCGCTTCGAACGCCTGCAAGAGATCACGCGCCTTGGCGAGGCGCTGGCGCATTTCCGCCGCCACGACCCGGAATGGGCTGATGATGAAGAGGTCAGGTCTGCATATGCCCTGACGGGCAAGCTCCGTAAGTAGGCGGACAATAAGTTCGCCTTCTTCGGGACACCATTTCGACTGGGCTTCCCCGTCAATATCGAGCCAGCGGGAGGAGCCAAGTGTGCGCCCCACCTCGCCAGGCGTCCTTGGCCCCGCGGCGTGAACCATCTGGCCGTCATAGGCGATCGCGTTCGAAATGCCGAACATCGGCTCCTGACAGCGCCGGTGGACAAGAAGAGGCACGCCCACGTGACGAAGGCCATGGTTTGACCGGAAGGCCGAGCGCAAACACGATGCCCGGTCGGCGAGCGTCTGCGTGGACGCCGCTGGCGCCGCCCAGAGCGGCCGGGTCACTTTAAAAAAGGAGCAGATTTCAGCGCTTAGTCTTTCAGGCAGCGTAACCACTGGCGGGATTTGCATGGGATCGCCAACCACGATGGTGCGCTGCGCGCGCATGATGGCTCCGACGGCGGCCTGCGGTAAAGCTTGTCCCGCTTCATCGATGAGCAGCCAGCCGAGGCTCTCAGGTGGCAGGTCACCCAGCATGCTATTCACCGAGGCGAAGGTTGTGGAGATAACGGGAACGGCCATGAAGAGCGTGGACCAAAGATCCTTCAAAAGGGCTTTCTTCTGGGTGTCCTGAAGCGCACCGGCGGTGAAGGCGCTCATCAAGATATTGATATTGTGGTATAGTTTCTGCGCCGCCACATCGTTAAAGGCCTTGTGGACGTCGAGAGAAGCCGAGAACACATCCTCGCGTTTCCGGTGCAGGCTATCGGGCAGCCAGGGCGGGGTCATTTGCACGGCCTCGTGGCTCTTGGCGAAGAACGCGGCATCAAGAATGCGGCCGCCTAGCCGCGACCTGATCCGCGCGACGGCTTGCTGACGCTTTTGCAGAACGGCGTTTTGTTTGGCGAGCGCTTCATCGAGCGTTTTCAGCTGGGCGTTTGCTTCTGTGAGCTTTGCCGCGCTGCCGTCCCTGGTCTTCTCGGCTGCTTTGAGGTCGCGCTGCGCTGAGTGCACGTCCGCGGCCAGTCTGCCGTCTTCGGCATTCCATATCTTCCAGGCGGCTCTTCCGAACAGTCGCGAAAAAAAGCCGGGCCTGCCCAAACGGTGCTGCGCGCGAAAGGTGGCGCGGCGCTGGAGTACCGCTTCCAGCGCCTGGTCTTCGGCGAGCCGGCGCTGATACTCCTCCGATAGGCCCGCTGCGGCAGCCGCAGCGGAAGTACACTGGCTTTGCAATAAGCGAAACCTTCGCTCCTCTTCCGGCAGGCGCAGGCATTCCTGCCTGTCATTTTCGAGGGTTTGCAATTCGGCTTCGATATCGGCTTTCAATGCGAGAAAATGGGTGCGGGCTTTGCTCCAGGCGTTCATGGCCGCAGTGGCGCTGGCGGGCGGCTTTTCCCTGAGAACCACCTCTGGGGTTTTTCGTTCAAGTACGCGGCCGGTGTCAGGGTCCTTGATCTCAATCACAACCGGGTCGCCCTTAGCGGCCTTGAGATAGATCCTGAATCCGTCGCCGTGCCACCAGAATGTTTGCTGGAAGTTGAACCGGTTCTTGGCATTGCCGAGCGCGGCTGCGATCAGTCCCCAGGTTTCGATGCCGGTTTGCTCCGAGACAAATTCCTCGTCGTCAACACCATAGCGTTTCGGATTGGCGACAATATCGCTGATCGACCTGAAATATTGAAAATCCCGGCCGCAGGCCTTCTTTACGGGCAATTCCAGGCTGACATTCTCGACCGCTTTGTTGTTGCTCGACGCTACGAGGATCTCATGACCGCGGAGCTTTTCGTCGAGCCGGTAGAAATGGAAGAACGCGTTGCCGCCCGCGGCGATGGTCAGACCCGTGGTTGAAAACGCTGAATTGGGGTCTTTGAAACTGGCCATGGCACAGGCGCGGTCGAAGACGCAGGCCGCCACAAGATCACGGAGAAGCGTCGTCTTGCCTGTTCCTGGAGGGCCGTTGATCCCTAGAATCCCGGGAGCTTTGCCCAGCTCCGAACGGGCCGCGTTGATGGCCGCTTGCTGCAGTAGAATCAGCGGATGACCGGCGGGCGAAGGCCAGCGCACCGGAACCGTCATGCTCGGCGTCACATAAGGATCGATGGCTTGGCCGGGCGGGAAGATGTCCCTCGTGCCGGTCGGTGCCTCGATGCCGAGATAACGGCGAAGCCCTGCCCCGCATTGTTTTGCTTCGACAAGCTGTACGGCCTTGGCAAGATCGGTGAGATAGAAAGAATTGAGTAGTGAAGCCTCAGGAGGGCTCTTGGATCTATAATAATGGTAGATGCGGAGCGCGAAGCTCGGCGCTTCGATGAGATGGGCTGGGATCTGAAACTGCTCGACGAGCCATCTGTGCGCACGATGAATGGTAGGAATATCGAGGGGGAGTGGTTTTCCCTGAGGGTCAAAACGCCGCACGATTTTCTGAAGGTTGTCTTGAACGGCCCGCTCAATTCGCGTCCAGCCGCCAAGGCTTTGCAGCTTGAGCTGAAGGGCGAGTGGAAGCGCCCAGGCGAAACTTGACACGGCGATGGCATCGTTCCCAAGGACAATGCCGTCCCTATCGACGAGGATTGCGGCAATGGCTGCTTTTTCGCGTTCCCTCCGGTTACGTTCTTCGTCCTGGCCAAAGGCCTTGATGAGATCGTCAGTGGCGCGATCCATGGGAATGGCGCCGAGTATAACTTGGTAATAGAGCTGTTTATTCGGGCGCGACCGCTCGCGCGGCTTCCACGGCACGGCACCGCGGGTCAGATCGGCAACGCAATGGCGGTCGGCTGCGAGATCCTCGGGTTTGCGGTACGTCTGAGGCGACAGCGCTTCAAGCGCCGTCCATGCTGCTAAAATTCCCGAAGGATCGTCGGCAGCGCCCGGAAGCTTAAAGGCCGGAAGGGGACCGAAATCCTCGACCGGAAAATCAGGGGCCGTAGTGTGGCCTCGAGGCGCGGGTTCCCGCGGCTGGCTAAAGGTCATTAGGAGCGCCAGGTCCTGCTGGATCGCAGCAGATGAGCGAGGGGGCAAACAGGGGGCCGCATGACGGAGCCTGTGCAATGTTGTCTGGACTTTTTTCTCGAGCTCTTTGGCTTTCTGGACTCTTCGGCGCGCCAATTCCGCGGCGAGTTTTTCGAGCGTGGCAAGGTTGGCGATATTCGCCTCGTAAATGGCGCCAAGCTCGACAATATTTTTCTTAGCAAAAGACCGATCAGACGGCATCCCCAAGACCTCAACTTAAAGCCTGAGCGAAAGTCCTGGGGAGAATGCCTGTTGTCAAGCACCCATACGCTTTAGCAAGAGAGAAGCGGTTTTTCAGCTTTAGTTAAGTATCGGCTGCTTCCGGAGATCCTGGTCAGGCGGCGGAAGCTTCGACCGGTTCTTGCGGCACGGCTGCGCCGCGGCTGGTGGCATCGAGAAGGGTGATCTCGCCGGCATAGGGCCGCAGAACGATCTCGGTCGTCTGTCTCTCCTGCCCCGCCTGGTCTTGCCATTTACGGGTCTCAAGCCGGCCTTCGAGATAGAGTTTACTGCCCTTCTTCACATAGCGCTCGCATAGCGCAACAAGCGGCTCGCTAAAGACGGAGATGCGGTGCCATTCGGTTTTCTCCTTCTTCTCGCCGCTCGCCTTGTCCTTCCAGGACTCCGAGGTGGCGAGCGAAAATGAGGCGACGCGGCCGCCCGAGGGAAAGTTTCTGATCTCGGGGTCTTGCCCAAGATTTCCGATCAGCATGACTTTGTTGAGACTGGAGGACATGGGCAAACTCCCTGCGCGAGAAAGTAAATAAATATAAGCATGCCGGAGCGATTCTCAAACTCTATTTTTCTTTCGATTTGCTTCATGGCTGCCCAAACAATGCCGGGCGCCCGCGCGATCATTTCAACTACCGTGGAGAAGCTCGTGCGATAGAAGGCGGTGACAGCCGCACGGCCGGCATCGCCCCTGATCTTACGCCTGCCCTATCCTGATCCTGCGCGCGATTGCTTGGCCTTCCCTATTCAACTCATCGGCTAAGCTACGGCCCAACATGCCGCAACCTTCAATCGCCGCTGTATTACATAGCTTGCGTACGGGCTAGCGTATGGGCTAGCGGTTCATTTTGAAAACGGGGCTGCCGCCGTCAATGGGGCCCTGTTGGCCATAACGCTCTGATTACCCGCTGGAATAGCAATCATTGACCGCTTGCCTTTCCGTAACCGGCGGATAGACGGGCTCTCTCATCCAGGATTTTCTGTGTCCGGTTTGCCTGCGCAAGAAGCATGCGCGGCGGCTCATCTTCGATTTGGTTCAGAAAATGGCTGCGGTTTTCGCTGAAGGTGCGGGCTAACAGCCGTTGAATTTCGCGGGCGGTATCGCGGTGCATCGTACCGTTGACAATGTCGGTCTCCGGCGCTGCCGTGCCGAAAGACGCGCGGATTCGTGTCCGGTTGTGGGGTGTGTCTTGCTCCTCGAGGATTTCAAACCCTTGAAGCGCTCTCCAGGGCGCTATGTGGGCTTGGGGGCAGCCCTGTCTGTGGAGTTCGGGGCTTTGTCTGTCGCGCCAGATGTGAAGGGAAACCAGAGCGTCGATCCCCAAAGCCCATCGGGCCGACCGTCCAAAAACCCCATCCATGATGCCGATATAGGCCAACAGCAATACGGCAAGACCGCAACCGGCAAGGAAGATCGCGCTGTTTATCGAGGCGGCGGTCGCCAAGACCCATGCGCCGGAGGAAAAATTCGAGGCAAGGCCCTCATAGAAAAAGTAAATGGCGTTGATGGCGAGGCAAACACCCAGAATGATGAAAGCAGCCCTACGGGCCAGAGCTGGATTACGCAAATGTTCCGGCACCGCTCCTTGATGATCGAAATTGACGCTCACGAAATACGGCTTATGGCCCTCGAAACAGGAGCGCCAGATAAAACAGGCCCGCGGCGCGTGGTTGATCCCCGCATTGGCGTGGCTGTAGGTGGCAATGTCGATTTCCCGCCAGAACAGCAAGGGCAGGTTTTCGTCATCGAGCTCGGCGCGGGGGAACGTTCCCTTCGAAAGCCAATGTTTTTTCAGGTATTGGCGAGGGAGCAAGGCGACGTCGAGCGCGATGCGCTTGTTGCCGGCCTCGTCTTCGGTCTCGTGCTCATGGCATTGGAACGGGCCTTTGATCAGGCCGGTATTAAGCGGAGGACGTCCTGGATTATCGTCGATCTCTATGCGCGGGCGCGTCTCATAAGGGAAGTCTTTGAGCTCAGGGTCATCGATTTTGTATCGCGTGGTCATGGCGGGGACCTCTGCCGGTGGTCATGCCGAAGCGGTTGCTGACCCGATTTTGGGCCGATTTGGCTTGTGCCCAGCGTTCAGGGGAGCGCGCGAGCCAAGGGATTGTGGAAACAACAGCTAGGCAGCAGCAGCCGATTGCCGCTTGCCTGGTTTTGCCAGCCCGGACAAGGGCTTCAAGGCCGGTCTGCCTGCCGCACTCAGCCACGATATTTTAGGTTGTGTATTCCGCATTACGCCAACTTGTGCGCGAGCCACTTTTCGGATAGCCGGGGCCAGACTGGAAAAAAGCATTGAGTCGGAAAATCAGGACGGAGGAATTGTCTCATGGGGCGTGCATGGCTGGCGCGCGCAAGCGCCGCGTCGATGCTGCTGGTTTTTGGGGCTTGGAGTGCCAGGGCGGCTGTCAATGCGGAGGCGGAAGGCGTTGCCAAAAAGGTCTGGGACACGCTTCTGATGAAGTGCGGCGACGATTATTATTACGCAGGCTCGTTTTTCGATCAGCTCGGTAATTTACGGGCCTTGACCGGGCCTGTGAAGAGCAATCATGTGACGGAATTCAAGGGGGCTAAATTTACCGTATCGCCTCTCGATTTGAGCGAAGCGCAAAAGCTGAACGGGGTTGAGTTTATTGGCCGTATCGCGATGATCTCTTCGGCTTTCCGGACGGGTCAAGGCGGCAAGTGGAACGTCTGGTCCGATGGCCCGGCCGGGCGTGTCATGCGCAATGGCGACGATATTTGGAATAGCGTTATCGGAGATATGGCAGGCGACGGCCTCGGTCTCGGGGCTGGCGGCATGATGGGCTTCCGGCTTGTCAAGATCAAAGGGGTGTGGGCTCTGTCGCGCGAGGACTCGACCGGCATGTCCGTGACCGGATATAAGTATTTCGACGTTCCGAAGATCGGGGATTACACCAACCGTTACGATTGCGCGTCGTCGGCCATCCTTGCCCCAGGCGTCAAGGATGGCGGGAAGGCCCAGGCGGCGCTGGCGCTGGCGGCGCAGGGTAGCCGTCAAGCGGGGGAGATGGCGCCGATTCGCGATCCGCGGAAGGGGATAGCTTTTCTTCTGTTGAGCGATGAGGATGTGTCGCTTCTCAAGACTTATGCGTCGCTCATGCGTGTCATGAGAGAGACGCGGGGCGCGCCCGCCGATCCCGCGGAGCGCGGCAGGCGCAGTCAGATCGTCGCAAAGGTAAGGCAGCTCGCGGACCGCTTTCCAAAGCGCGCCCAGATGAGGGACGATCAGTATCTTCCGCCTCTAACGCCGTACAAGGACGTTGTTTTCGATGCTGGTTCGCATGGCGTAACGTTTACTTTTCAGGGGTCTAAGATGCTGGCCGTGGTGATGATCGGGTCCGGGCCTTATCGCGGCAAATATGCGGCGATCGAATTTGCGAATTTCGGCCTCGCGGCTAATAAGAAGTTTGTTCCGGCAGGATAACCTATCATGACTTCACCCTCGCCGCGTCCCGGTTTTTCTCAGGCGGGCCGTTTCGCTTACGGCTTTGCCCAAGGGCTGTTCCGGCTGTTCGCCGCCGGAGCCGTGATCTACGAATTGCATCAACTGATCCTTGGGTTTTATCAGTATGAATGGATGCACATCCAAATTAACGGCGGCGACCGGGCTTGCGCGGCTGTGAACTGGTACGCAAACCCCGGTTTTGGGGGAACGACGGTGTGCCGGAGCGCGAAGCTCTGGTTCCCGTGGCTAGAACTTTATGAAGACCACGCCTTGCCCATCGCCGCGTTCTACGCGGCTGTTTTGGCGTTCCTGGCCGGGGTGGCGTTGTTGTGGAACAGGAAACTGAAAGCCATGTTAGGGCTTCGCCGCAAAGACATGGAAACACAGCAGGCTCATGGCGCTGCGCGCCCGGCAACGGCAACGGAAACCGTGGCGTCAGGGACAAGTTTCCCGCAGTGAAGATCGCAACCGGCGAACTTGGGATTAATCTCCCGCGCAACAACGCCTTGCCGGCAGACACCGGATAGAATTTCAAGGGCTGCAGCTTCTTAGCAACCCGCCCGGCCGATGCGATGGCGGCGCGGGCGGGACAGGCCGTGCACCGTGCATCCGGTCCTGGCAGCGCTCATGCTGAGTGTGCCGGAAAGCCAGGAGCTTGGCGCGGCGCGCCACCTGCATTTCCGCTCTGAACTCGCGGATGAGCACCCGCCGGTCCGAAGCGGGCATCGTTCGGGTTAGCGAAGCGATCCGGCGCTGGGTACGCTGGAACAACTCGTCAAGCGCGGCATGAAGCTCGTTTCTGATATCGTCATCGGAATTCCCTCCGGCGTTAATTCCGGCCGGATCTCCGCGTTGCCGCGGGCGGAGACCCTCTACCGTTCCCGTTCGTTGCCGAGAGTGCGCTGACGTTCGCGGTCGCGTTTGGCGAGGAGATCGCGCAAATAGGGATCGCCCTGCTCGCGGATTTGCAGCAAATGGTGATGGGTGAGCGCCTTGATGTCGTGATCCTTGAAGGGCCTGCCCTGATCGAGGTCGCGCTTCATGCTGTCAAGGGCGCGCTCGCTCCGGCGCTCGGCAAGGCCCCGCTCCTCGCGGCTCATCGGCTTGGGCGGCGAAGGATCGAAGAAATCGATCACGCTCTCGGCGAGGCTGGTGACGATATTGGTGGCGGCGTGCAGGACGCTGAGCATGCCTGCATCGCGGCGGCCGTCCATGTCCGTCAGTGTGGGCGCCGGCATGGTGGGGCCGGGCATCGAGCGCTCAAGGCTGCGTTCTTCCTTTTCGGCGGAGACAACCCCATCCCAGACCTCCTTGAAGGATTTCGGGGCGGGATCGCCGGACATTGGGTCCTGGCCGTTGCCTCCGGCCTCAGGCGCCAAGTCCTTGGCGTAGGCGGCCTTCAGCTGCTTCCAACCTTCGCGAACGGCAGCGCGTTCGGCGGCGTCATGCGCAATGGCGCCGCCGGTAAGGTCGCTTTGCCATTGCCGGTCCTGCGCGTCGCGGTCGAAGACCGGGTGCTCCGCTGCCGGAAGCCGGTTCGCTTCTCGTCGCTGGTCCTGCGGAATGGCGCCGTTGCCAAGCTTCTCCTCCCCGCCTCTTCCGGCCGCATCGCGGTCCAACGTGCCGCCCGCCTCCAGGACGCGTTCGCTCTGCGCCGCGCGGGCTGCGGTAATATCGGGAAGGCTGTCGCGATCAACATCGGCAAACCTGGCCCTGACATCGGCAACCTTCACGCCGTCGAGGCGGCGGGCCAGGCTATGGACCTCGCCGGCGCGGTCGAGGATGACAAAGTCGCGCCGGTCGCCCTTGGCGATGGCGTAGCCCCGTTCCTCGATGGCGGCGATAAAGGCTTTCCCGCTATCGGTCGCCTGCCAGAGCGCGGTCAGCTCGGCCTTGAAGTCTTTGAGCTCGATCTTGGAACGCTGGGCCTGTTTCAACTCCCATTCTTCGAGCGGACGGGCGTCGTTGTAATCCCGGACGGCTTTGGTCGGCGCCAGGCCGAATTCCTTTTCGAGCTCGTTCGCAACGCGGCGCAGCGTGTAGCGGTCGCCGGTGATGTCCTTGATGGTGAAGGTATCGGTATCGGTCCGGTTCCACAGCACATGAAAATGGTGGCGGCCTTCCTTCACATGCTCATAGACGATGCGCTGATGGTCCTCGAAGCCCATCACCTTTTCGACGCGATCGATGGCTTGCTGCCATTGCTCCGGCGTCAGGTTCTCGCCCGGCCTGGGATTGAAGCTGGCGTGATAGAGAAAATTCCCCTCTGACCTGGTCTCCGAGGCAAGGTCGCGCATTTCTACGAGCGCGCCTTTGAGATCGCGGGCGAGCGTGCCGCGGATCTCGCGCTCGGTGACTTTTTCGTTCTCGCCCTGCTCGGCCAAATAACGGGACCAGTGTTTGACGCTGCCGACCGCCCTGCCCTTGATGATCACGCCTCGCCCCGCATGATGCGCTGCATCAGCTGGCCCAGCCCCCGCATTTCCTCCAGCATCAGGTCGACTTCGCGGAGGCCCGCCTGCTGCATGTTGGCGGCGCGGGCGAACTGGTTGATGTTGGAGCCGATCTTGCCGAGCTGGGCCAGGTACTGGGCGGCCACCCGCCGCTCGGGCGATGTGCGCCGCGCCTTTCTCCCTTCCGGCGCAATCGCGTTCGTCTTCAGCCGGACGAAAGCCGAAACGGTCAGGCCTAGCTGAGCGGCTTGCTTGTCTAGCGCGGCATATTCGTCGAGGGGATAGCGCACATGCACGCTTTTCGACGGCTTGCGGGTTTCGCTGCCGCGTCGTTTACGTAAGGCGCCTGCCCTTTTTTCTTCGTTCTTATCGGCTGCGCGGCTGTCCTGAACCGTGCTCATCGTGAGGTCCCGCTGTTGAAGCGATGCACCGGATAAGTTTGTGCTCAGGAGCTAAATGGAGTCGGTTAAAGCGGCGTCAAGATTCGATTCGCACGGCTAAATCGTTGCCGGTCAACGAGAATTTCTCTCATGCCATCGCATGCAATCTCAGGCGCCGTCAGGCGCGCTCACAAAAATATTTTTGGGGGTCAACGGGGGCAACAGCCCCCTTGCAAGTTCATCCGCCATAGCTTTAGCGGCGGCGGATCAGGCTGTCTCGCGCATGTCCCGCGCAGCGGGCATGCGCGGTGTGACAGCCGCTAACTTGCCTCCTTTTTTCGAGGCAGCCGAAGAGCTTCAACGGCCAGT
>JBKQIH010000225.1:0-7174 GCA_052148445.1 Rhodomicrobium sp.
CTTCAACATCGCGGTAGACGTCTAGAATCCAGCCTAGCGTTTGCTGGGGCGGGCTTATGTCGTCGGCAAAAGAGGTAAAACAAATTATAGGGCTGGAAATATTGCGGAGATCGAAAAGCTTTCCGTCACTTGAAAGAAGCTGGTTGTGGGTGAGCTTGTCGCCAACGAACAGCTCGTCCACAAGCCATTGCATTTCGTCGCCATTAGTTATTATGAAAGAGCCCCACCATTTTTCGAATTCGAGGTAACGGGGAGCTTCGGTGTCAGCGTTTGCGTAAACCTGATATTGCTTTGTCCAAAGCCAATTGGCTGGATTAAGATTGTCGAAGTTTTCGACAAGCCAGGCGCCATCGAACGTGCCGGCGCCAAGATCGCTTGTGAGCGCGGTCAGCCAGCTGCCGCCAAGCAGGCCCCCAGAATAGCGCATCGGATTCTTTCCGCGGACGCCTTGCCAATAGGACATTGGTGAACCCACGATGAGGCATGGGCCGAACAGGTCGGGGCGCAGCATCGCGACCATCAGCGTCTGATAGCCCGCCTGACAATTCCCAATTGCCATCGGTTTTGACGCGTTAGGATGCCTTCTTACCACCTCCTCGAAGAATTTGACCTGGCCTTCGACAACGTCGAGGAAACGCTGACCCGGAATCGGCTCCGCGGTGAAGCCGATGAAATAAACGGGATGGCCTGCCGCGAGCGCGTCGCCAATCTCGCTTTCCTTCTTGAAGCCGCCAATGCCGGGCCCCTGCCCGGCGCGCGGGTCGACTACCACTACCGGCCGCTTCCGCGGGTTCGTTCTCACGCCTTCGGGCGGTACTATGCGGGAAAGGGAAAAATTCATAGGCCGCGGCAAGGAGTATCCGCTTATCAGTTGCTCCTGCTTGAAACGAAGGACGCTCGCCATAGGGCGCGCAGCCATCGACGCTTGCTGGTCGCCCCTCTGCCGCAAAATATCGAGGAAGAGGATCGATCTTTGATAGGCATCATTCAGATATTCTAACGAGGCATTTCCGGCGCAGACGGCAGGCATGTGCTCGAAAGATTCGAGCCCCACAAGATTTGATGCGCTTAGGTCCATTCCCCGCACTCCTTGCGTGGAAACCATCAAGCCGCAAACACTATATGCATCATCAATTAACTTGCTTGATGCATGTCAAAACTATACAGGATGTTGCCGTCCTGTTTAGGAAATTGCTATTTAACAGCAAGTGTATTTATTAAAATCAACTAAATCTATGACTCTGTATTTATACACTGAGCTTGCGTAGAAATCAGTCACGTCAGAGAGAGTAATTAATGTGAATAGAACAACTTGCTTTATTTTTTCAGTTTGTATAACTATTGTCACTGTATCCCAAAAAATCATTGAGTTGAGCTGGTTTAAGTCGCGAATTATGTACACGAAAGAGATCGTCTGATTACAACGGGATACATATTCCCGCCAAGCGGTGGAGCTAGAACTGATCTTGGTTTGTTTTGCGGCACCTCCTGGCGCGATAGGACCAAAACCGGTAACAATCGCTGCCCACGAATGATGCGCCAAATCGAACGCGACTTGCGCTGTGCGCGTTATAGATACTTCAACCAAGATCGTTAGGACCGTTTGCGGTCTGCTCCGGTTTGCCTCTTCATCAAGGCTAACGGTTTAAGGGAGGTCATGGCTAACACACCTCGTCCGAGAATATTGGCCGTTGCCGGAACTTCTGCGGGCTTGGCTTATGAGAGCGGACGAACGCCGTCTGCCTCAAGCTTGGGCGCTCTTGATGCGGTCAACTTCTTTCTCGCAGCGGCACAGTCGGGCTTCGGCCCCTATGTCGCCTCCTTCCTCGTTGCGCGAAACTGGACCCCGCAGAACATAGGCTTTGTGCTGACAGCAGCTGCGGTTGCCGGGTTACTCAGTCAAATGCCTGCAGGAGCAGTGCTCGATACAATTCGCTCAAAGGGGCTCGCGATGATGCTGGCAGCCGTGATCATCGCAGGCGCCGCCTTGGTTATAGCGCTATGGCCGAGTTTCCCTTTGGTGCTGACCGCCCTGATGATCCAGGCAATCGCTGGTGGATTCCTGGGACTCTCAATTGCTTGCGTCACCCTTGGCCTTGTTGGACACGCTGCACTTGGCGAGCGGCTCGGACGCAATCAGCGCTTTGCTTCGATGGGAGGTGTTTTCGCGGCCGCCTTCATGGGCTTGGTTAGCTACTTCCTATCCTATCGGGCAATTTTTCTGCTGGCTGCCGCATTGGTGCTACCGTTGGTGATCGCGCTTGGCTGCATCAAGCCTTCAGACATTGACTTTGGTGCCGCCTGCGGCATTCCCCGCCACCATGGGCCGGACCGTCCAGCTAGGGCAAGGCTCCTGAGTCTTTGGAAGAATCGTGCTCTGGTCATATTTGCCGGCGCGGTATTTTTGTTTCAAATGGCCAATGCATCAATGCTGCCGCTCGCTGCCGGAGCGCTCGCCTACAGCGAGGGCGCAGGGTCGTCTCTTCTGATCTCGGCGCTTATCATTGTCCCTCAGGTGATTGTGGCGCTGATGGCACCTTGGGTGGGACGGCAGGCGAAGGCTTGGGGCCGCCGGCCGCTTCTGCTAGCCGGATTCGCGGCCCTGCCGGTCCGGGCACTTGTGTTCGCTTGGACCAGCGAACCACCCATTCTCATTGGCGCGCAAATACTGGACGGGATCAGCGGCACGGTATTTGGCGTCCTGACTGCCCTGATCATTGCCGATGTGACAGCCGGTTCCGGACGGTTCAATTTGGCACAGGGCGCCGTCGGCACGGTGTCTGGGTTGGGAGCTTCGGTCAGTACCGCGCTCTTCGGCCAGATAGTGGGGGCCTTCGGCCAGACGGCCGCCTTTTTGAGCATCGCGGCAGTAGCCCTTACCGCCTTGTTCCTGCTGTGGCGGCTGATGCCTGAGACAAGTTCGCTGCCCAACGGCCAGCGTTACGGGACAACCATTCAGAAGTGAGATCATGCATGACAGAAGCACACGGCGTTGTCTTTCTCTTCGACGTCGACAACACTCTCCTCGATAATGATCGCGTTCAGGCTGACTTGAGCGTGCATTTGGAGAATTGCTATGGCGCATATGCGCGTAACAGATACTGGCAAATCTTCGAAAAGCTCACCGATCAGCTCGGCTACGCTGATTATCTCGGCGCGCTGGAGCTTTATAGAACCGAGGACTTGCACTCTCCTGCCCTCTTGCGGATGGCGAACTGGATGGTCGATTATCCCTTCGCCGATCGCTTGTATCCAGGCGCCCTAGATGCGGTTAAACATGCCCAGCAATGGGGACGAACCGTAATACTTTCGGATGGCGACGCCGTTTTTCAGCCACGTAAAGTAGAACGGTCCGGCCTGTGGCGCGCGTTTGAAGATCGTGTCCTTATTTACATTCATAAAGAGCGAGAATTAGACGACGTGGAGCGGCTCTATCCCGCAAGGCATTACGTGATAATCGACGACAAGCTCCGCATTTTGACCAGTATTAAAAAGATGTGGGGCGCGCGCGTAACGACGATGTTCGTGAGGCAAGGGCATTATGCTTATGATACGAAGATTCTGGGTACCTATCCGCCTGCCGATATCGATATCGTCAAAATTGGCGATCTACTCCACCATGATTTCTCTGCTTTCGTCAGACAGTCTATGAGTGCACCCCAGCAGTAGTGTGCCCTAAGGCGCTAGTAGGTAGTTAGAGGGGCGCCTTCGACGTCAACCTGCAGGTAAGCATGCGGGGGGATTCCCCAACAAATTGGCTGGGCGCTCGTGTTGTATGATTTCGAAGTAACGAGGGTCCCTGCGCTGCTCTGCCCGTTCAACACTGCGCGCTCGGGCCATCTTCCGGAGACGACTTCAATGCGCGAAGCGCTCGAGCCAACGCCAGACCCTGGCTGGATTGCCAGCCAGGAAGGTTACAACATTCTAACCGAAAGCGCAGTCGAGTCCAGGCTTGCCTTCGGCAATGGCTTTTTGGGGATGCGCGCCAGCCGGTCGGTGGGCCGTGGGCCGACTTGGCTCAGCTGGCTGGGCTTTGTTAGGTGGGCATCCTGGCCGCGCTGCTACGTCGCAGGACTGTTCGACATCCCTAACACTGAGCCGCCCGTGCCCGCGCTGGTGCCTGTCGCCGACTGGTCGCGCATACTCATCACGCTGGACGGAGAACCGTTGCTGGCGCACCGCGGGCACGAGCTCACGAGCATGCGCACACTCGACCTTCGCCGTGGCCTGCTTTTGCCGGCCTGGACACATCGCACCCCCGCCGGCGTCACGGCATCTGGCCGGGGATTGTGTCTTCTCTCGCTGGCGGAGCGCGCGACGGGGCTGCAGCTGCTGCGGGCTGAGCTTGACCGGGATGGCGTCGACGTGACGCTGGAGGCAACTTTTGCGATGGCCGGCCTCGGCATGGAGCCGGTCCTGCTTGAGCGGGACCTTGGAGCCTGGCGTACGGAGGGCACTGGTAAGGGTGTGGCGATGGCAGGCGCCGCAGCGCTGCGATTGGGGGGCAAACTTTTGGCACCCGAGCGCCCGTTCCCGCTCAGATGGGTCTGGCGCTGGCGCTCTGTGGCCGGGCAGGCGGTCGAATTTGACCGCATGGTCGCGGTTGCGCGAGATGGCACCCGGGAGGACAATCCGGCTGTGCGTGCTGGTGACACACTGGAACGCAGCCGCTTGCTAGGCTGGCGCGCAGTTCTGGCTGCGCACGAGGCCGCCTGGAACGCGCGCTGGACTGCAAGCGATATCGTCATCGAGGGTGACGAGGCGATACAGCGGGCGCTTCGTTTCGCGGTGTATCATTTGACAAGTGCGGCCAACCCTGAGGACGAGCACGTCTCGATAGGCGCCCGCGGGCTCACTGGCGACGCCTATTTCGGGCACGTCTTCTGGGACACGGAGATCTACCTGCTGCCGCTTTATATCGCGGTTTGGCCAGAGGCGGCGCGGGCGCTCCTCATGTACCGCTTTCACACCCTGCCGGCCGCGCGCGCGAAGGCGGCCGATGCCGGCTACAAGGGGGCGCTTTATGCCTGGGAGTCAGCCGGCACCGGTGAAGAGACGACGCCAGATCATGTTGTTGGAGACGATGGCACCATAGTCGAGATTTTGACTGGTAAGATGGAGCACCACGTCAGTGCCGACATCGCATATGCCGTGTGGCACTATTGGCGCGCAACCGGCGATGACGAGTTCCTTATCGATGCAGGGGCGGAGATCCTCTTGGAGACAGCCCGGTTCTGGGCGTCCCGTGCCGTTGCGGAGCCGGATGGTAAGCGGCACATCCGCCACGTGATCGGGCCGGACGAATACCATGAAGATGTGGACGACAACGCGTTCACGAATGTGATGGCGCGGTGGAACATCGCCCGGGCGCTGGAGGTCTTGGAGCTGTTGGAGGCGAACTGGACCGGCCGCGCCTCGGCGCTGCGGCAAAAGCTTTCGCTTGGCGATGACGAGCTGACGGACTGGCGCGACGCTGTCGCGCGCCTCGTAACTGGCCTTGACCCTGCTACGGGCATTTATGAGCAGTTTGCAGGCTTTAATGCTCTGGAACCTCTCGACCTCGCCGCCTACGCCGGCACCAATATGCCCATCGACGTGGTGATCAAACGCCAGCGTACGCAGCGCTCGCAGGTGGTGAAGCAGGCTGACGTTGTGGCGCTTATTGCTCTGCTACCCGAAGAATTCCCCAGCGAATTGGCGGAGAGAAATTTTCGCTATTACGAGCCGAAGTGCGCTCACGGCAGTTCACTCAGCACCTCGATGCACGGGTTGGTTGCCGCGCGGCTGGGTGATGCTGAGATGGCCTTGCGTTACCTTCACAAGACCGCTGCCCTCGACCTTGATCCTGATCCGAACAGTGCCGGTGGCGTGCGCATCGCTGGGCTGGGTGGAATGTGGCAGATCGTGATGCTGGGCTTTGCAGGCTTGGATCTATCGCGCCATACGTTAGGGATCGCCCCGAAGCTTCCACCTGAATGGCGCAGCTTGTCATTCAGGGTGTGCTGGAAAAGCAGAGTCATGGCGATCCAGATTGACCACCGGACCGCGCGGGTAACGCTGATCAAGGGTGAAGAGATCGAGATACGGATCGCAGGCGCCCTCCACAAACTGAAAGCGGGCTCGCCACTGGAAGTGCCGGTTTAGATTGGGCGTGGAACTGGGCTAAGAAGCGAAAAGCGGCGAATCTGGCGCCACTTGCCGGGAGCGGGTTTAAACAGATGCTCTGAGAGATAGAAATAAGTATTTGTAAACCATGCTAGGGATCAATCTGCGTGTTTTGATCGTTGTCAATCTGCGCCTTACGAAGGTGTGCCTTGTATTATGCAAGGTGCATCGGGGCGAAAGGCGTTTTTGCAATAAAAACGGTCCTCGCCGTATTCAGCGCTGCGACGCGCCCGGCATTCTTTCGGCAGAGCAAAGCCGCCGCATTTAAAGCAGCGCCGCCACCTCGGGGTCTTCGAGCACCAAATCATGGAGGCGATGATGCCAAACGTGTTGGCAGATAAGGAGCGGTCACTGATCGACGCGTATTGGCGGGCAGCCAATTACCTGTCGATTGGTCAGATCTATCTTTACGACAATCCGCTGCTCAAAGTGCCTTTATCCAAGGAGCACATCAAGCCACGGCTTCTCGGCCATTGGGGAACAACGCCGGGGCTGAACTTCATTTACGTTCATCTAAACCGGATCATAAAGAAATATGATTTGAACATGATCTATATCACAGGTCCGGGCCATGGCGGTCCGGCCCTGGTCGCCAACGCCTATCTCGAAGGAACCTACAGCGAAGCCTATCCCAGTATTCCCGCCAGCGAAGCGGGCATGAAGCAACTGTTCAAGCAATTCTCTTTTCCCGGCGGTATTCCAAGTCACGTCGCGCCAGAGACGCCTGGCTCGATCCATGAGGGCGGCGAATTGGGCTACGCGCTGTCGCATGCTTTCGGTGCTGCCTTCGACAACCCCGACCTGATCGTGGCATGTACCGTTGGCGATGGAGAAGCGGAGACGGGGCCGCTGGCGACCAGTTGGCATTCCAACAAATTTCTGAACCCGGCCAGGGACGGCACAGTTCTTCCGATCCTGCACCTAAACGGGTACAAAATCGCCAATCCCACAGTCCTCGCGCGGATCAGTCATGAGGAGGTCGATCAGCTTTTCCGGGGATACGGCTACA
>JBKQIH010000226.1:0-33747 GCA_052148445.1 Rhodomicrobium sp.
AGCATGATCCCGGTGTCGGGCAGCGCCTACACTTACGCTTATGCGACGCTAGGCGAGATCGCGGGCTGGGTCATCGGCTGGGACCTCGTTCTCGAATATGCCGTCGGCGCGGGCACCGTTTCGGTAAGCTGGTCGCGATATGTGACCGCTTTCTTGCGCGATTTCGGCATCAATTTGCCGGCGCAGTGGACCTTGTCTCCCTTCGAGACCGCCACGCTTGCCGATGGCACCGTAGTGCACGGCATCGTCAATCTGCCGGCGATGTTCATTATTGTGCTGATCTCGGCACTCCTCATCCGCGGCATTCAGGAATCCGCGCGCGTCAACTCGATTATCGTCGTGATCAAAGTTGCCGTCGTGCTCGCGGTGGTGGGAGCCGGCGTCTTCTATGTTAAAGCGCAGAACTATGTGCCGTTCATCCCGGAGAACACGGGCACCTTCGGTGAATACGGCTGGTCCGGCATTTTGCGCGGGGCCGGCGTCATCTTCTTCGCCTATATCGGCTTCGACGCCGTCTCGACCGCGGCGCAGGAGGCGAAAAATCCGCAGCGCGACATGCCCATCGGGATCCTTGGCTCGCTTGTCATTTGCACGGTCCTGTACATCGCCTTCGGCTTCGTACTGACCGGCCTCGTCAATTACAAAGACCTGCATAACGATGCGCACCCGGTCGTGACAGCCATCAACCAGACGCCGTTCCACTGGCTGAGAACGGCGACGACGCTCGGCGTGATCGGCGGTTTCACAACCGTGATGCTCGTCATGCTCCTGGGGCAGAGCCGCGTCTTCTACGCAATGTCGCGCGACGGCTTCCTGCCCAAAGTCTTCTCCTCGTTGCATTCAGAGTGGAAAACTCCGTGGGTTTCGAACCTCGTTTTCATGGCGGCTACGGGGTTACTGGGCGGCCTCGTGCCGATCCGTATTCTCGGGCACATGACCTCGATCGGAACGCTGCTAGCTTTCATCATCGTTTGCGCGGGCGTGATGATCTTGCGCAAAACCCATCCTGAGATGAAGCGCGGCTACCGCGTGCCCTTGCTGCCGTTTGTGCCGATTGGGGGCATCCTGGTCTGCCTCGCCATGATGGTTTCGCTCGACATCGACACGTGGATCCGGCTTGTCGCCTGGCTTGTGGTGGGGATGGCGATCTACTTCGGCTTCGGCCGGACGCATCTCAAAGCGCGGCTGGCCGCGGGGCAGCGGCGCTGACTCGGCGCAGCGTTGAGCAGGACTTAACCGGCACGCTTGTTGGACTGCTCGAACCCTACCGCGCCTTTAATGACGATGTACGGCCTACGATTGAGTATGCAAAGGCGGTCATCCCGGTCATGACGGCCAAAACCGCCGCGATTACGAACGGATCGTAGTAAGTTCCCCCGTTCGGAAACAAGCTGTAGGACGTATTGATCGTCGCGTGGAAGGCTATCGCCAGAAACAGGCTCCGTCCGCCAAACGCGCAAATCCATCCCATTATGGTGCGCGCGATCAGGTCCGTGAGTGTCTGGCCCATAACCCATGAAAGCGCGTGCCCTTGACTAAGCCAGGGCACGAGATGCCAGAGCGCCCAAACCGCGCCGATGATGAGCCCGGCGCCAAGGATGCCGTATTTGGCTTGCAGCGGCTCGGTTGCGCAGCCCGTCCAGCCCACCTCTTCGAAGATCGCGCCGAAAAATCGATGAAAAGCAAAGGCGCCAAGGAAAAGGGAACCAGGATATTTGCCGGAAGCGACAGGCCGGCCAAAGGCGCGATGAGATAGGCGAGTAGCGAAGCGGCCGGCAAAAAAAGCAGCGCCGCGAGTAGCCACCAGAGGCTCGTTACCCTCTTGACGTCGCCGGCGCGCCGCCAGAGCGCCCTAGCCTGCCGCGGCGCCGGATTCGTGGCGCGTAAACGCCGTCGCCACGATTGCAGGCACAACAATCATCACAACCGTAGCAGGAAGGCCGAATGGATGCCCGCGAACTGGCCAAAATGCGCCCCAAACATAAAAGTGTGTTGAGAGTGCGAGTACCCAAACGAAGAACCGCAATGGGTGGGCCTGACAGGTGGGGGCATGGTTCATAGTGAAGGCACAGCAGCTGCGATGCAGTTAGACAGCCAGCTTGCGGAGCAAAAACCCGTGCCGCTTTTCCGCGGGAACCGCTTCTATGGCCGGCTTTGTTGTAAGAGTCCGGCCTTGCCTTCAACTCCGTGGCCGTGGCGTATGCGCCATTGCTTAGCCCAGGCCGAAGGAAGCGCGCAAAAAAAGCCCCGCCGCCATCAGCCCTTCGGGATCGATGCCGTGGCCGAGCCCCGGCCGGATATGCCATTCGACCGGAACGCCCGCCGCGGCGAGCGCGGCCCTCGCATGGTGGATCGCCGGGACGGGAATGACGTCGTCGTCCGCGCCATGGATCAGCAGCACTGGCGGCTTGCATTTGATCTCGCTCGCAAGGCGCATCGCCCCGGCAAGGTGCCCCGAGAAGCCGATGATCGCCGCCGGCGCTTCGGCAAGCCGCAGGCCCGTTTGCAGCGCCATCATCGTTCCCTGGCTGAACCCCACAAGCGCTACCGCGCTCATGGGCAGTTTGAGGCGCGCTGCCTCCCCCACGATAAACGCCTCCAGCGCCGGCTGGGCCCGGCGCACGCCTTCTTCCCACTCGCGCTCGCTGCGTGTGTCAAGGCTGAACCACTGCCTCCCGCCGAAGAACCCGCCCGGCAGGCCCTCGGGTGCATGCGGCGAGACGAAGGCCGCGTTCGGCAACAGCCGCGCCCACTCGCGGCCAAGCCCGATCAGGTCGTTTCCGTCGGCACCATAGCCATGAAGAAAGGTCACAAGCTGTTGCGGCGCGCCTCCGGCGGCGGGCGCGAGCCTTGGTCCATCGATTTGAGTGGGCATCGTATGTCCTCGATCTGGAGCATCTTTGACGACAGCGGCACTGCTTCATTGCGAGCCGCGGCCCGGAGGCCAGGGTAAACTCAGCGAAGCAATCCATGGCTTTGTCACGGATGCCGCCCTGGATCGCCACGGCGTCAAGGGCCGCCTCGCGATGACGAACAAGCGCACATTACGCTAAGCAAGATTCCTTGGGCTCGCCAACGTTTTCTTCTGTTGCCGGTCTATAGCGGTCTTGGCGTCGGTAGTCCGGGACCGCCTTGGACCGGCACTGTTGAAAAGCTAATTTGGCAGTGTCGCGACTGATCGGGAAATTCCTGTGCGGCATGCTGTCCTACCTACTATTGCCGGCTTGTCCGAGCTTTGCCTGCGTGATTAAATGTCGTTAAATAGTCATTAAAGCGGATTATATGTTTTTCGATTGTGCAGCTTCATGTGGGGGGCTAGTTATGTACATTACTCGGGGCTGCAAGATTCTTGCAGCCGTCTTCGTTGGACTGATTTTGGGTGAGGCGAACATCGCATCCGCTCAAACAATTTCAATTTGTGAGAGAGCGCCCGCTGAGTGCACCGCCGACCTCAACAAACGCCGGCTAGGTCTAATCTCAGGCAGCGCAAAGGGTACTTACATCCAAGTTGCCGATGATATTAGGCGCTTGCTGGACGGTTTCAAGGGACCGGAATTCAGCGAGGGTGAAGGGCTCCGCATCACCCCGATGACGGGGCGCGGTTCCGTTCAGAATATAGAAGACTTGCTTTACCTCAACAGTACCGACGTGGGTCTCGTTCAGGCCGATGTGCTGGAGCTTTTCAGACTCGAGCATGTCAGCTCGGGAAAGTATCAGAACATCATCGACAATATTAAATATTTAACTCAAATCTATAGCGAGGAAGTCCACGTCGTGTGCCGCCGCGGTGCCTGCGGCAGGCTCTACGGTTCGGTGACAGACATTATCGTCAATGTGGGGCCGAAGGGGTCTGGAACCGCGCTTACAGCCACGATTATTTCCGAGAACCTTGGTATCAAGAACGCCAATTTTAGATACAAAAACTATGAAGAGGCGCTCGAAGAGCTGCGGAAACCGAAGACTTCTCCCGATAAAATCGACGCAATGTTTTACGTAGGCGGAAAGCCGCTGACGCTCTTTAAGAACATTACGGATGAGGACGGTCTGGAGCTTGTCGAAATTGTCGACTTGCCGGAGTCGCTCGATGTCTATCAGCCCGGTGTGTTCGATGAAAACGATGGTTACACCGGTCTAATGGGATCGCAAGCACGGATTAGAACCGTGGCCGTGCCCGCCATTCTGGCCGTTTGGGGGGGAAATTACCGGCTCCAAACACGCGGTCAAAACCTCAAAGCCTTCTGCCTCGGGCTCGTGCGAAAGCAAGCAGAATTCCGGAATCAAGCCGGGAAGGGTACTCACCCAAAATGGGCGGGCTGGGACCCTGCAAAAAGCCTGGGTAAGCGCTGGGCCCGGCATGAATTCATGGAAGAAGCCTTGCGCTCGGCAAAGCCGAACTAACCCGATCCTTGGCGCAACATGCATCAGCTTGTCGTGTATCTGAACTTAAGATTGCTTGCATTCGTGGGGATAGCTTATCTCCTTTCGAGCGCAGGCTTTGCTTATCCAAGTTTCTCACAAGGAACGGACCGCTGCGACCCAAGCAAATCTCACACTACACTTTTAGCGAACCACTGCAAATTGGGACCGGAAACGGGAGCACCAGCGAAATCTGATGCTCCGCCAAAAGTAAATGAAAAAGATGGGGAGCCCAAAAATAACGCCACGGAGGAACCGGATCCAAAGCCGGCGCAACTTGCAAGTTTATCGGACGTCAAGATGTTTCTGCTTAGCCTTGCACAAGATGCCGGCCCAAATACTCCGCCTCCATTCGATAAATTCGATATCAACACATTTGTCCGGTATGATGACGCTCGAAATGCCTACTATCTTGTATTTCCCTTTTCTCACAAACTATCCGATACGTCGATTCAGAAGATTTCGGCGCGCCTCGAAAGCGCCCTGCCCCGGGCTTCACAGTTTCTCAGTCAGCACCACAATGTAACTATTGAAATCGAAGTCCACACCGATGGGATCCGGGTCGCAGACAAAATGCAAGATCCCAATTGTCATTTTTCTGATAATTTGGAGCTTTCGAAGTGCAGAGCGGATTATATCCGCGATTTTATTGAGCATAAGGGCATCAAGAATATTTCGGTTGTTGCGCGTGGCGACGGCGAAGCCCGATGCTACAAGACAAAAAATGATTGTGAGGACAGCGAACCAAACCAAGAGCGTCAAGTAAGATTAGTTGTAATAGTAGCGAGACGCTAATATGAACAAGCTCTTGAAGGTCTGGGGAGTTCTAGTTTTCTCTGCCGGAATTCTTTTTACCTCCTTTCAAATGTATCTTGAAAGACGTATAGGTTCTATTGAAATGAAGGGCCACGCATGGGAGTTAGCGGGGCCTAAAACGACGAACGACTTAGCGATAAAGTGGGCGTTGACCGAACTTGCGCCATGTTACGATTTGGACGGTTTTTATTATCTACCAAAGAATATGTATAGCGGGGATTATTTAAAGCCAAAAATTGACGAGTTTATTGAGGGGCGCACAGACAATTGGCTGACATGCAGGTATGGCTCTTTTTCTTTTTCTCGCGCTGTCATTCAAGATTTCTCGTTCGTTGACGGTTTATTCTGCCCAAGCAACAAAAGCGAGCAGCAAAGCATAATGGATTTTATCTATTATAAGAGACGCGGACTTTCGATATCGAATTCATATTTCCTATGTGTTTCCTTTTCGCATTCACGCCTTGCGGAAATGTCGGACAAAAATTCATTCTTTGTGGGTTCGTCGTTTTTAGATGCGGACCTCTCTTATTCGAAATGGAACGGTTCCGACCTCCGTCATACAGTTTTCGACCAGGCAAATCTCCGGGGTGCGCAGTTCAGGAACGTCAAGTTGCAGGGTGCTAGCTTCGAGCGCGCCAATCTATGCGGCGCCAAGTTCGAGGAAGCTTCGCTGAACGGGAGAGAAGACTTTGAAGGAGCGGATGTCACGGGTGCCGATTTAGCGAGTCTCTCCGCTCTCACCGAATGGCAATTAAAGCAGTTTTGCGTGCGGCCAGACGGTTCCGCACCCGCCTTGCCATCGCATCTTGCCGGAAAGGAGCCGTTAATCCAGAAATGCGCCGCTTCCGGGAAGGAGCCTTCGGACAGCCGGTGTTGATCCCATTCAATCCGCCGCGCCAAGGTGCGGCTATCGACTTTTTTCTCTAAACAACAGTGGAGTTTGGACTTATGACCCTATTACGATTTGCAATTGGGTTTGTTTTGCTTGCACTCTCCGGTGCAGTGCAAGGCCAAGAACTCACAGGTACTCTCAAGAAAATCAGGGACACCGGCGAGATCAGGATCGGCTACCGGGAAACGTCGATCCCGTTCTCCTACCTCGATGAGAACAACAAGCCGGTCGGCTTTGCCATGGACATCTGCGCCGCGATCGTCGAGGCGGTAAAAAATGAGCTTAAGAACGGCAGCATTCAAACGAAGTATATCCCGGTCGCATCCTCGACCCGCATTCCTCTCATCGCAAATGGCACGGTCGATCTCGAATGCGGCTCGACCACCAATAACGCCGAACGCGCGAAGCAGGTTGCGTTTACAAACGCGCATTTTCTTTCCGAAAGCAAATTCGTTACGAAGAAAGCAAGCAATATCAGATCGATCGGCGATTTGAAGGGCAAGACTGTGGTTGGGACGGCAGGAACCACGAACATCAAGCAGGCCAACGAACGCAACATTGCCGATCGGATGGGGATGACGATCCTCACGGCCAAGGATCACGCGGAGGCGTTTCTGAACGTCGAGACGGATCGCGCCACCGCGTTTATCATGGATGACATTCTGCTTGCGGGGTTCGTCGCAAATGCCAGGGATCCAAGCCTTTACGTGATTTCCAGCGATTCATTCTCGAAGGCGGAGCCGTACGGCATCATGATCCCGAAGGGCGATCCGGCCTTCAAAAAGGTGGTCGACGATGCAAGCGCTGCTATTTTGAAATCGGAAGGACCGGCACTGTACAAAAAGTGGTTCGAGAGCCCGATCCCGCCTCGGAATGTCAATCTGAATCTTCCCCTCAGCCCAGCGCTCAAGCAGCAATTCGATGACCCGATCGATTCACCCGATCCGGCTGCCTATGTGAGATAAGATTCCCGGCGCAGGCCGGTTCGCACACGCGCCGCGAAGCAATTCTGGCAAAGGATACCGTAAAGCCGTGGAAAAAATAGCCGCGTGGTTCAGCGTATACTGGCAGGAGTCGGCGGAGGGCACCGGTTCCTATGCCTACACGCTGCTTCTCGGTCTTAAACTGACGCTCTATATTTCCGTCATCGCCGCGATTGTTGCATTCGCACTTGGTTCCGCCGCGGGCGTTATGCGCACGCTGCCCTCGCCGCTCGCCCGCAGGATAAGCGGAGCCTATGTGGAGTTCTTCAGAAACATTCCTCTGCTCGTGCAATTGTTCATTTGGTATTTTGTCTTGCCCGAGCTGCTTCCGGCCTCCGCCGGCTTATGGCTCAAGCATCTACCCAACGCGAACTTCTATACAGCAGCTATGGGGCTTGGCTTGTTCATGTCGGCTCGCGTCGCAGAACAGCTAAAGGCTGGTATCAACGCCATGCCGCACGGCATGAAGATGGCGGCGACCGCCCTCGGTCTCACCACCATTCAGGCGTACCGCCATATCCTCTTGCCCATGGCTTACCGGATCATTTTTCCGCCGCTTACCTCGGAGCTTTTGAATACGATCAAGAACTCGTCGGTCGCTCTAACGATTGGCGCAGCCGAGCTGACCCAAAGTGCCCGGAACATGGACAGCTATACTTTCCAAACCTTTCAGGCCTTTACCGCCGCCACGGTCATCTATCTTACTTTGAACATCTGCGTCACTTACGTCATGCGCTTCCTCGAGCGCAGGATAGCGGTGCCGGGCTTTATCGCTGCAAAATGAGGGTTCCAGATGTTCTCGAATTTCGACTTCGGCGAGATTATGCGGGCCGCCCCTTATTTGTTTCTCACCGGCATGGTGTTCACACTGAAGCTCACCTTTCTCGCGACCCTGGTTGGAACTGTTTTTGGGACGCTCATAGCGCTGATGCGATTATCGGGATTGCCGATGATACCGCAAATCGCAGCCACTTATGTAAACCTTGTCCGTTCGCTACCTCTTCTTCTGGTAATTTTCTGGTTTTACTTCCTCGTGCCTTACATCGCGCAGGCTATCGCTGGTTCCGAGCGCCCCATTGCCATCGATCCTTTCCTTTCCGCGCTCATAACCTTCGCCCTGTTCGAAGCCGCCTATTTCTCCGAAATCGTGCGCGCGGGGGTTCAATCGCTGCCAAAGGGCCAAGTGGCCGCCGGTTATGCGCTCGGCCTGAGCTATTGGCAGGTAACCGCCAATATCGTGCTTCCTCAAGCCTTGCGCAACATGCTGCCCGTTCTCCTGACCCAAACGATCGTGCTCTTTCATGACACCTCCTTGGTTTACGTTCTCTCTCTCAACGACTTTCTGGGAATAGCGGGAAAAATCGGCCAGCGCGACGGCCGGCTGACCGAGATGTATCTTTTCGCGGCCATTGTCTATTTCGTCATCTCCTTCGCGGCTTCGTCAGCTGTCAGGCGCCTCCAGGCGCGCGGCGCTCTTACCAGGTAATGGCGGGTTCACTCCATGATTGCAGCAATCAAAGCGTCTTCGAGGGCTTCACAGGACCGCCACGCCCGGCCTGCGATTGAAATGACCGGCGTCAGCAAATGGTACACGCCCGTTTTCCAGGTGCTTCGCAACTGCACTGCATCGGTTGCAGAAGGCGAAGTCGTGGTTGTTTGCGGCCCGTCGGGTTCCGGCAAATCCACGCTTATCAAATGCGTAAACGCGCTGGAGACGTTTCAAGAGGGCGACATCTACGTGACCGGCGTCAAAGTCAACGATCCGGCGACGAACCTGCCAAAACTACGCTCCCAGATCGGCATGGTGTTTCAGAATTTCGAGCTGTTTCCGCATCTTACCGTCATGGAAAACCTCTGCCTTGCGCAGCGGAAGGTTCTGGGCCGCAGCAAGGACGAATCGGCCGCAAGGTCGGCCGGGCTGCTCCAGCGCGTCGGACTTGACGATCAAGCCTTAAAATATCCGGGCCAGCTCTCGGGCGGCCAACAGCAGCGCGTCGCAATTGCGCGTGCCCTGGCGATGGAACCGGTCGCCATGCTGTTCGACGAGCCGACCTCGGCGCTCGACCCAGAAATGGTCAGCGAAGTGCTGGACGTCATGGTGGAACTTGCGCTTGAGGGCATGACAATGATGGTTGTGACCCACGAGATGGGATTTGCCCGCAAGGTCGCCAATCGCGTCATTTTTATGGACAAAGGCGAGATCGTCGAGGACGCGCTGGCGGAGGATTTCTTCGTCAAGCCTTCCTCCGAGCGGGCGCGGCAGTTCCTCTCCAAGATTTTCTCCCATTAGGGCAGGCTTGCACCGCAAATCGGTGGTTGGTGTAGCCACGCCCGAATTCCCTCTTGGGACACCCGCGCCCGGTGGTATTCGCTATGTCCGCTCAATGTCCACCAACTGCCGTCGAGAGCGGGCAAGAAGCACCTTCGGCCCTTCGGTGGCTAAAAGGCTGAAGCCATCGAAGGCGTCGGCTGGTGAAACCGCTAAAGCTTGCCTAGCGGGCGGCTTCGGCGGGCGTGAGCGCCTTGATGGCGAGCGCGTGGACCGGGCCGGCAAGCTCGTCCTTGAGCGCCGCGTTGACTTGGCGGTGCCGCTCGACCGGGTTTTTGCCCTCGAATGCCGCGGAAACGACCACAACGCGGTAATGCGTCTCACCCGTATGGCGGCCCAAATGATCGCGCGCCCCGGCGTGGCCCGCATGTTTCGCAGATTCGTTTTCAACGATGAGGTCCGAAGGCGCGAAAGCCTTCGACAACTTCTCGCGGATAGAGTTCTCGAGTGTCATGATACCTCCATAGCGTCCAGATCGCGGGCGCGATCGCCTTCAATTTACGGACCACGAATTACGCTCGTGTCAAGACCTTGTAAGCGAGCTTCCGCCGCCGCATACTGTTCCGAGCGGCTCCTCTATCAAGTGGTGACGCGAAGCAGGATCAGTTTAAACCGATGAAACTCGACTCGAAATATTTCGACAGCATTCGCGTAAGCCGCGGGCGTGGAAGGGGCCGCTCCGAGGCGCAGCCGGCGGCTGCGCAGGCTTGTCAGTGGGGCAATTGCTCGAAGCGCGGCTCGCACCGGGCCCCGAAGGGCCGCGACTCCGAGGGTGAATATTATTATTTCTGCCGCGAGCACGTGTCGGAATACAACAAGTCTTATAACTATTTCGCAGGCATGGACGACGGCGCGGTCGCCGACTTTCAAAAATCCGCAGCGACCGGGCACCGGCCCACTTGGTCGATGGGCGTGCATGGGGCGGATTCAGCTGCCGCCGACGCCTTGAGAGGCGGCCAAGATGCCGCCGATCCGCTGGAAATACTGAAGACAATGCGTGGACGAACCCAGCAGCGCCCGAATCCCGCCGAAGTCAGGCAGCGCGTGGTGCTCAAGGGAGCCCGGAAGCATCTTCAAACCCTCAATCTTGACGAAAACGCAAGCCCTGACGAAATCAAGATAAAGTTCAAGGCACTCGTGAAGTTGCACCATCCCGATCACAATGGCGGCGACCGGAGTTCCGAAGAACGGTTCCGCGAGGTTCTCGCCGCTTACAATTACTTGAAGCAGGCCGGGCTCGTGCGATGAAGCAGCCCGCCAAGGGCCAAAAGGCAAAACGCAATTCAGAGGTACCGAGGGAAGCGATGATGAAGGGTGAAGCGGGTCACGCCGGCCTGCCGGACATGACCGTGTCTGTGAGGCAGCTGTTCGGCTTCGACAGTCCGATGGCCGTTCCTGCCTATTCGCAGCCGAGCCAGTATGTGCCCGAACTCGATCCCGACTATCTGTTCAATCGCGAGACGACGCTGGCGATCCTCGCAGGCTTCGCCTTCAATCGCCGCGTGATGATTCAGGGCTATCACGGCACTGGCAAATCGACGCATATCGAGCAGGTGGCGGCGCGGCTGAATTGGCCTTGTGTCCGCATCAACCTCGACAGCCATGTGAGCCGCATCGACCTCGTCGGCAAGGACGCCATCGTGATCCGCGAGGGTCAGCAGGTCACCGAGTTCCGCGAGGGTATCCTGCCGTGGGCGCTTCAGTCGAACACCGCCCTGGTATTCGACGAGTACGACGCGGGCCGGCCCGATGTGATGTTCGTCATCCAGCGCGTGCTTGAGGTGCAAGGCAAGCTCACCCTACTCGATCAGAGCCGCGTGATCCGCCCGCATCCAGCATTCCGGCTATTCTCGACAACCAACACCATTGGACTTGGCGATACGTCCGGCCTCTATCACGGCACACAGCAAATCAACCAGGGCCAGATGGATCGCTGGTCGATCGTGGTCACCCTCAACTACCTGCCCCACCAGGACGAGGTGAACATCGTGCTCGCCAAGGTGAAGGATTATCAAACCGAGCAGGGCCGCCGGACCGTGGCCAATATGGTGCGCCTTGCGGACCTTACCCGCGCCGCCTTCGTGAACGGCGATCTTTCCACGGTCATGAGCCCGCGCACAGTCATTACCTGGGCCGAGAACGCCACCATCTTCGGGGACGTCGGCTTCGCCTTCACCTTGAGCTTCCTCAATAAATGCGATGAGCTGGAGCGCGGGGTTGTGGCCGAGTTCTATCAGCGCTGCTTCGGCGAAGAGCTGCCCGCCTCGACGGCAAACATCGCGCTCGGTTAACGAAAGACGATCTAACAATGGCGGACGATCCTATAAACATTACGCATGAATACTTCAAGCGCGTGGACGCGAAGTTCGACCGCATTCTCGATAGCCTAGAGAACAATGTTTCGCGTTTGCCCTCGCCTAAAGAGCAAGTGTCCTTGCTGCGACGCGATGTTACAAGAATTGAGCATCGCATCGACACCATGGATGCCCGGCTTACCCGCATCGAAAAGCGGCTAGACCTCGTCGAAGCTTAGCGGCGGCGCAAAGGGGGCGGGCGATATGCCGAGCAGCGCTAAAAAGAAACCCGATCCGCTGGCACCGTTCAAGCGCGCGGTGACGCTCGCGACGCGGGCGCTTGCCGCCAGCAAATCCATGCATGTTTTGTTCGGCTCCGACGCGCCGGGCTACGACGGCAAAACCGTGCACCTGCCGCAGCCAAGCCGCGCGATGTCGCGCAAGGAAGTGGCGATCATCCGCGGCCATGCCGATTCCATCGCTTTGATGGTCTCCGCGCACGATGCCAAATTACATGCAGCGCTGGCGCCTGCCGAGAGCGCCGCGCGCGAAGCGTTCGATGCGGTCGAGCGCGCGCGCGTGGAGGCGGTTGGCGCAATCCGCATGCGCGGCGTCGCCAAAAACCTGTCTGCGAAACTTGCAAGCCATTACGAGCGAATGCCGGAGCGCGACATCGACCGCCAAGACGCACCGCTTGACGAGGCGCTGGCGCTGATCGTGCGCGAAAGGCTGACCGGTGCAAAGCCGCCGCGTGGCGCCAATGGCATCGTGGAGGTCTGGCGCCCATGGGTCGAGGACCGGGCTGGGCCGCTGCTTCAGCGCCTTGAAAGCGCCGTCGACGATCAGGCTGCTTTCGCGAAGTTGATGCGCGATATCCTCGTTGCACTTGAGCTGATGGAAGGCCCGCCCGATAACGCTCAAGACGAAGAGAATGACCGCGAGGCGAGCGAAAACCAAGATACTGCGTCTCAAGGCGGCGAGGAGCAGGACGAGGAGAACGCTCAGCCTGCGGAAGCCGAGGTGGACGAGACCCAATCCGCAGAGGGACTTGAGGAAGGCGAACTGGCTCAAGTCCCAGAGCAAGAGTACAATCCCGCCGAGCACGAGGGGGCCGGCGAGCCCCAGGCGCCTCCAGGCCGGCCCAACGCCTCCGTCCTCGATGCGCCCGAAAATTTCGGCTATCACGCCTTCACGCGCCAGTTCGACGAGGTCGCCGGCGCCGAAAGCTTATGCGACACTGAAGAGCTTGAGCGCTTGCGCAGCTTCCTCGACAAGCAGCTTGCCCTTTTGCACGTCGCCGTCAGCCGGCTCGCAAACCGGCTGCAGCGGCGCCTCCTCGCGCAGCAAAGCCGGGCCTGGGATTTCGATCTGGAGGAAGGCACGCTCGACACGGCGCGGCTCTCGCGCGTCGTCACCGATCCGTTTCAATCGCTCTCCTTCAAACGCGAGCGCGACACGACCTTTCGCGACACTGTGGTGACGCTGTTGCTTGACAATTCCGGCTCTATGCGCGGCCGGCCGATCATGGTTGCTGCCTGCTGTGCCGACATCCTCGCCCGCACCCTGGAGCGCTGTGGCGTGAAGGTTGAGATTCTGGGCTTTACGACGCGCCAATGGAAGGGCGGCCAAGCGCGCGAGCAATGGCTCGCCGCGGGCAAACCGGCAAATCCCGGCCGGCTCAACGATTTGCGCCACATCATTTACAAGGCTGCCGACACGCCGTGGCGGCGCGCGCGGCGCAATCTCGGCCTGATGATGCGCGAGGGCCTGCTCAAGGAGAATATCGACGGCGAGGCGCTGGCCTGGGCGCATGCGCGCCTGTTGGCGCGGCCGGAGCAGCGGCGTATCATCATGATGATTTCCGACGGCGCACCTGTGGACGATTCGACGCTCTCGATAAACTCAGGAACCTATCTTGAGAAGCATCTGCGCCAGGTTATCCACGAGATCGAAACCTATTCGCCTGTGGAGCTGATCGCCATCGGCATCGGCCACGACGTGACGCGCTATTACCGGCGTGCTGTGACCATCACCGACGCCGAGGAGTTGGCCGGCGCGATGACGGAGAAGCTCGCCGAGCTGTTCAGCGATCCAGCGCAAGGCCGCACCGCCGGCATGCCGCCGCGGCGGCATCTGCACTAGGCGCGCCGTGCGGGCGCGCCCGGCCTGCTATTGGATACCGCTTGGGGCCGGGGCGGAGATCGCGTTGGCAATATCCTACCGCGATGCCGGATACTGCCCTAGGCACGAGGGGTTGGGTGCGCCGTTCTAATTGCGTCCGGCTTGCCGGGGCTCACTCACGACCCCTTGCGACCCTCGGCTTAAGGGGATTGTTAAACCAATAAACAAGCGACGATAGCCGTCCGCTTCAGTCGAAAGAGCCACAAGCTTTGGCAAGGCGCTTGAACGCATGAAGAAGCTGCAGCGCCTGCGGAGCAAGCGGAGCAATGCGAACAGCAAAGGTTAACGGCATTTCCTCCCCCCAACGGAGATGCTCACTTATGTTTTCGCAATGCAACATTGTAATCCGGATACGCGCTCCTCATTTGAGCCAAATACCAGCAAAAGAGGAGCTGCCATGCCTAAGCTTACGCCCGAGGGCGAACAGATCGTGGCGGGCATCGCCCAGCGCTACGGAATTAGCTTCGACGCCGTGAAAGCGATGCTGGATGCCGTGTCGAGGGGCGGCGGCACCATGGCGCAGTTCAATGTGCCGGAACTTGGCGGCGGTGGCCAGTGGATGCTCGGCGGCATGACCATGGTTGGCGATATGTTCAACAACTCGCTGAAGGCGACCGTCGACAATCTTTGCTACGAATTGTCGAACCTGCTCGCGAATCAGCCGGGCGTTTGGGCGCCGGTTCCTCAATTTCAGTCGCAAAGCCAGGGCAGCGCACAGCAACAAAGCCAAGGAGGCGCTCAGTTCCAAAACCAGGGGGGCGGAGGCAGCGGCGTCAGCCTTTACGTGCCGCAATCGTCATCCTCCTTCGGCTGGTGGCCGGCGGAGCTTGGAAATGCGTCGTCGACGGGTTCGCAGAATAATTTGCGCTATGCCTATTTTCCCGGCACAAACCGGCTCGCAATCGATTTCGGCGGCCGGGTCGAGGTCTACGACACGACCGGTTACGACATTGGCGGCTTTGGACAGCAGCAAAGCGGGGACGCGTCCTTGACCTTTACGAGCCCGCGCGGCGTTGTCCGCGTGGATAGTTTGCCGCGAGTCGACAGCGCAGGCGCCGCTCCCAAGCCGGCGCCCGAGATATTTGCGCCCGAGGCGAAGCCCCACGTTGCGCCCGAAGCGGCGATGCCCTCCGCTGCGGCAGCCGGCAACCTCGATTCCAGTTCGATCCTGACGCTGCTTGAGCAACTCGGCGCACTTAAGGAGAAGGGCATTCTTACCGAGGAGGAATTCGCCGCAAAAAAGTCGGAGCTCTTGAAGCGGCTTTAAATCACAGCCGGACGGCGGCGGTTGCCGCCTTCCCGCTCCGCATGGCTTCGTCCGCAAAATTGCAGGCAAACAGGCGATTGTTTCAATTTAAAATTCTGGCTTAGATTAGTTTCAACTATAAGTTGCTATATGTGAAGACGGCCGATAGGGCCAGTTTTCAAAGAAAGCAACGAAAAATGCCAAACTCGTCTCCTGCGGTTTATGCAATCGACTCCATCGCCCAATGCCTCGCAACGGCAGCCGAAGCTGTGTGCGTGCTCGATGTCGTCGCGTCGCGAGATCTGCGCTCTCTGCTTCAAATCGCCGCTTGCGAAGTTGAGCGCGTCCGCAAAGCCACCCGCAAGGCTGCGGCGCCAAAAAAGGTTGCTGCAAAGGCTGGGAAAAAGCCCGCCAAACGCGAGGCAAAAGCCGTCCCTCTGCAGACCAAAAGCCGCCGCAAGGCAGCCGCCACGGTCAACGGTGCCGCCGCTCACTAAACTGTATCCCTTTATAAGCCGGTCGCAGGCGCAGAAGAAGTTTCGCGTCTCCGGGCTGGGCACCGGCTTCCACTTCTCTCACACACGCACACTCTCTCAGCTCTGAAATGAAGTCACGCCGTGCGCTTGCCGCGCATACCGAGGGCACCGATGGCAAGCACGGCCCAGCCGAGGATGAACGACATTCCGCCGGCCGGCACAATACCCGCGCTGGAGGCGTACCCCCTCGCTACCTGAACGTAAATGCCGCCCGAAAAGCACACGATTCCAACCGTGAACGCAAGAGCGGCGATTTGAAAGGCCCAAGAGGCGAAGCGCGCGCGGCTCGCTTCCGTCTGCAGCATGAGCACGCCAACCCCGAGCAGAGCGAGTGCATGCAGCGCATGATAAAGCTGGCCGGTGCGATAGGTCTCAAGGGCGGAGTAAGCGCCGCCGGGAAGCGCGTGCGCCCCGATTGCGCCCGCCACGACAGCTGAAGCCCCAAAAAGTCCAGCAAGAAAAATCCAAAATCGCGCAGCCATGGAAGCGCCTCTTACTTTATGCGGAAGGTGCCGGCGCCACGCCGTCCGACCACAGCTTGAACACGATCGAATCGAGCAAGGCTTCGAAGGACGCATCCACGATGTTCGGCGAAACGCCGACCGTGAACCAGCGCTGCCCCGTCTTGCGATCCAGGCTTTCGATGAGGACGCGCGTCACAGCGTCGGTGCCCCCGGTGAGGATACGCACCTTGAAGTCCACCAGCTCCAAATCCTGAATGCTCGGCTGATAGATGCCGAGGTCCCTGCGGAGCGCCTGATCGAGCGCGTGCACAGGGCCATTGCCTTCGCCCGCATTCAACATCAGCTGTCCGCCGATCCGCACCTTCACCACGGCTTCGGAGACGGTGACAAGCTCGCCCCGCGCGTTGTGGCGCCGTTCCACCATGACGCGGAAGCTCTCGACATCGAAAAACTCCGGCACTTGTCCGAAGGTGCGCCGCGCCAAAAGCTCGAATGACGCGCCGGAGGCTTCGTAGGCGTAGCCTTGAGCTTCGCGCGTTTTCACCCTGTCCAAAAGTTCGCCGAGGCGCGGATCGTCCTTGTCCACCTCCATGCCGATGCGGGACAGCTCCGCCAGAATGTTGGAGCGCCCGGCTTGATTGGACACAAGCAGCTTGCGCTGATTGCCCACGCTTTCGGGCGGCACATGCTCGTATGTGCGAGGCTCTTTGCTCACGGCCGAAGCGTGAATGCCGCCCTTATGCGCGAAGGCGGATTCGCCGACATAGGGCGCATGGCGATTCGGCTGGCGGTTCAAAAGCTCGTCGAAGGAACGCGAGACCGCTGTCAGCGTGCGAAGGCCCGCGGCACTTATGCCGGTTTCGAAGCGGCTTGCATAGTCTTCCTTCAACAGGAGCGTTGGGATGATGGAGGTGAGGTTCGCGTTGCCGCAGCGCTCGCCAAGTCCGTTCAGCGTGCCGTGGATTTGCCGCGCGCCGGCGCGGACCGCCGCGAGCGTGTTCGCAACCGCGTTCTCCGTATCGTTGTGCGCGTGGATGCCCACATGGCCGCCCGGGATATGGCGCACCACCCCGGCGACGATGTCCTCGACCTCGTGCGGCAGCGTGCCCCCGTTCGTGTCGCAGAGCACGATCCAGCGCGCGCCCGCGTCATAGGCTGCCACCGCGCAGGAAAGCGCATAGTGCGGATTGGCTTTGTAGCCGTCGAAGAAATGTTCGCAATCGACGAGCGCTTCGCGCCCCCTGGCATGGATCGCTTCTACCGACGCGGCGACGGCATCGAGGTTCTCCTCGCCGGTGATGCCGAGTGCAAGCTCCACGTGATAGTCCCAGGATTTGGCCACGAGGCACACCGCCGCGGCGTTCGCCTGAATCACAGTCTGAAAGCCCGGATCGTTCGAAGCCGAGCGCCCGGCGCGTTTCGCCATGCCGAAGGCCGTCAGCTTCGCCCTGAGCCGCGGGGGCGCCTCGAAGAATGCGGTATCGACCGGGTTCGCGCCCGGATAGCCGGCCTCGATATAGTCGATGCCGAGCGCATCGAGCCGCTCGGAGATCACACGCTTGTCCTCCAGCGAGAAGTCGACGCCAAGTGTCTGCGCTCCGTCGCGGAGCGTGGTGTCGTAAAGATAAAGGCGCTCTTTCATAGCGTGACCTCTAAAGTACCCTCTCCCTCTGCGGGAAAGGCTGGCCGCGCATCGGCCGGGGAAGTAACCCTCTCCCCTTGCGGGAGAGGGTGGCCGCAAAGCGGCCGGGTGAGGTGTTCTTCTCCTGCCAAAGCCATCGCAAAGACAATAGCAACGCCCTCAGGGTTTTTGAGAATATCGTTGTTCCATAACCGCAACGTGTGAAAACCTTGCGCGGCGAACCAGGCGTCCCCAGCGGCGTCTTTTGCGGAATCCGCATGCTGGCCGCCATCGGTTTCGACGATGAGCCGCGCTTCGTAACAAGCGAAATCCGCTATATACGGCCCGATGGGTAATTGGCGGCGAAATTTCGTTTTCGCAAATTGGCGGTTGCGCAAGATGTGCCAGACCCCATGTTCCGCTTCCTTCATATCATGGCGAAGGTCTCGCGCCCGGCTTAGGGGCCTCGAACTCGTGGCCTCCCCCTCACCCGGCGCCCGGCATAGGCAGCCGCCACCCTCTCCCGCGAGGGGAGAGGGTTCCTTCCCCGTGCTCATCGCGCGATCTTCCACGTTGTTTCGATCTCGCCCGTGGCGGGATTTTTCGCGTCCATCAAAGTGATGCCCATGGCCACAAGCTCATCGCGGATGCGGTCGGCTTCCGCCCAGTTCTTTGCCTTCCGGGCAGCCAAGCGATTGGCAATGAGCTGCTCAATTTCCTTTCCGTCCGCTTTTCCTTCTGCGCTCGCGGTTCGCGCGAGGTTTTCCCTTTTTCCAGAGAAACCAAGCAGAGATAAGCTTGCGAGCAACTCCGGATATTGCTTTCCTTGGAAGAGCTTGTGAAGCTCGGCGATCATCGCTGGCGCATTCAAGTCGTCGCTAAGCGCTTCCAGCACTGCCTCGGGAACCTCGCGGGCGGGCGCCAAATCTTCCAGCTGCCCGTACCAGTCCCAGAGCGTCTTGTGCGCCTCGTCGAGACTATCGAAGGTCCAGTCCAGCGGCTGCCGGTATTGTGTGCGCAGCATGTTGAATCGAAGAGCTTCGCCCGGCCAGCCATAGCTCCCCCAATTATCGAGAAGGTCCCGGATGGTTACGAAATTGCCGAGGCTCTTCGACATCTTCTGGCCCTCGACCTGAAGATGGCCGTTATGCATCCAGACGTTGGCCATAATTTTGGTGCCGTGAGCGCAGGTCGATTGCGCCACTTCGTTCTCGTGATGCGGGAACACGAGGTCGATGCCGCCGCCATGAATGTCGAACACCTGGCCGAGATGCTTCTCCGCCATGGCCGAGCATTCGAGGTGCCAGCCCGGCCGGCCGTATCCCCACGGGCTGTCCCAGCCAGGCTGCTTTGTCTTGCCTACCGCTTCGCCGCTTGAGGCCGGCCCGCCCTCACTCGGCTTCCACAGCACAAAGTCCATCGGATCGCGCTTATAGGGCGCAACCTCGACGCGGGCGCCCGCGCGCATCTCGTCGAGCGAGCGTCGCGCCAGCGAGCCGTAATCCGGATCGGAAGCCACATCGAACAGCACATGCCCTTCGGCCTCGTAGGCATGCCCGCGCGCAACCAGGCGCTCCACGAGCGAGATCATTTCCTTGATGTGCTCGGTGGCGCGAGGCTCGACGGTTGGCGGCAAGCAGCCCAGCGCGGCAGCGTCGGCGTGAAACTGCTTCGCCGTGCGTTCCGTGAGTTCGCGGATGGCAATGCCTTCCTCCGCGGCGCGTGCGTTGATCTTGTCGTCGACGTCGGTGATGTTGCGGGCGTATGCGACATGGTCCGCGCCGTAAAGATGGCGCAGCAAACGGAAGAGCACGTCGAAGACGATAAGAGGCCGCGCATTGCCGATATGGGCAAAATCGTAGACTGTGGGGCCGCAGACATACATGCGCACGGCCCTGGGATCGATAGGCTCGAATATTTCCTTCTGCCTGGTCCGCGTATTGTAAAGCTTCAGTGTCATAAGCCCTGCCTTTACTGGCGGGGCTCTTTATTCACAATGAAAATCGCTTGCCGCGCCAGCCTCGATGTTAGCTCGCGATAATAATGCAAGTGCGCGCAAACAGCACGCCGTGCGCTCGCGCGCCGTTAGCAGTGCCATTGCTTGAAACGTTTTGTCTCATGGCGCGAACATCGCCGCAAATGGCTCCGCGGTCAAGCCGCATTGCGAACCGCCGGTAAAATTTGCCAGAGCACCGCGGGCGAGGCCATTCGACCCGTCCGCGCGCTCCGATGTTGCAACGAACGCCGGCGCGGCCCATACTTTTTGTTAACCGATGAAGCGGCGGCCTTCCCATGGCCATCATGGCTATTTATAGGCGGGGGATGGATATGACGATTCGCAATCGCGCTTTAAGCGTGCTTTGCGTCCTGGCGGCCATGACGGCAGCCGGCGCGCTAGGGGCAGCGGCCCAAGGCTGGGGATGGGAAGACGAGCGCGGCCGGAGTTCCGAGCAGCAGCCGGGCTACGGCCGGAGCGCCGAGCCAACGGAATATGCCCGGCGGCCCGCGTATGGCGAAGACGACAGACCGGCCCGCAGCTTCAGTTCTCCCGCCGTCAGCGCACGCTGCCGCGAACTCGAATATCAGTTGACAGGCGGCAGCCCAAGCTCCAGCGATCAGCTTCCCCGCATCGAAGCGGACCTTCGCCAAGCCGACGACCAGTATCGCCGGCTCCAAGCCGATCTGGACCACGCCAATTGCTATGAGGATATGTTCCTGTTAGGGCGCTCGCTCCGGCGCACACAGCGCTGTATCGAACTCGACCGGCAGGTGCAGTCCGCAAAATCGACGCTCGGTCAACTCAGAGCGCAGCGCGAAGCGGCAATGAAGGGGAGTTCGCAGCGCGGAAGGCACAGCGATCTTATCGCGGAGCTTGCCCGCAACCGCTGCGGCGACCAATACGTGCGGGAGTATGAATCGCAGCGCAGCAGCCGGAGCGGCTCGATTTTCTCCTTCTTCAGCGATGAAGACCGCGACGACGAGCCGAACAGATGGTCCGCGACAACCGGGGCCACCGAGTATGGCTCATCGACCTACAGGACGCTTTGCGTGCGGGAATGCGACGGTTTCTATTTTCCGCTCAGCACGACGGCGACCGAAAGTCAGTTCCGTGACGACGACGCCAAATGCCGCTCGCAGTGCGCCGCGCCGGCCGAGCTCTTTTATCACCGCTCGAATCAGGATGTGGAACAAATGTTCTCGCTCTCCGGGCGCCCGTACAGTGAAATGCCGAACGCATTCCGCTACCGGAAAGTCTATATCCGCGGATGCTCGTGCAACGAGCGCGAATATTCACGCGAGGAGATCGCGAAGTCCGAGGAAGCATTGAAAACGGCCAAACGCGCCGACGCCAGCAGCAGCAAGGCGCCGCCGGATGCAGCGTTTGCGCGCCGGATATCGCAGGCGGTCCAGAACGCGCCTTCCGCTTCGCCACCGGCGAATGCGCCAGCCCCGGCAGATACACCGGCGCCGCCTCCCGCTGATCCTGAGCACTAGCAATGCCCTCTAATCCGGTCTGCATTATCGCGCAGCTTGCCGGTTTCCTGTCCGTGCTCTCGATGTTCAGCCAATAGCGCGCCGATTTGCGCTCGCCGGTGCGGACAAGGCCGTCCAGCGCGGTCAAGCCTCCGAGATCACGCGTGCCGTCGCGCGCGATGCGCCCGTGATGCTGATGTAGTTCTCGGCACTCATACCGACTCCGGTTGATTGATTCCTGTGGAAGGCGGGATTCCCGGCGGGAATCGAAGCAGTTATATGGAGGGGTCATGATTCTTTAGCGGAGGCGAGGTCATGACGGCGATAGCATCGCATTTGAGTGCGGCGGAACTGGAAGCGCGCTATGAGACAGCGGTCGATCCGGTTTCCAAGAGCCATTTTCATGCGATTTGGATTTTATCCTTGGGGTATGCGGCTACCGAAGTGGCGGCGATCCTTTTGTTTTCAGCGCGTTGGATCCGGCTGCTCGTCAAGCGCTACAACGAGCAGGGGCCGGACAGTCTGCCGGACCTGCGGCAGGGCAACGGTGCAGCCCCCGCGATCCTTACACCGGATGCTCTTTCTTCGCTAAAACAACGGCTTAATACGTCACCCGATGACGGCGGCCTGTGGACGGGTCCGAAGGTTGCGCGCTGGCTTACCAGCTTCCACGGCCTTAAATCCGTGCACGATCAGCGCGGCTGGGATGCGCTGGTTGCCATCGAATATACCATCCAGAAACCAAGGCCACGCCATCCCGATGCAGCGGGCGAAGAGGATCGCGAGGCGCTAAAAAAAACTGCAAGAGGCGGCTGCCGAAGAAAAATAAAAGTATCCGCAAGCCGCCATCGAGTTCTGGACGATGGATGAACACCGGATTGGCTTGAAGCCTATCTTGCGAGCGGTATGGGCACCAAGAGGTGAGCGGCCTATCGCGCTTGGTCTGGGGTTTTGTTGAGCCGGCCACGGGCGCCACGGTGTGGAATGTCTCAAACGCGGTCTGCATGCGCTCAAGTAGCGCGCCGTGCGGTAGCGCGCCGCTAAAGGAGTTGTTCGAACTTATTCTTTTGGATTTCGCTAAATCGGCGGGCGCTGGTGAAAACAAGCGGATCGTCCTGCAACTCGATAACGCCGGATGGCACGGGCCAGAAAATCTGGCTGTTCCAGATGGCATCAGGCTCGTGTTCCAGCCCTCCCATAGCCCCGGGCTGCAGCCCTCCGAGCATCTCTGGGACTTCGTGGACCAACCTCTGGTCAATACCTATTTCGAAACTATCGAGAACCTCGACAAGGCTGTCAGCGGCCGCTGCGTTGCCCTCGTCAGCCAGCGCGAAATAATCCGCGCAAGCACCCTGTTCCACTGGTGGCCAAAGCCATGCGAAGGGAATTAATCAGCCGGATTTGGTATTAAGCATATCCGGCGTGCCGGAAGAAATTTTGGCATTCGGCGGGCGTAAAGCTGTCCAGGAGCTTGCCGATGCGGGACCACAGGCTTTCAACAGAGCGCTCTTTGTGTTCGCGCAAGTGCGCCTTGAGCTTGGAGAAGGCCTGCTCGATCGGGTTCAAGTCGGGGGAATAGGGCGGCAGGTAGCGCAGCTCCGCGCCAGCGGCTTCGATTGCGCTGCGAATGTCTTCGCTTTTGTGAGCGCTAAGGTTGTCCATCACGACGATGTCTCCAGGCTTGAGGGTTGGGACCAGGACCTGGTTGACATAGGCCTTAAAGCACTCGCCGTTCATCGGGCCATCGAGAACCATGGGCGCCGTGATGCCGCCGGCTCTGAGCCCGGCTGTAAAGGTGGTGATTTTCCAATGGCCATGCGGCGCGGAACCCCGCAGAGGCCTGCCGCGGAGCGCCCGGCCTCTGAGCCTTATCATATTGGTGGCGCAGTCTGTTTCATCGATGAAGATGAGCTTTCCCGGATCGAGGCTGGCTTGGCCTTCCCGCCAGCGCCGGCGCCCGGCTGCCACGTCCGGGCGCTCCTGTTCGCTGGCCAGCACCGTTTTTTTTATAGCTGAACCCCAGGACCAGCGAAAGCCGCGAGACCGCGCTTTTGCTGGTCTCGACGCCGCGCGCCCGAAAGCTCGACGCACAGCTCATGGAGCGTCAGATCGGGCTGCTCTTCGACCCTTATCTTGAGCCAGCCGGCATGAGGCTCAAGCGGCGAGCGCCGCCCGCCCGCATGCGGCTTGGCTTTGGCGCGGCCCTCGCTGCGGAAAGCCTTCACCCATTTGACCGCGGTCGAGGCTGCCACATCGAACACACCGGCCTGCGACCGCGCAGACCGCCCCTTCTCAGCTGCACGGATAAGACGCACACGAAGATCGTTCGAATAAGCCATCGTCGCCCCCGCCTTGAACAGAGGCAGAATCGACTGCTTCGGCCTGTTTGTGAATCCCTCACGATTCGATTAATTCGGGAACCGCTCTAAAGCATGGTTTCCACTATAAGCTGTTGATTAAACATATATTTTATTTTGGCGATCCCGGAGGGGCTCGAACCCCCAACCCCCTGCTTAGAAGGTAGCGGTTTTTCTGCTAGTGCTTTGTTTTTATTGAGGAACTGTTTTACACGGGTTTCGTAAATTGTTCTGAGAATTCACGACATGGCATGGCGATTTGTAAAACGCTTTTCGCCTTGCGATAGAGCCCGCTTCAATAAGTTTGGTGCCTGGTTGATGTTGCGACATGCCTGGATAATTTGCGGTGTCGTAATCCTGACTATGCATCGAGCCTGAGCCGCGTGCGCAGTTCCAGATTAAGTGCGCTGCAACTCTGATAAAGGGCCTGACAGCCCTCATGAGCCAGTTCGACGGCGACGGCGAACCGTTGACGAGCTACCTCGTCGCCGGCCCAACGGCGGTGTGTAAAGACCGCTAGATAGAACGCGTCTCCATAACGGTCAGTGTTCTGCGACTGTGTAAAAGTGGCGCATTGGAGCGTGCTTGACTGGCGCGCCTCGATGCCAGGATCGAGGTCGCACTTGGCCGTATTTGGGATGACGGGCGGCTTCGTTCCATCTTCGCGGCGGCGAAAAAACTCGAGAATCTCGTTCGGAGTCATTCCGCGCATTAGATGAAAGCTCATGCGCGTCCCGAGATATTCGAGGCGCGTGTGGCGGACGGGAGGATCGAAGGCGAGCGCGATTCGTATGGTGCGCTTGCCTTTCGTAGAGCGGAAGTCTTCTGGAAGCGGGATAGCATAGAGGGCGACCTGATCGATGCCGAGTTCCTGCCGGTCTGCGAGAAGGATCACCCTGCGTTCTTCGGATGCGAGGGCACGTGCTGCTTGAGGCACGCCGTAACCAACGCATTGGCGTACGATCAGGCCTGGGGCATCATTCGGCCGGGCTGCAGGCTCGAGCCGGCGCCTTGTGGCGGGGGGAATATCCGACGCGATCGCTAGTAATGCGCGAATCATATTGGCGGATGAATTTGGGAGCCGCGCGGCGATGAGCGCTGCTTTGTAAGCGACACGCGGGGCTGCATAGGAGGTGCCGGTCGCGGCTGTGAACAACGATCGGCGATAGTCCGGCTCAAGTGTCAGCATGCCGGCACTGGACCAGTGTTGACCGCGCAGCAACCTATCGGTGAAGCCGTTGAACACGAGCGTGCCGCCGAAATCACAAAAGTCGGGCTTGATTGCTTGACCAATGCCGGGTCCGGTTCGGGTGATAGGGCTTGGTTCTTCTGCGCTTGTGACGGCCTGCACCTGGACTCCATCGTCGGGATCGTCACGCAGCCCGTTTCCGTGCGCTAGGGCGCCTACGGTTACGACGTTGGCAGCAATTGCCGGATCGATTAGCCGGTTTTGGGGTGTTGTCAGATATGCTGGATAAGCTTTGAGAATGGCGTCGTTTGAATTTCCCCAGGGGGCGTTCGCGCCGGAGGCTGCATTACCGGCTGGAACGACGATCATGACGTCATGTTCACGCGCGAGCGTGTCAAGCTCGCCAGCCCAGGCCGAGGCTCGGCCGTCGGCATAGGGAGCGAGCGACTTGTCACCTAGGGACATATTGATGATGCGGCAGCCCTTTTCGGCAAGCAATGTGATGGCTTGCCGCATCTGGTTTGGCAGCGTGGTGTCGTCGTCGAAGGTTCCTCGCGCGTTGATGACCCGCACGCTAATGACGCGAACGGGGGCCGCGAATGACCTGGTGTCGATCCGCTCTCGCAAGTCGCCATAGGCGGCAATTCCGGCGACCTTTGTGCCATGGCCCCACTCATCGGCGGTGCCGAGAGCCGCGGGAATACCGAACTGCTCGACGAGCACACCGTCCAAGAGCGGGTGGGCGTTGACGCCTGAGTCAATGACGCCGATGAGCGGCGCATGGGCGGGCGGGGCCGTGAGGGGTGGAAGATCCAGCAAGGTGATAGACGGCGGGTCCCTCTCGCCGAGGTCGGGGATTGGCGGAAGATCGACGAGCGCGACCTCAGGACGCTGCATGATGGATTTGAGGACGCCCCCGCGAGCGCGGACGCGGAGCAGCAGCAATCCGTGGTCGGAGATGAAGGGTTCGCCAATGCGCTCGGCGCCGAGCCCGTCAAAATAGGCGGCGATCGCCAATACGCGGAGGCGGCGGTCGACAGCGTTCCCCGCATCCCAAAGCTCGACGTCGACGACATAGAGTTTGCGTCCGTCGATATCGGCTAGGTCGCCAACACCGTATGCCTGAAGACGGGGCCCAATTCGATCGGCAGGCGCGACTTCGGCAGCCTTCTCGATGTTGCCTATGAGTCCGGCATAGGGGGCTGATTGGGCACCATCCTGAGGACCACCTTGAAAGGCCGCAAGACGTTCCCGAAAGGCGCGTAGCTCGCGGTTGTCGGCGAAGAGAACGAGTACATTTCCGGGATTTTGGGCGATAACTGTAAGGCCGGCGCGGCGCCAATCATCCTCGTCGATAGGCCGCGTCAGCTCGACTTTAAGAATGAGTTCAGGGGCGATGCCAGGAATGTTGGGTCGTGCGGCTTGTGCCGCGGTGACGGCGTCGAGTTCACGAGAAATGCGCTGTCCGTGAGCGCCAATATCCCGTTCAACGGCTATGCCGAAGCCAGGACGCCTGCGTCGTGGGCGTTCCTCCTTGAGACGGAGTAGAGGAAGGTGATCGCGTGGCGGCATGGATCGTGATCAACGGCTCGCGCGCTCTCGGCGCGTGCTCTGGCGGCGGTTCTCTGCCTTGATCGCTGCGGCGACATCGGTCTCCGTTACGGACTTACGCTTTTTCAGGACTGCGGTTTTGATCGCTTCGAGTGCTATACGCTCGATCTCGGCATAGGTCAGACCGGAAAGTTTCGGAACAATGCTGTCCAGATCAAAATTGACCGGAAAGTTTTTGAAGGTGAGGCCGAGCAGGCAACGCGCCTCCTCAGGTGAAGGGGCGGCAAGAAATACGACGTCGTCGAAGCGGCGCCAAACGGCGGTATCGAGGGCGCCCTCCAGGTTAGTCGCAGCGATCAAGACGCCGCGGCCTTGGTAGCGGTCAATCATGACCAAAAGGCTGTTTACTACGCGGCGCAACTCATTGTGTTCGCCGCTGTCGGTGCGCGTTCGGGCAAGGGCGTCGAATTCGTCGAGAAAAAGAACCGAGGGACGCCGTACTGCATATTCGAACAGGCGTCGGAGATTTGTCGCTGTCTGGCCAAGAAGGGACGAAATCAGAACGTCGAACTTGGCGATATAGAGGGGCAATGAAAGCTCGCGCGCGATTACCTCGGCGCTAAGCGTCTTGCCACAGCCCGGTGGGCCGCAAAGCAGGAGCTTGCTGCGAACAGGAAGACGGTGGCGCCTAAGCTCATCGGCGCGGCGCTGCTCCTCGATCAGCCTGTTGAAGCTTGCGCGGGACTCGGCGCTTAAGACAATATCGGCAAGCGAGCGCGCGGGCTCGATGACGTCCACGAGATCGACGGCTGGATCGGTAAGAAGATCGACATTGGCCAAGCCGCCGGTACCTTGCGCGCCTTCGGACCGGACATGGGCGTCAAGTGTGCGCTTTAGGGAGGAGGCGAGAGGCATGTGCCCCTTGCGATGTTCGTCTTCAATGATCTGGAGAGCCGCCGCGCGGAATTCGTCCGGCCGGCCGTAGCTGGCGATTAGCTTCTTGATCTGATCGGCTTTGGCCATGACGATGTGGGACCTCTCCCATCCTTGCTCGGAACGCTAGCATAACTCGGCTGATTCGGTCTCTAGGCCAATGCGATGTCGTAAAACTACTAAATTTTGTCCATCCAGCTCAATAGGCTTTATTGGGCTCAATCCTGCCCTTTCGTAGTGTTGGTCAGATCCCTTTTTGGATGGCGATCTGAGCTACGCGCAACGCCCCTCAACAAATTGACTTCGACTGTTTTGATGGGTTCGGCGGGGCATGGTTATTCGATCAATGCGGGAGTCTTGCCGAGATAGGCGTCATCTTCGACTTGCTTGACAAGAAAATCTGCGACGTCGGCGCGCGAGATCGTGCCGTTGCGCCAGTCGGCGGGCTTATCGAGGATTTTATACCGGCCTGTGCGGGGACCGTTGGTGAGGATGCCCGGCCGGGCTATGACCCAGGACAGAGCGCTGCGCCGGATCATCATCTCCTGCAGCGCCTTATCGGCGTAGACGCGGCCCAACAGGATTTCGAAGGGCACGCGCTGCAAGAAGGACATATGTTCGCGGCTGTCGCCGGCGCCAAAGCCCGTCACGCAAATCAGACGTTTCACGCCCGCGCTTTCCATTGACTCGATGAGAATGCGCGTAGCGTCGGAGAAGAGCCGAGTGTGGCTGGTGACCATAGCAAGGCTGGCCTTGGCTCCAAGCGTCTCGATGACGGCGTCGGCACCCCTAGAGCGGGCGCAACATCCTCGGCTCTGAGCGCATCGCCATTTAGCCTCGTAAGCTCGGCATGAGTAATTGGAATTTGGGACGCCGATCGCGCTAAGGCTCGCACGTGATAGCCTTGATCGAGAGCTTGACGGACGGTCTCAAGTCCAATGCCGTGGCTTGCGCCGATGATGAGGATGGTCTTCATGGATGAGGAGTACGCCCTTTAGAATTGGTTGAGTGTGGTTGAACGTAACAATGATGACGTGTGGATTCCAGATTGTTATGGCGCAGAATCTTCCTCGCGTGGTTTCGAGATTTTGTGTGACGGGACAGGCCGTCGCAGCAGGCTTTTCGTAAACTTCGTCCTGTGCCAAGCTCTCGGCCATGAGCAGCAATGTTATCGTTTGGGATCTCGAGACAGTACCCGATTTGCGCGGTTATGCCGTGGCGAACGGCATGACCGTCAGCACGGACGATGACGTGCTGGCAGCTATTGGCGACAAGTTTCCGAAGCACATCTACCATTCGATTGTTTGCATCGGCGCCCTTGTCGCGCATCGCGAGCAGGGGGCCTGGATTGTCGATGCGCTTGGTGCTCCGCATGTCGGGGAAAGAACCGAAAAGCAGCTGATCGCGGCCTTCGTCGATAGAACTCAGCCCTCAGCTCGTCACCTTTAACGGCAACAGCTTCGATCTGCCGGTTCTTCGCTACCGGGCCATGATCAACGAAGTATCAGCGCCTGGGCTTTTGGCGCGGCCTTATTTCAACCGCTACAGCGACGACGCGCTCGACCTTTGTGACGTTCTGTCGTCCTTCAGCGCGCAGGGCAAGGCGACCTTGAATGAGCTCAGCAAGATCATGGGTCTCCCGGGCAAGCCGGACGGCATCGACGGTGGCGAATGGCACCGGTACTTTCGGGATGGCAAGATCAAGGAGATCGCGGATTACTGCGAGACGGACATCGTCAATACCTACCGGGTTTGGCTGCGCTATGAGCTGTTTCGCGGGCGGCTCAATCCGAGCGATTACACCGCAAGCGAACAGGGCCTTGCGGAATTCCTGAGAAGGCAAGAAAGCAAGCCTCATCTGAGTGGCATGGCGGGATAGCAACGAAGGTGCAGCCGATCAGAATTATTGTACAATTAAGTGGTTGATAGGAAACATGGTATTTAAGGTTCACATACCCGACAGTTCGTATCAGTTTTGGAACATGACTTCAAACCATGAGTCCCAGAAAGACCGCGCCGTGTCTCTTCTGCGGTAGAGGAGAATGGCGCGTCATTCCGAGCTGACCAGGGCGGGCAACACCGCGGCTACGATTTCGCGCATGAAAGAACGAGCGCTCGTCCTTCAGCTCGGGCGTGGCCTGTACCAGCTCCCTGACGCGTCTTTTGACGTCAACCATGAGCTCGTCGAAGCGGCCAAGCTTGTGCCCAAAGGTATGGAACGCCCTTCGGCCCTATCTCGAAGTCATGACGGCCAACGCGTGATCGCCCATGCGGCTGATCTTCGTCGCAAAAGATAATGCCTTCGACTGACGCACAAAACGCTATTAAATGCGCTTTACAAGCGTTTATACGCATTTAATGGTATGCAATGATGATAATTACTTGACTCGATCGGCAATAATATGCTATTAAATGACTCTTAGAGGCGATAATATGCATTTAATGGAGTTTCCATGAGGGTTTCAAAGGCGCAAACATCGCTTCCGCTGCCCGTCCGGAAAGCGCTTAAAAAGCTGGGAGGCGACATATCGGCCGCACGCAGGCGTCGTGGGATAACGACGGCATTGATGGCGGAGCGCGCATTCATTGATCCCCGAAGTTTGGCGCGGGTGGAGAAAGGGGACGCGGGCGTTTCCCTCGGGATTTATGCAACCGTCCTTTTTGTCTTGGGCCTGGCGGAGGGACTTGGGAAGTTGGCCGACGTGGCGAACGACCCGCTTGGGCGCATGCTGGCGGACGAGCAGCTTCCGAAACGCGTACGGAAGGAAAAGACGCATCAGGGATAATTCGATATGGAACACGAAGTCGATGTTTATATGGATATTGGACAAGCCACGGTGCTTGTCGGCCGGCTGTGGATGAGGGAAAGACAGCAGCGCGAGACGGCTACGTTCAAATATGCCGACAGCTGGCTAAAGCGGCCGGGCTCTTTTCCGCTTGCGCCAAATCTGATGCTGACGGCGGGCGCGCATCAGTCGCCTAACGGGCTGTTTGCGGCTTTCACCGATCCGGCTCCCGACAAATGGGGCCAAAAGCTGATGCGTCATTATGAAAGGGAGCAAGCCGCTTCCGAAGGACGAGAGGTCAAGAAGCTGTTTGAAGCCGATTTTCTTATCCGGGTTAGCGACGAGACCCGGTTGGGCGCTTTGAGATTCAAATATCCGGAAACCGACGAGTTTCTGAGCCAAACCGGCAAATCCGTTCCAGTTCTGGTCGATCTGCGAAAGTTGTTAGGAGCTGCCGAGCGAATTGAGAAAGGCAAGGAACGTAAAGGCGACCTCGGCCTTTTGCTCGCGCCGGGCGGTTCTTTGGGGGGCGCCCGGCCGAAAGCCGTGGTGCGCGATAAAGACGGCTGCCTTTTGATGGCGAAGTTCCCGTGGAAGCAAGACGAATGGCCGGTGATCCTTTGGGAAAAGGTGACGCTGGATTTGGCGAAGGAGGCTGGCGTCGATGCGCCGGATTATCGTCTTGAACAGGTTGGCCTTCAGTCCGTTTTATTGACCCGGCGGTTTGACAGGTCACCCGGCAATGGGCGCATACATTACATATCGCTTCTGACCGCGCTGAATGCCGTCGATCATGACGATAGCCGCAGCTACTTGGAGATCGTGGACGCGCTACGCCAATTTGGCTCCGAACCTGAAAAGGACATTCGGCAAATGTGGCGGCGCATGGTTTTTAACGTGCTTGTGTCCAACACGGATGATCATGTCCGCAATCACGGTTTTCTGATTAACTCCGAGGGATGGCGGCTTGCGCCGGCTTTCGATATGAACCCGTGTCCTGCGGATATCGGCGGCAGAATTCATAAGCTGGCGCTTAACGAAGATGAAAACAGCGGTTCCTTGGACCTGGCCATGTCCGTCGCGCCGTATTTCGGGCTGAAGAAGGCGGAGGCAGCCGCGATCGCCGCGGAAGTTGGCGTCGCAGTTTCGAAATGGAGGAAAGTCGCGGCGGCTCACAAGATTGAAAAACATGAGATCGAAAGGCTTCAATCGGCCTTTGATCATCAAGATCTTAAAAATGCGATTTCATTGAGGGTTGCCGTTCCCGCTCCCAAGGACGTCAAGACGCCAGCCACGAAACGGAAGGCATCCGAAAAAGCGGCGCGGAAGCGAGCATGATTGGCTTGTCCAGCTTGGTGAATTGACATACCCGTCAAAGCGCTTCGGCGCAGGATCGAGGAGCGCAGAGAATAGTATGGATCGTCTCCCTCATGATCCGCGAATTCTTCGCGAGCTCGTCGAAGCCGATTTACGGCGTGGCGCCCGGCTTATCATCAAGATTCAGGATTTAGGTACTATCCGGAGTGTCTTGCTAGCCTGTCCGGGCGCCGCAGGGCCTTCGGAAAGCCGTCGCCATGAGGGCGAGTTACAGCAATCGAGTTTATTTATTAAAACTGAACTGCTAGGGCCGCTTGAGCTACCTGATGGCTCCGCGCCCCTAGCAGTTCAGTCCCCACCATGTTATCCAGATCATGACAAGCTCTCACGAAATCGAAAATCCCCTTTCTAGGATGAACTAGGACGAGGCGGAGCCCCGGCAGCAGCGCCGGACGCTCGCGTCAGATTCCGTTGGTGGTCAGCTGTTCAGGCGGTAATGGGTCGTGTAAAAGACATTCGAGATCTTCGAACTAAATTCGGCAGCAGAATAAAAACCAGACAAAAGGGAACTGCTCAAATCTATTTGTCTACTTGGAGGAGCCGGGTAACCCAATAGAAAAATAGGTCTCTATCCAGTCTGGAAGAGAGGTGTCCTCTACTGTGGTCACGGTCACCAGGTATCGGCCGGGAGCCATGCGCAGGCTCGCAATGATCCGGTCAACTTCGCGGGCGCCAGCGCTGCGGTGGGCTAAGCTGGTCACTGTTTCATCAAGGACAGTTGCTTCTTGGCCAATTCTGTTGACATCAAGCATCTCGACTTTAATCCGGATTGGAATGGCGACTCTTCCCCTGCCAAATTTTTCAGTTAACTGAGGCCGCAGTTTAGTTAAATCCTTTTCAGAGTCAGTTATTCTAAAAGAAATTATAAACGCGAACGTGTGGGGAATTTCGCGAACAATGGAGAATGCTCTTGCTACTTTGCTGTCCTTCTTGCTTATATCCCACTTTATTTTTGGATCAAATGTTGGATATGTAGGAAACGAGTCTCGATGCATGAATTTTATTATCGGGTACCTCAACGAAAGTGCGCCAAAAATACATAAGAATACAAATAAAATAATGCACAGAAATATCCTCATAACCGTCTCACTTTTCAGATCACACAATCAAAACGATTTCAGTTTGGGCCTTCCTCAAGCTTGGATAACATGCATATCCCAGTTGAAGTGCTCGCCCTCGCTGCACTGGTGCTTACGAGCTAAAATTCGCTATAGTAGAACTTCTCCCCAGTGATTGGATCGCACGCATCGACCCGAAGCCGGATCTGTGGCGTATTCTTATCCCGTACGAACCCGCCTTGCTTGAATGACCAATTCCAATACTGCACTTCATTGCCAATCTGAACAGCGAGAACGGCATAAAAATGTGAGTAGGTTAGGAAACTGAAGCCCGCTCCTGGGCCAACATCATAGCGTGACCTGAGCAGCCTGATTCCAGAGATCCGCGACAAATCCTCTAATTTGCGACGATGGGAGGCGATGCAATATGGCCTGCCTTGAATGAGTTTCCCGGCCTCGACGGAAAAAACATTTGCGACTTGTTGCGACCAAAGCATCAAAGAGACAAAGAGTCCAGCTGCTGGCAAGACCGCGGACAAGAGAAAATATCCACTCGCCTTCCAGTTAGGGGGTTTTTCTTTTGCTCTGATCGCAAGAATACCGCCTGTCAAAAACAATCCATCGATGAGCAATCCAAGCATAAACAAAATAGCGTCTATGGGTTTGTCCCTTGTGCTTATAGGAATTTCGCTCGCTAAAATACGTGCAATCAGGTTAGAAGAAAGCCACATGAAGAGATGTGCTTCGCGCCAAAACACCGGCATCAACCAACAAACTGGCGCCACAAGATAAAGTAATAAGTTAAACCAGAAAAATGCAATGCGCAGGGACAGCAAGTTATGCGTAGATGGCCCGTATAGGAGGGCTGCATAGGTGCCAATCGCCGAAACGCCAAAAATCAAGGCAACAATGAGCACAAATACTGTCGGAGAAACTGATAGCTGAATAACGGGAAGCCTCATCAGAGCGAGCCATCTGCTATGCATTATTTATCCTGTTTCTGGCTTATCTATGTGCTCGTGGATAACGTGTTTTTTATGTTCCCCTTTGTCGGTCACCATAACGCCTCAGCAAGGGGTTTCTCTACCTCCAAAAGCTAAGCGAAGCCACCCGCTAAAAGCAGGTGACACAGAAACTAGACACATGTGAGGGGCTGTAGGCCTTACACTGCGTAAATGGCCGATACTGATTCCGAAGCAGCAGCTTTTCAGCTCTTCATTCAACATCGGGCGTTTTTTTGAAAT
>JBKQIH010000227.1:0-3095 GCA_052148445.1 Rhodomicrobium sp.
CGATCGCAGTTCGCCGCGGCAGTACTTGTGCCGTGCCGGAGCGCTTGTGTTAAGCCTCTGGATGGCAGCGCATTGCCTCCCTGCCCTCGCTCAAGACATCGCGGAGCCGGAGATCGTTTCGCGCTCAGCATGGGGCGCCCTCCCGCCTAAAATCGAGCTGATGCAGGAGCAAAAGCCGCTCGCGATCATCATTCATCATACAGGCGAGCGTCAGCAGCCGCGAGTCAGCCTTGAGGCTAAAATGCGCGGCCTCCAAAACTTCGGCATGAAGGCTGGAAAGGCCGGATCGCTGTCAAAGCCCGCTTGGGGCGATATTCCATACCACTATTACATAGACGTTCACGGTAAGATCGGGGAAGGCCGCGACATCGATTTCGCTGGGGACTCAACGACAAATTTCGACGGCGATGGTGCGATCCAAATTACCGTAGAGGGTGATTTCGAGCGTGAGGAACCAACACCGGAGCAACTCGACTCGCTAACGAAGCTCGTGACATGGCTTACATCGATCTACGGAATTCCGGCCGAGAGTATCACCGGTCACGGAGATCACGATCAAACGAATTGCCCCGGCGGAAACTTAAAGCCATTCCTAGAGGAGTTACGCAAGACATTAACTCAAATGCAAACGGCCGGAAAATAGCGCGCGTTGAGCATTTGTGCACCGCGGCAGCGGGCCCGCCAATCGCATGCGGCCTGGCCGGGCTTGCATGGCCAGCCGCGCCCGAGCACAGCTGCAATTTTGCAAGCAACGGGCGCTTGACCGGTGCGGCACAAGGCGCTACATAAATTTACATTGGCGCACCGCGCCCAACCTCCATTCACGTCAGGTCCGATCATGTCGCGCCAGTGCGAACTCACAGGCAAGGGTGGCCTCGTTGGTCATCTCGTAAGCCACTCGAACATTAAAACGAAGCGGCGCTATCTGCCGAACCTTTGTAACGTCACCCTTCTCAGCGATGCGCTTAAGCGCGGCTTGCGCATGCGTATCAGCGCGAATGCATTGCGCTCGGTCGAGCATCGCGGCGGGATCGACGCCTTCCTGATGAAGGCGAGGGACGAGGAGCTTTCCTTGAAGGCACGCCGCCTAAAGCGCGAAATCGCGAAAGTGCGCGCACAGCGCGAGAACGAGACCGCGGCCTAAGCAGCCATGGGCACCGCCGGCTGCGTGTGCCGTCTCTCGCAAGTCATTTTACGCCCTGGGTGTGAGAAGCGTCCGGGGCGTTTACGTGTTTTCAGGCTGCGCCACGCCGCGCGGCGTGAAGCCGGGCTCCTGTGCAATGCCACCAGCGGCAGGTTGTTGAAAATCTACGCGCGGCCGCCGGCCTGCCGGAGTTCGTGATAAGAGGGCACGCAAGCGTCTTGTCTTGCAAATGCTGGAACGCGCCGCCATCCGCCGGCTTTACATTGGCGCGGGGGATACCAAAATAGCGCCTGGCTGGAGGTGAAGCATGGACATGGTCTCGGCGGACGGCGCTCGCATCGCATACACGATTGAGGGCGAGGGCGACCCTGTCCTTCTCATTCACGGCTTTGCCTCGAACGCACAAACCAATTGGCGCGATACGCGCTGGATGAGTTTTCTCGCCGGCCAAGGTTTCCGCGCCATCGCTCTGGACAATCGCGGCCATGGCTCCAGCGAAAAGTTCTACACCCCGGAAGCTTATTCCGGCCCTCTCATGGCAGAGGATGCGCGCCGCCTGCTCGACCATCTTGGGATCGCCCGGGCCGATGTCATCGGCTACTCCATGGGCGCGCGTATCGCAGCGTTCCTCGCCCTCGCCTACCCGGCCCGCGTTCGAAGCGCGGTCTTCGCAGGCCTCGGCGCGAACATGATCCATGGCGTGGGCGATCCGCGCCCCATCGAGGCCGCGCTTCTAGCGGAGGATGTTTCCACGATTGACGATCCGCACGCCCGTGGGTTCCGCATCTTCGCCGACCAAACCAAAAGCGACCGGCGCGCGCTAGCCGCGTGCATCATGGCAACGCGCGACCGCATCCCGGCAGGCGATCTCTCTGCCCTCGGAATGCCCGTGCTCGTGGCTGTGGGCACCGACGACGCCATCGCTGGACCGGCCCAACCTCTCGCGGATGCCATACCGGGAGCGCAAGCGCTGGACATTCCAGGCCGCGATCATATGAAAGCTGTGGGCGATCGCGTTTTCAAAGACGGAGTTCTCGAGTTTCTCCGGCGGAGGCCATAACTGCCGGCCTTTGCGCAGCGTTCCCTTATCGGTTAAAGTTTCCCTAGCCCACCCTTAAACCAGGGTTTAGAGGTCAGTCTATGTTGCACACAAAGCGCGCGCGCAAATCCACCAAGGTTACGGCCTACGATCCGGTGTGGGAACACATCCGGCAAGACGCGGAAGAGGTGGCGCGGTCGGAACCTGCACTCGCTGCGCTCGTCTTTGCGAACATTCTCAATCACAACCAGCTGGAGACGGCGGTCTGCCACCGCCTCGCTCAGCGCCTCGATCACGACAATGTCAACGCCGATCTCATCCGGCAAACGTTTCTTAGCATTGTCGAACAGGAGCCTGAATTCGGATCCATCGTGCGCGCGGACCTGTCCGCCGTTTACGATCGCGACCCGGCCTGCAGCAGGCTGATCGACCCGCTGCTTTACTTCAAGGGCTTCCATGCGCTTGAGACTTACCGTTTTGCCCATTCGCTCTGGCACGCCGGGCGCAAGGATTTCGCCCTTTACCTGCAGAGCCAATCGTCGATGGTTTTCGGCATCGATATTCATCCGGCGGCAAGAATCGGCCGCGGCATCATGCTCGACCATGGGTCCGGCATCGTGATAGGGGAGACGGCCGAAATCGGCGATCAAAGCTCGCTGCTGCATAGCGTTACGCTCGGCGGCAGCGGCAAGGAGCATGGCGACCGCCATCCGAAGGTCGGACGCTGTGTCATGATCGGCGCTGGCGCAAAAATCCTTGGCAATATCCACGTGGGGGATGCCGCGCGTATCGCCGCTGGCAGCGTGGTTCTCAAAGACGTTCCGCCGCACACCACAGTTGCAGGCGTGCCTGCGAGAGTGATAGGGCAAGCGGGATGCAGTCAGCCATCCCGGATGATGGATCAGCTCCTGA
>JBKQIH010000228.1:0-27374 GCA_052148445.1 Rhodomicrobium sp.
TCCCGCCCGCCGGAGCCGCTGGTTCAAGCGCATCGAGTGGCTCGGCAAATGGTCGATGCTCGATGTGCTGGTGCTTGCGCTCCTGGTCTTTTACGCGAAATCGACTGGGCTCGCCGACGCGGTGGCACTCCCAGGCGTATATTTTTTCGCGGCTTCGGTCATCTTGACCATGATCGCTTACGCACTCATCGACCGCGAGTTTCATTCCGCCGAGGGTGAGAAGCCATCTTAAGGATTCGATCCAAGGGGCGCGCTATCCACTCCGGAGTGGATGCAAATTCTAGACTTTTATCTATTTCACAGAGAAAACAAGAGGAGTGTGCGCCTGCTGCATTCCGGGGGCTTTTCGATTGGGACGCGAAAGGGGCGAAACGTGCCACGCAGCGGGGCGGTAGTCCGGCCGGATCTGCTTTCCGGCTAGTTTCCGTTATCGAGCCGCTTCCCGAAGGAGGACATTAAGTCGTCCTTCGTGATAGGCTCTTTGTCTTCGCTAATGGGGCGTGTGACCGTTGAACCTCGCTTATCGGCTGCCGGCCGCTCCCTAAAGCGGTTTTGCACCCGTCCGCCTTTCGGAGTGCCTTCCGGCCCCCGGATGATATCGGGGTCGTGGTCGTGCACAACATTCACGTGCATCATTCCCGGGGACCGCGCGTGCGCGCTACCGCCGCCACCGGTTTCCGCATCGGAGGGGGGAGTTACGTCCGCGGCGGGTGGGCTTTCCGGCTGTGGCCGCTCGGGCTGGCGCACGGGCGTGCCGCCCTTCGCCACGATGACAGCGGCCGGACGCAAAATGCGGTCGGCGATCTTATATCCGGCCTGCAAAACCTGCACCACGATGTCCGCAGGCACACCAGGGACGTCCACTTTGACCATGGCCTCATGCTGGTGTGGGTCGAACTTCTCGCCGAGCGGGTCGAAGCGCGTGATGCCGTGGCGCTCGAAAACCTTGAAAAGCTCGCGCTCGGTCACCTCGACACCCTCCAACAGGGTTTTCAGCGCCGGGTTTTCGCCGAGTGGCTCCTTTTGTGCGGCTTCGATGGCACGGTGTAAATTGTCGCCGATCGAGACGGCGTCGCGCGCAAATTCCGAGATCGCATATTTAGCGGTATCGGACTTCTCGCGCTCCGTGCGGCGCCGTACATTCTCCATCTCGGCCATAGTCCGCAGGAGCCTGTCGCGGAGCTCCGCATTTTCCGCCTTAAGCTCGGCAAACTGCTGCAGCTGCGCTTGAAAGCTCTGTCCTGGCTCTGCCTGCTGCGCTGCGGAATCGACTGGCTCAGGCCCGCCTGAATTCGCGGACTCGCGCGGTTTATCATTCATTGTGCGTGTGCCGTTCCCGTTACCGTGAGGATGGGCCGTGACCTTGTGCAAGGTGCCCGAATTTGACATGTATATCGGCCGTTTTGGGACGATAATCAAGCCAACACGCGGCTGACGAGCTTGGCTGTGTAGTCAACCATGGGGATAATGCGGGCATAATTAAGCCGGGTCGGCCCAATGACTCCTAGCACGCCCACGATCTTTCGATCCTGGTCCTGGAAGGGCGCCACGATGAGGGAGGAACCGGAAAGCGAGAAGAGATTGTTCTCCGAACCGATAAAAATCCGCACCCCCTCGGCCTTTTCCGCAAGATCGAGGAGATGGATGAGACCTTTTTTCGATTCGAGGTCTTCGAACAGAAGCCGGATGCGCTCGACATCCTCGACGGCTTTCAAATCGTCCAGCAGCCGGGACTGGCCGCGCACGATCAAGCTCTTATTATCGTCCCGCCCGCCCGACCACTGTGCAAGGCCTGCGCGCACCAGCTTGGTGGTGAGCAAATCGAGCTCTGCCTGGCTCGCCAGCAACTCCGCCTCGATCTTCTCGCGAGCTTCGGGAAGGGTTGCGCCGCGCACCCGGGCGTTAAGATAATTCGTGGCCTCGGTCAAAGCCTGCAGAGGCAGGCCTTCGGGCAAGGTCAGCACGCGATTCTCGACGCCGCCATCGTCGCCTGCCAGCACCAAGAGCGCGCGCTTGGCATCGAGGCTAACAAATTCGATATGCTTGATGCGGCTCACCTGCTTTTCAGCCAGCACGACGCCCGCGCAGCGAGACAGGCCCGACAGCATCTCGCCCGCCTCCGCCAGCACCTCGGCCGTGACACCGGAGCTGCCCTCGGCATAGCTGGCGAGTTGGCGCTCCAGGCGGTCGCGCTCGGTACTCTCGATATCGCCCACCTCAAGCAAACCGTCCACGAACAGCCGCAGGCCGGTATGCGTGGGAATCCTCCCCGCGCTCACGTGCGGCGCATAGATCAGGCCCAGCGCTTCAAGGTCGGACATCACGTTCCTGACCGAAGCCGGCGACAGCGTCATGGGAAGATGCCGGCTCAAATTCCGCGAACCCACCGGCTCGCCCGTCGAAAGATAGGTTTCGACGATGCTCCGGAAAATCTCCCGGTAGCGCTCGTTAAGCTCCCGAAGGCCGCTTCCCGCCCTCAGCTCAAGGGCGGGTACCCTAATTTCTGTCCGTCTCGACATCCGATTCCGTTATGCTGGTTCAAACCTTTGTAATCTAAGCGCACAGGGCGCCGCCGTCAAACGCCGGCACGCAATGTTGACATTGCGTGCCGGGTCACGAATCCAGGTTAACGGGGATTGGGGAGATGAGGCTTTGAAGATAATCGGAGTCCCATCCGGCGAGTTTCCGCCGGAGTTTGAGGCTGGTCAGTCGAGGGGAACAGCGGTGACACTGAGCCGCGTAACGGTATCCTGCAGGATCCGTTTCAAGACGTGGCGGTCTTCGTCTGAAAGATGCGCGCGTTGACACGTTTTATCCTTGTGCGGGGTAGAAAGCTTGCCCGCGACGGCGGCAGCGGGGCGTGCCTCGGTTTCAGCCGTCCGCGGCTGTCTCGCGCAATGCGCGGCGGAGGATTTTGCCTATATTGGTGCGCGGTAGAACGGTGCGGAACTCGACATGGCGGGGTACCTTGTAACGGGTCAGGTTTTTGCGGCAATGTTCGATCAGGGCCTCGGCGGTCAACTCAGGGTCCTTGCGCACGACCACGATCTTGACGGCTTCGCCCGAACGCGGGTCGGGCACGCCAACCGCGCCAACCTCAAGAACCGCCGGATGAAGGGCGACAACGTCCTCGATCTCGTTAGGCCAGATCTTGAAGCCGGAGACGACGATCATATCCTTCTTGCGGTCGACCAAGTGGATGAAGCCCCGCTCGTCCACCATTGCCATGTCGCCGGTTCTGAGAAAGCCGTCCGGCGTCATGACCTTGGCCGTCTCGTCGGGACGTAGCCAGTACCCCTTCATGACTTGGGGGCCGCGTGCGCAGAGCTCGCCAACCTCTCCAACCGGCAGGTCGTTCCCGGCGTCGTCCCGGATGGCGATCTCGGTCGAGGGCAGGGGTAGCCCAATCGAGCCGGTGAACTCCTCGATGTGAAGCGGGTTGCTGGTGATCGCGGGGGAAGCCTCGGTCAGGCCATAGGCCTCCACAATGGGCCGTCCGGTGAACCTTCGCCATTTCTCCGCAACCGCGCGGTGCACCGCCATGCCTCCCGCAAGGGAAAGCCGCAGCCGGGAGAAATCCAGCGGAGCGAAGTCTGTATGCTCCAGCAAAGCGTTAAATAGCGTATTGACGCCGATGATGACAGTGAACGGATGCCGGTTCAGCTCCTTGATTAACCCCTTGATATTGCGTGGGTCTGTGATGAGCACGTCGGTGGCGCCGATGTTAAAAAAGACGAGGGACACGGTCAAAGCGAAGATGTGATAGAGAGGCAGCGCCATGATGGCAGTCTCACCGCCTTCCGTTAGCACCCCCTTCAGCCAAGCATGTGCCTCGGCAAGGTTGGCGACGATATTGCCATGGGTGAGCATGGCGCCTTTGGGGACGCCGGTCGTGCCACCGGTATACTGCAGGAAGGCGAGGTCCTCCTGGCCGGTTTTGGCCGGCCGCCAAGGCAATTTGCGCCCCTGCGCCAGGGCCGCGGAAAACGGGACCGCCCCGGGGATCCGCCAGGCCGGCACCATGCGCATGGCGTATTTCACCAAGAAATTCAAGGCGATGCGCCGGTGTGGCGCCAGCATGTCGCCAACTTGCGTTGTTATGATGTGCTTGACGTGGGTATTGGCAATGATCTGCGCGAGCGCGTGAGCGCTGTTCTCCAGAATAACAATGGCCTCGGCACCGGAATCCTTTAACTGATGCTCCAGCTCGCGGGGGGTGTAGAGCGGGTTGCAGTTGACGATTGTGTAACCCGAGCGAAGCGCGCCGAAAAGCGCGACCGGATATTGCAGCAGATTAGGCATCATGAGCGCCACCCGGGCTCCGGGTTGCAGCTTCAGTCCGTTTTGCAAAAAAGCGCCAAAGTCGCGCGATTTCCGCTCCAGCCCGGAATAGCTGATAGAGCGGCCCATATTGACGAAGGCTGGGAGCGGGCCGAAGCGGGCCACGCTTCTATCGAAGACCTCGCCGAGCGAGCCGTGCTCTTGAATGTCGACTTCGGCAGGCACTCCGGGCGGATAACTTTTCAGCCAGATATTTTCCATGGCTTTTTCTCCGCTTCAAGCACAGCACGCCGGCCTGCGGAATGCGCTTTGTTACGGCCGGGAGCTTTTCCTGGTATTTGCGCTAATAAAAATAATAAATCCCGGCAGAGCACCACGCCTTGATCGCAATCAAAAGCCGGCAAATTCAGCTTAAGGGCTAGGCGCCATCCCAGCCCCTAAAGTAAACGGCCCAAAAACTTGAGTGAAGGCGCCCCCTAAGCGTTAGCTTAATATTACGTCCCACAAGCTAAAGGGCGGCAGTCCGGGTCATGAGCCCTTGCTTATCCGGCACCAGCCTAATCGGCACATCGATCCGTGAGATCTTCATCCCCTCCGGCCACTTGCTCGCGGCGGCATAGGCCGGGACCGCGGTAAACGCCGCTATACTGTTTACGATTGCCGTACAAAACCATGACTGCCCCGCCCCTGCAATGGCGCTTTGCTAAAATGAAAGTATAGAGAATGCGCTTTGCTAAAACCTTAAGGCGCGGTCGCGCTTGGGCTAACACACGGATGCAGCGAGATAAAAACTCTATAGCGGCAGCGCACCAAGGCATGCCGGATGAGCCTCGATATAGTTAATTCCGGATTGGGAATATATTTAACGGACTTTTTGGATGCAGCTTTTGTAGGTGAAAACGCGAAAAATCACGCTCTTTGCGCCGGAATGATAGTAAATACCCGCCGCGTTTACCGTGCCAATATTAAGCATGTCGCCATCTCGACACGCTCCGTCGACGATCTCGTCAAGGCACTCGGCATGAGCGGCATCTCCAAGAGCCAGGTCAGCCGGCTCTGCGAAGAGATCGGCGAGCGTGTCAAAACCTTTCTCGGCCGCCCCATCGAAGGCGCGCGTGCCCGGACGCCGCGCTCCAATCCCGATTAGCTGCCATCGCGGGCCAAGCGAAGCAATCTGGAGCGACCGTCACGCTTGTTAGTAGGGATCGCCGCGCTCGCGAAGGCCGCCTCGGCGGCGACGCTGCGTCCGGTTAAGCGTTCGATGCGTTAGGATCCTGTTTACGCAGGATCTTATCGCAAATCCGGTTCGCGCTTTTGCGGATTATGCTCTAAGTTCCAGATCGATGCATAGCCCTTTTTCCGCAGGCGGTCTTGCTAGATTGGGGTTATCGGGGGTATCAGGTTCGCTCGCCATGACAGAGACGTGTAATGATCCTTGAACTTGCCCTCAGCAGCGCGGGACTGGCCGCGTGGCTTTTCTTGCTCGCGGCGCGGGGCGGATTCTGGCGCGCGAATATCCGAGACGGGACGGGCTTGCCGGACGAACCCGGCGATTGGCCACCCGTGGCCGTGGTAATCCCGGCGCGCGATGAGGCTGACGTGATCGCCGCGAGCTTAGGCAGCTTGCTGACGCAGGACTATCCAAAGCCCTTAACGGTTATTCTGACGGACGACCAAAGCGAGGACGGCACCGGTGAAGCGGCGCGCGCCGCAGCAATGGCTCTCAACGCTGCGGACCGCTTGACCGTCCTGCCGGGCAAGCCATTGCCGCAGGGCTGGACAGGCAAGCTTTGGGCCATGCAGCAAGCCATTGAGAAAGCGCAAGCGTTGCCGCAGACCCCGCGCTACCTGCTTCTGACCGACGCGGACATTGCCTACGACAAGGGGGTGGTCCGCCGTCTTGTCGCGCGCGCCGAAATGGGCGGGCTGGTGCTAACTTCGCTGATGGTGAAGCTGCGCTGCGTAAGCTTTGCCGAGCGCGCGCTGATCCCCGCTTTCGTCTTCTTCTTTCAAATGCTTTACCCGTTTGCATGGGTGAACCGGAAGGAGCATGCGGCGGCCGCCGCGGCAGGCGGTTGCATGCTGGTGCGCAGCGAGGCGCTCGAAGCCGCGGGCGGCATCGGCGCCATCCGCACATCGCTGATCGACGATTGCGCGCTTGGCCGCGCCATGAAACGGCATGGGCCCATCTGGCTCGGCTTGACGTCGAGCGCCTATAGCCTGCGCGCTTACCCGGGCTTGGGGGATATCCGGCGCATGGTCGCGCGGTCAGCCTACGACCAGTTGCAATATTCCCCGCTCCTGCTGGCCGGAACCGTCATCGCGATGACACTCACCTATCTTATGCCGCCGCTATTCGCGGTGGCGGGAACGGGGCTGGCGCAGGCCGCCGGGCTCTTGACCTGGGCCCTGATGAGTGTGGCGTTTTATCCGATCGTACGGTTTTACAAGCTTCCAGCGTTGTGGGTTGCAGCACTTCCTGTCATCGCTGTTTGTTATATGCTATTCACGCTCGACTCGGCCCTGCAATATTGGCAGGGCAAGGGCGGGCTGTGGAAAGGGCGTGTGCAGGCGCGCCAGGCGGAGGCATCATGACGGCGGGTCCGGTCTGGGATCCAGGCGAGAAAACGCATCGCGACGAGAATTTTCCCGTCGCGTCGAGCCTTGTGTCCAAACGGCACAGGGGTGCGGTCCTCGCTTTCTACCGCTTCGCGCGCGCCGCCGACGATGTGGCCGACGATCCGGAGCTTGGCGAAAGCGAGAAAATCCGCTTGCTCGACCGGTTCGAGGACACGCTGCTAGGCAAGACGAACGATATCGCCGATGCGTTGCCGCTGCGCGCGGCGATTGCGGAGCGGGGCCTTTCGCCGAAGCACGCGCAAGATCTCCTTGTCGCGTTCCGCATGGACGCGAGTAAGAACCGCTACACAGACTGGGACGATCTTATCGGTTATTGCACATTTTCGGCGATGCCCGTCGGCCGCTTCGTGCTCGACGTGCATGGCGAGAGCCGGTCGACTTGGCCCGCCAACGATGCCCTGTGCGCGGCGCTGCAAATTATCAATCATTTGCAGGATTGCGGCGCCGATTACCGCCGGCTCGGCCGGGTTTACATTCCGCTCGATGCGCTGGCCGCGAGAAACATCCCGCTCGATGCGCTGGCGGCTGCCCAGGCATCGCCGGATCTTTTGGCGTGCATCCATGAGTTGGCCGCGAAAACCGGGAGCCTGCTTGGCGCCGCGAAACTGTCGCGCGGCATCAAGGACTTTCGCTTGAGCCTCGAAGTGGGGGCCATCGAGCGGCTCGCACGCAAGCTCGTGCGGATGCTGCTGATCCGGGACCCGCTCAGCCAGCCGGTTCATTTGAGCAAGCCCGCTTTTCTCTCCATATCGCTCGCAGCAGTTTGTTCCGGCGTTGGACAGCGGCTTTTTTCGCCGCGCGCCGGGGAAGCAACCGTGTTACAGGAAGCCGATGACCAGCCAAGCCATTGAGATCGAGGGCACAGAGGGAACCTGCATGGGCGCTGCCGAGCGGGCGCATGGCAGCTCGTTCTATGCGGCCATGCGCATCATGCCGCATGGCCAGCGCGAGGCCATGTTCGAAATTTACTCGTTTTGCCGCGCGGTGGACGATATCGCCGACGATCTGGGCCCGGCGGAGTCGCGCATGGCTTTGCTGGAGCAATGGCGGCGGAAGATCGATTCTATCTATCTTGGCGAAGGGCGTGCCGATCTTGCCGGCCTCGCCGCGGCGGTCCGGGATTTCAAGCTCGAAAGCGACGATTTCCGCGCCATTATCGACGGCATGGAGATGGATGTCCGCCAGACCATCCAGGCGCCGGCCTTTGTGGATCTCGATCTTTATTGCGACCGTGTGGCCAGCGCCGTGGGGCGCTTATCCTCGCGTGTGTTCCGTCTGTCTGCCGAGCAGGGCCGTCAGCTTGCCGAGCATCTCGGCCGTGCATTGCAGCTGACGAACATCTTGCGCGATCTGGACGAGGATGCCGCCATGGGCCGGCTTTATCTGCCCCGGGAGTTCCTGGCCGAAGCCAAGATAAGCAGTACCGATCCGGCTTCGGTTCTGGCGCATCCGGCGCTGCCGGAGGTTTGCGGACGGATCGTTGCGCTCGCCAGCTGGCGCTTCGCGGAGGCGGACAAGCTCATGAGGACCTATCCGCGCCGCTCGGTGCGGACTCCTCGCGTGATGTCGGAGGCTTACAAGAGCATCTTGAAGGCGCTTGTCGCCCGCGGCTGGGCGGCGCCCCGCGAACGGGTCCGCTTGCGCAAGTCGCGGCTTGCTTGGATTCTGCTCCGGCATTTCATCTTTTAGCGTTGCTAGCCCCCCACACCCCAGCCCTCTCCCCAAGGGGCGTGGGGGAAGAAGCTGCGGTCCTCTCCCCGCAAGCTCGCGTTGGTGAGCTTGCAACGCAGCGTGTCCGCAAGTGGATGCGGAGGGCAGAGGGAGTTACAAGCGTCCCCTCGCCCCAGCGGGGAGAGGGACAGGGTGAGGGGCGTAACACACATCATCGGCGCTGGCCTTGCAGGCCTTTCCGCAGCCGTCCGGCTCGCGGAGCGGGGTCACCGCGTGGCGCTTTACGAGGCTGCGGCGCAGGCTGGCGGCCGCTGCCGGTCCTATTACGATGCAGGCTTTGGCGCCGTCATCGACAATGGCAACCATCTGCTCTTGTCCGGCAACGATGCCGCTATGCGCTATCTCAGTCTGATCGGCGGCGCGGAAAAGCTCCAGGGCCCGGATAGAGCGGAATTCGCTTTTGCCGATCTGGCGACGGGCGAACGGTGGACTTTGGACATTGGTGAAGGCCTGTGGCCATCCTGGCTGTTCGACCCCGCGCGCCGGGTGCCCGGTACGAAGCCGTCCGATTATCTCCCCGCCGCCCGTCTCATGTGGGCGGGGCGGCGCAAAACGGTTACCGATGTCATCTCCGGCGAAGGCACGCTGTACCGGCGGCTCTGGCAACCTTTGTTTCTGGCCGCGCTGAACACCGATCCGCACGAAGGTTCGGCCCGCCTCGCCGGCTCCATCATGCGCAACACGCTGGCAAAAGGCGGCGCGGCTTGCAGGCCGCTGGTGGCCGAAGGGCTTTCGGCAGCGTTCATCGAACCGGCGCTGGCCTATATCGAGGCGCGGGGCGGCACCGCCCTATTCGGCAGGCGTCTTCGCGGGATAGCGTTCGACGCGAGCCGCGTTGCGGCGCTCGATTTCGGCGATGCCAAGATCGCTGCCGGACAGAACGATGCAGTGATCCTTGCCGTGCCGCCCTGGGTGGCGGCAGAGCTTGTCCCAGGACTCGACGCGCCAGACGAATTCCGTGCGATCCTCAACGCCCATTTCCGCGTGGCGCTCGCGCCATCGGTCCCGAAGATTCTGGGCGCCGTGGGCGGAACGGCCGAATGGATCTTTGCATTCCCCGGCAGATTGTCTATCACAATCAGCGGGGCCGGCCGCTTGATAGGCCGCCCTCGCGAGGAACTCGCCGCTCTTTTGTGGCGCGAAGTCTCCGCTTTAACCGGTCTTCCGGCGGATTTGCCGCCCTGGCAGATCGTGAACGAAAAGCGCGCGACATTTGCCGCGAGCCCCGGTCAAGATGCAAAGCGCCCCCCGGCGGAAACCCGATGGCGCAACTTTTTCCTTGCGGGCGATTGGACGCAAACCAGTTTGCCCGCGACCATAGAAGGGGCAATCCGTTCCGGCGAACGGGCCGCCCGCCTATCGATGAGAGGCTAGTGAAGGCATGATTGCGGCGAGCGAATCCGTGCAGCGCGAGGAACCTCGGGCCGAAGCGGAGCAAATCGAAATCGAGCCTGCCGGCGATTGCGAGCCGGCGGCCCACTTGCTTGAAAGCCGCATTCAGGCCGCGGCGGCCGCGCTTCTCTCACAGCAGCGCGGAGACGGGCATTGGAGCTTCGAGTTCGAGGCCGATGCGACCATTCCCGCGGAGTATATTCTGCTGACGCATTATCTGGGCGAGGAGCCGGATCTCGCGCGCGAAGCCAAGATAGGGACTTATCTGCGGCGCATTCAGGGCAAGCACGGCGGCTGGCCGCTCTTCCACGAGGGCGATTTCGACATGAGCGCCAGCGTGAAGGCCTATTTCGCGCTAAAGATGATCGGCGACGATATCGATGCGCCCCACATGGCGCGGGCGCGCGATGCGATCCTTTCGCGGGGCGGCGCCGAGATGAGCAACGTGTTCACGCGGATCTTGCTGGCGCTGTACGGCGTTATCGGCTGGCGGGCAGTGCCGGTCATGCCCGTCGAGATCGTGCTTTTGCCGAAATGGTTCCCGTTCCACATGACCAAGGTGTCCTACTGGGCGCGCACGGTCATGATCCCGCTTTTCGTACTCGGCGCGCTGAAGCCGCGGGCGCGCAATAGACGCGGCGTCTGCGTGGAAGAGCTTTTTCTCACCAAGCCCAGAAAAGTTGGCATGCGGGCGCGCGCCGAGCACCAAAGCCGCTCGTGGTTCTTGACGTTTGCCGCCATCGACAAAATTTTGCGCGTTGGCGAGCCGCTGTTTCCCCCCGCTTTGCGCCGGCGCGCCATCGCCAAAGCCGTCGCTTTTGTCAAAGAGCGGCTGAACGGAGAGGATGGGCTCGGCGCGATTTTTCCGGCCATGGCGAACAGCGTCATGATGTACGACGCACTCGGCGTCCCCTCTGACGACCCGGATCGCGCCATCGCCCGCTATTCCATCGACAAGCTGCTCTTCGAAGCCGGCGACGAGATATTCTGCCAGCCGTGCGTTTCGCCGGTTTGGGACACAAGCCTCGCAGCTCACGCTCTGATGGAGGCGGGCGGCGAGGTGGAGTGCAAGGCTGCCCTAAGCGGTCTCGACTGGCTCGTGCCGAGGCAAGTGCTCGACGTCAAAGGCGATTGGGCGGAGCAGCGCCCCGATGTGCGGCCGGGCGGCTGGGCCTTCCAATATGCAAATCCGCATTATCCCGATCTCGACGACACAGCCGTCGTTGTCATGGCCTTGGACCGCGCCGCCGGCAAGAAGGGAGAGAGGAGTGGAGATTTCTCCGAGGCCATCGCCCGGGGCCGCGAATGGATCGCGGGCTTGCAGAGCAAGAACGGCGGATGGGCCTCGTTCGATCCCGACAATACAAGCCTTTATCTCAATAACATTCCGTTTTCGGATCACGGCGCGCTTCTCGATCCGCCGACCGTCGATGTCAGCGCGCGCTGCGTCTCCATGCTTGCGCAGCTTGGCGAAACCGTTGAAACGAGCCCGGTCCTCAAACGCGGCGTCGATTACATTTTGCGCGAGCAGGAAAAGGACGGGAGCTGGTTCGGCCGCTGGGGCATGAACTACATTTACGGCACGTGGTCGGCGCTGTGCGCACTCAATGCGGCAGGTTTCGATCCTTCATCTGAAGCCATCCGCAAGGCCGTGCAATGGCTCGTCTCGATTCAAAACGAGGATGGCGGCTGGGGCGAGGACGGAGCAAGCTACAAGTTGGATTATGCGGGGTACGATAAATCGCCCAGCACGCCGTCGCAAACCTCATGGGCGCTTCTGGGCCTGATGGCTGCCGGCGAAGCGGATCATCCCGCTGTCCAGAAGGGCATCGCCTGGCTGATGGCCACGCAGGACGAGAGCGGCACTTGGCGGGAGGAGCGGCACAACGCACCTGGCTTTCCGCGTGTATTTTATCTCATCTATCACGGCTACGCTAAATACTTCCCCCTCTGGGCGCTCGCGCGCTACCGGAACTTACGGGAAGGTAATCGCGCTCCTGTGCTTTATGGCATCTGAGCAACAGTTCGCGAAGGCTTGCTGTCTCATGTCGGCCACATCTTAAACAAAATCTGGAATCATTCATGCCGGGCGGCTTGCGCTGTGAAAGCGCGCCTGATTATCTTGAACATAGCTTAATTCTCTCCCTTGAACATCGCGATTGGGGGGACCGTCTAAGTCGCCAGCGTTCGCGCGGGCGTTTCGAAAGCGGTTGTTTTGCGGGGTTGGCAGCCGGGGCCTCAGATGGATGCAATCGTGAACGAAAAGCGCGTGGTGGTGGCTGCGGGTCTGGATTTCGAGGCGCGGCTTGCGCAAGGTCCAGGCATCGCGGTGGTTTACGGACAAAGCCGCTGCAAATACCGCGAACACCTGCATAATTATGCGCAAGCCGGAGTATGCGGCTTCATCAGCTTTGGGGTTGCTGGCGGATTATCGCCTTCTTTGCGGCCGGGCGATGTTATCGTTGCGAGCACTGTCATAACCGCCGGCGGCATTTCGCGAACCTGCGCGCAGTGGTCGAACGCCCTGCTGTCGGTTCTGCCCGGCGCTCATCATATGCCGGTTTTCGGCGCGGAAGACGCCGTGATGACGGTGCTTGAGAAAGAAGCGCTTTGGAGCGCGACCGGAGCGGCGGCCGTCGACGTGGAGTCCGGCCCAGTGGCGGAGGTTGCGGGCCAATATGGCTTGCCATACACCGTTTTGAGGGTGGTGCTGGACCCAGCTCACCGTGCTCTTCCGCTGAGTGCGATGGCGGGCGCGCGCGAAGACGGCAAAACCGACCCAATGGGGGTGCTCAAAGCGTTGCTGAAGCGGCCCGCGGATTTGCCAGCTTTGCTTCGCCTTGCGGACGATGCCCGCAAGGCGAAGCGGTCTTTACTCCGCAGCCGAGAGGCGCTCGGGCCGCTCCTTGGCTTCGTCAGCCTTGAGGCGAGCGAGCTCGCGCTCAACGTGGAGTGAATGCACATAGGCGGCGGGGCGCTGTTTATCGAGCGCGATCTCGGGGGCCATCGGGCCTTCCGTGCGTATGCCGCGCACCGCGAGGCTTAGTAATTTTAGCGGGTTCGTGATTGCCGCATCGGCTGCGGTGGGCTCATAGCCGCAATGCGCCATGCAGTTTGCGCATTTCTCGTAGCGGCCCGTGCCGTAGCTGTCCCAATCCGTCTTATCCATCAGCTCCGTAAACGTCTTCGCGTAGCCTTCGCCAAGTAGGTAGCAGGGCTTCTGCCAGCCGAAGATATTGCGCGTAGGCATACCCCAGGGCGAACAGTGGTACTCCTGGTTGCCAGCTAGGAAGTCGAGGAACAAGGGGGAGTGGGCGAGGGTCCAGCGCTTGCCTTTGCGGAGTGCGAAGACTTGCCGGAATAGCTCCTTGGTCTTACGCCGGTTGAGAAAATGCTCTTGATCGGGCGCGCGCTCATAGGCATAGCCCGGAGAGATCGAGACGCCCACGCCCAAATCCCGGCTGAAGTCCAGGAAGCGGGCGATGTCTTCGGCTTTGTAGCCGTCGAACACCGTTGCGTTGACGTTGACCGCGAAGCCCTTCGCCTTCGCCGCCACAATGGCGTGCAGCGCTCTGTCGAAGACACCGTCCTGGCAGACCGATTTATCGTGATGCTCTTTCAAGCCGTCGAGATGCACCGAGAAAAATAGATAAGGCGACGGCTCGAACAAATGCAGCTTCTTCTCAAGCAGGAGTGCGTTCGTGCACAGCGAGACGAACCGCTTTTGCGCGATCAAGCCTTTGACGATCTCGCCGATTTCTTTATGGATCAGCGGTTCTCCGCCCGGGATCGCAACCATCGGTGCACCGCATTCCTCGGCGGCATCCAAACATTCCTGCACCGTAAGCCGGCGATTGAGGATCGCATCGGGATAGTCGATCTTACCGCAACCCGCGCAGGACAAATTGCACCGGAACAAGGGCTCCAGCATGAGAACCAACGGATAGCGTTTGCGGCCCTTGAGCTTCTGCTTGAGAAGATAGGAACCGATCCGTCTCTCCTGGAAAAACGGCAAGACCATAAGAATGCTCCAATTCATCGTAAGGCGGCGCGCGCCCGGTAGCGGGTTTTAACGGCCTTTCCAAGGACTTAAACCCGGATCCGTTAAAGTCAAACGGAGTGCAGCTCCACGGGCAGCCTGAATTCGACGTTTTCTTGTACCCCTGGTAAATTTGTCACTTCTATGGGGCCAAGGGTCCGTAAACTTTGGATTACATCTTGCACCATGGCTTCCGGCGCCGAAGCGCCCGCTGTCAGGCCGATGATTTTCGCGCCTTTCACCCATTCGGCGTTAAGCTCGCTGCCATCGGCGAGAAGATAGCTTGGCACGCCCGCCTCCTCGCCAATCTCGCGCAGTCTGTTCGAGTTCGAGCTGTTCTTCGCGCCTACGACCAGGATAACGTCCGCGATCTTCGTCAGTTCGCGAACCGCGCTCTGACGGTTTTGTGTCGCATAGCAGATATCGTTCGTCTCAGGTCCGACCACGTCCTTGAAACGCCGCTTTATCGCATCGATGATCCCGCGTGTATCGTCGATACTGAGCGTTGTCTGAGTAACGTAGGCGACGGGCGTATCGTCATCGAGGGGAAGCGACATCACATCCTCCTCGGTTTGCACGAGATGGACCGGCCCCGGAATTTGACCCATCGTCCCTTCGACTTCGGGATGGCCGGCATGACCGACGAGGATGACCGTGCGGCCCTGGCTGAGGTACTTTTTTCCCTGGAGGTGGACTTTCGTCACGAGAGGGCACGTCGCATCGATCACGGGAAGGTCGCGCGCTTGCGCTGCGGTTTCGACCGTTTTCGAAACTCCGTGCGCGCTGAAAATCGTCACGGCACCCGGCGGGATCTCGCCGATCTCGTCGACAAAACGGGCACCCTTCGCCTTCAAGGCTTCGACAACATGCTTATTGTGCACGATCTCGTGCCGGACAAAGACCTGGGCATCGTACTTATCCAGCGCGCGCTCCACGATGGAAATCGCGCGGACCACCCCCGCGCAGAACCCGCGGGGCTGCGCGAGTACAACGCGTGTGCAGCCCCCTTCACCAACGAACTTTTGCATCGTCGTACCCCGTGACTAAGGTTCCTGGCGATTTCAACCTGCGCTACTTCGCCAACAAACGGCATCCCACACCGTTCCGGGCATTGTCCAATATTCCTGAACTGACATGGCATTTTTTGGGATTATCTGTCCACAACGGAAGCCCCCCGGGCGGCAAACGCCGACGGGAGGAACCGGAACTGTGCCCTTGCGGCACCAGAAGTCGGGGCACGGTCTTCGACGTTGCACTTGGCGCGCGTCCGTTGGTGTGTATGCGGAAAAAGTGTATTTCCTTCATGGCGTAACGCCCGCTCCAGCGCCCGCTTTCGATTCCATCGAAAGTGAATCTCTAGTGCGAAAAATAGAGGCCGGGAAACCCCGGCCTCTAAAGGATCGATTATAATACTTTGCCGCCGTCCTTACGACATTCCGTGGAAGCGGTTCCAAGTGACGGTCACTTTCGCGCCGACTTTAGCCCGGCGATAAAGATCGGCAACATCGTTGTTATACATGCGGATGCAGCCGTGAGAAACCTGTTGACCGATCAACTGGGGCGCGTCGGTGCCGTGGATCCGGTACATCGACTCACCTAAATAGAGGGCGCGGACGCCGAGCGGGTTGCGTGGGTCGCCGCCGGCTACGTATGCGGGAAGCCTTGGATTCTCGCGGCGCATATCCGGCGTGGGCGTCCAGACTGGGTTTTCGCGCTTCTGGCTGACATAGCTCACGCCAGACCATTTTGCTTCAGCCTTCGGGATCGCGATGGAGTAGCTAATCGCGGTGGTTTTGGATTCGATATAATACAGCCGGCGGTCGCCGAAGCTGACAATGATCTCACCCGGCGAGTAAGAACCGGCGCGGATCTTGATGTGTTCGCGAGCGCCGCCGCCCATTGGGCCGAACAGGTCGCTGAAAAAGCTATCGAGAAATGCTGCGTTTGCGTTCGACGCGGCCATTGTCAGCAAGAGGCTGGCAATCGCAAAGTGCTTGATTAGCCGTGACATTAATCCCTCCAATGTCTCACCGGTATCTGGTTCCCTTCAGCGCTGGCGTCACCGCCTCGACAATGAAACGCCACTTTCGCAAATCTGGGGATCCAGCTGCGACTGCCGTTGCTAACGCGCCTTTCGGTTCCTGGAGAACATAGCGGACCCTATTCCCCGCGTCAGCCCCTCAAATGCCTGCTTCCGGACGCTTTGTGTGGCGTGTGTTGCGAAGATGACACGGGTTTATCACTGCCTGGTTAATAATCAGCACAGTAGCACCACAGTATAGGCAAAGCACAACCTATCGTAATCGCAGGTTACTTCTTGCGAAATTTATCGAGGCTGACCACTTCGGCAGTCCGGCGCTCCTCTTGAGGGGCGTCCTCGTTCTCCGGCTGAGGGGAAGCCGCGATATCGGGAAGCTCCTCGTCCGGGCTCTTGCCAGGAAGCAAGCCGCCGCCGGCATCTGCCCTGGGAGCGGGCAGAAGCGCCACATCGACCGTTCCGGGCTTTTCGCTTTCGTCGCCTTCGGGCGGGCGCAATGCAAGTGCGAAGTGAACGGTGGGATCTTGGAAAATGCGAACGGCGCTAAAAGGGATCACAAGCCGCTCTGGAATGTTGTTAAACGATAGACGAACCTCAAAACGGTCCTCGGTTACCGCGAGGTCCCAAAATTGATGCTGCAGCACGATGGTCATTTCGTGCGGATATTGCTCCTTAAGGCGCTTCGATAGTCCGACGCCGGGAGCTCGGGTGTCGAACGTAATGAAAAAATGATGGTCTCCGGGGATGCCGCGTTTCAAGACGCGCTGCAAGACCGCGCGCACCACCCCGCGCAGCGCGTCTAGGACGAGAGCCTCGTACCGGATCAGATCTTCAGCCATTTCTGCTTCTACGCTAAAGGCTCAAAATCGCCTCTCTAGAAAAAAGTGGCGGGCTTCTGTTGCCCGGTGCCGCCAACCGCGCCTAACAGCAGCTACGCCGTTAGGACTTGGATCGGAACGGTTACGCCGCTAGCGCGACGGAACGTGTCCCAGCATAGTTGTCGTTTGCAACTATTAGAATGGCCCGAAACGGTGGTACCATGCCGAGCGAAAGAGCACCCTTTACACCCTCGTCGATCCTATTTCGCCCCCATCAGAAGCCGCTGCGAAGGAAACTCAACAATGCCGCGCAAAGCCGGCAAATCCAGCAGCTTGTGGTGGAGGCGCCGGGTACCGCCCCCGGGTCCGAAAGGTTTATTACGATATCCATTTATCGCCATAGCTGGCAGAACCAGCGCCAATTAATATAGACTGTCCGCACCCGATTGCAAAGATGACAGAGCGAGAATTGGATGAGGCGCAGCAAGATAGCCACGCTTCGTTACGGTTGCAGCGCGCGGGCCGCGGGTTCCCGGAGGAAGGATCGATAGCGGCATGAGATTTTTGCTCCGGCAAAGCTGCATCCGGCGTAATACCGCTGCCCGATCCCGCCGCATTCAAGCGGCGGCGCTGGCCATGCTTGCGCTGCTTCAATTTTCGAATCGTTGCGCCGGGCAAGAGCCGTGCCCCGGCCGGCAATTTGGCATAACCTACGCGCCCGGCGGCAACCTGCCTTATATCGAACTCGGCGCGGACGGCCAGTCTGGCAAGTTTTTACTGGACTATGGCGCCACTGAAAGCTCGTTATCGGACAGCGCTTTTGACGCCCCCGGCCCCGCAGTCGCGATTGCACAGTTTTCGCTTCCAGGCTTCGGCGGCGGGCGGTTTACGCTTCGGCGCTACAACCCAAGTGCGCAGCCGGCAGGCGGCCAGCTTGGCGTTGTGGGAACCGATTTCCTCTCGCTGCTGAGTGCACATTTCACGAGTGGCGCCGTGACGCTTGGGAATGGAACCTGCAATGCGCGCTTGCTGCTAGCCCTGGGCTTCGCTCCCATTTCTCAATCTGGATTCTTTTCGTCCGGTCTATCGCGTTTGAATAAGCAACGCGCCAATGTTCCTGTCGTCTTTCTTAAAATCGGACCGGTCCGGACATGGGCACAAATCGACACGGGTTATGATGATCGCTTGTTCAAATACTCTATAGATATCAATGATGCACTGTTTAGAAAGCTGCAGGAGAGTGGCGTTGTCTTGGACCGTGCCGGTACCATCGCCGTTTCGACCTGCGCCGGCGTCGAAACGAGGAATGTGTATGTTGTGAGAAGCCATGCAGCTTCCCTTGAGACGGATAAGGGAGCGGAAGTTAGAGCCCTGAAGAGGTTTTTCCTGATACCGAAATCCGTCAACGCGTGCGGGGGAATTGCCGCGGATGCGGAACCGGCCGCTCAGTTGAGTGCGTCTTTTCTGGAGCTATTCAGCGATGCGGTCTTCGACCCGAAATCTGAATTGATCTGGCTGAAAAGCAATGGCGCCGATTGAAGCTATGCCTTGGAGCATCCGCTTCGGCGAGTGCTTCCTTATCGCGCCAGCGCGCACTAATCGTAGCTTATGCTTCAGCGGCGTCACATCCGCTCGTCCGTATCGTCTGCGGGTTCGCGGCGCTTGGGCAGGGCGCGCTGCATTTGCCGCCCTTTCAGCCAGCCGGCAAAGACCTCGCCGCTGCCCGCGGCCCAGCGCCGGTCCGCATCCTCACGCGCCGCCACGCTGCCAACGGTCTGGATGAGAAGGCCGGCCCACTTGCCCGGGCGGAACCGGTAAATGCGGAATGCATCCGCCTGAGCGTACATGCTGCCTTGTTTATCGAGCTTGGTCCGGACCGTATCTTCGTCGAGCCCATCCATGCCGCCGCTATGAAAGCGGCTTCTCCGCTCGTCGCCAAGCAGCCGCACGAGCTTTTCACCTTCGAGAATGGCGAAGATCGCCGCAAGATAGCGCGAACGCTCAAGCGCGCGCGAGGACTCGAAATTGGGCACGTTGGTGCGGTGTTCGGCCCATTGTTTGTAATTCTCCTCGCGGAAGTCGAGTGGTACGGCCGCGTAGTAATCGCCCTTGAAATCGAACACCACATCTTGCATCGGCGCGATCAGCTCGCCGGGGCTTGGCGCTTCGCCCTGCAAATGAAACTGATGCTGGAAGACCCGGTAAAAGGTTTCCAGCACGCCTTGCATCGGCCCGCGCTGCCTTGCCCTCGAAAGATCTTGGCCGAGATTGAAGAACGGACCGAAGGGGCGGTTGACCGAAACGAGGAGGATGCAAATGTCGACGAAGATGGCGATCATGAGCGGAATGTAATCGCGGTCGCTAAGGCCCGCCTTATCCTGCGTGAATGCGCTTTCCAAGCTTCCGGGACGCTCGATTCCACCGTGCTCTTTCATAATCGCCTCGGGCGAGGGCGGGGCCTTGCCGTGCACCACGAGGCCGATCGCCGTATTCGAAAGGCGCCGGAACGCCTCGATGACGGCTTCGGAGCCTTCCACCGAACGCAGTTCGGGCTTTTGCAACTCGGGAAGATTGTCGATGGAGCGCACCACGCCGTCGAGCGCGATTTGGAGCTGTCCATCGGGGCAGATGAAGGTTCCGCCGCGATCGTCGGGGAAAGTAGTCTGCTTGGCGCGCGCCGCAAATTCATCGCGGATCTGACGGATCTGCGGGTCGGTTCTGAGCGCGTTGAAGCGCGTTACCACAAGGCCAAGCTTGCGGTCGAGCCCTTCGATAAAAATGGTTCTCGTCCCGGTTGCGGGGTCGATTGTCGCGGGATCTTTCCGGAGGACGCGCTGCAGTTCGGAATTCAGATCGGCGATATCGGCTTTGACGGCATTGGTGCGGCTAGCCATCAGTTCGTTCGCAAATTGGAAGCGCTGCGCATCGGTTTCGCGCAAGCGCCGCCTCGGCCCTTCGCCGGCGCGGCTGTTCGGGCAAGTTCCGCCCGAGGCATGCTCCGTCGCAGCCTTCTGAGTGGAAATGGTGCTCAGCGTTGTGAATGTGCTTTGCAAGAGTTCAAGCCGGCTCTGGCCCGTTTGAAGCGCCCGCTCGACTTCAAAAACCGAAGTTCCGGCCGCTTGCGACGTCTGCGCGCCGGCTTCGAGAAAACGCCAATAGAAACCGAAGGCGAACGCCACCGAAATGAGCACAAGAACGATGTAGCCAGCGATATAGAGCGGATAAAGCGCAATACGCAGCTCGCCCGAAAACAGCGCGTCGAGAATGTAGACGATCATGCCTTGGAGCATGAGCACGGCAAACCCGATGGCGATTTTTGCACCCGTACCGATATCGCCGGAACTCGCCGAGATCAGCTGGAGCATGCCGGAATAGGTGGATATCCACGCAAGCGCGCTCAGGCCCATCAGGAGAAGGACCATCATAAATGAATAGCTGCCGTGCCTGCCTGGAAGCAATTGATGAACTCCAACCCTCTCGCGCGCCTTATACGCGTTGGGCGCGCTTGGCTCAACATATCCTTAAGCAATACCAATCGCACCCGCCGCGCCCCGGCGCGCATAGTGGCGTGCGAGATGTGGGGTTCACGAAAAGGTTTGCCACACCTTAAATAAAATTTAACGCAAGTCTGAAACTTAAATACATATTGCGGGTGCCGCATCGGCATCCGGCGCTAGCTGCCCCGCATAATGGATGATGAGGTCTCCGGTTAACGGTGCGTAGAGCGCAACATCGAAGTGGAAAGCGCCGTTTTCCGCGTATTCCCGGCTTTGGCTTATGGGAAGCAGGCGTTGAGGAAGAGGAATGCCCAAAAGCCAGCCCCGGCCAACTGGAAGGCAGATACTGCCGGCTTGTGCGACAAGATCGAATTCGAAGGTGAAGGGGCCGAAGCGCTCCATGACATGACCCGCGCGCGGCGATGCGCTCAAGTGAGAGCGGAATTTCCGTCCGGCGAAAATTCTTTCCCAAATCTCGCCACCGCCCCTTCGTTGTTTAATAACGGTGGCGGGCACCTCTTCGCCGGCCTGGGGGAAATTGAAAAGCCAAGCCGCGCAACGCGCCGGGAAGCTTTTGCCGCGAATTACCGTTGCCTCCCCAGAAAAGCTTTCCAGGTCCTGAACCGAGTGCAAGCGCCTCACCGGAGCGGATAAGTCCTCCCAGGCGCCCGCCAATGCGCACTGGAACAGCGTGGGCGCTTCCTCTTCCGCTGTGGCAAACTCAACGGACAAGCCGGCCATCGCACGCTCGATCTCTTGCAGCGTGAGATCGCTCAGGCACGGCCGCGCTCCGGGCTGAATGGCATTCCATTTGCGGATGAGCGCGCGGGCCGGAACGGCGGGGATAAACGGACCGTCGCCGCCATTTGCAATCGCTTGCCAGCGCCGCCGGATTGCGCGGCCGTCCTTCAGTCCCGTAACCTCAACCGCCATGGCGCCGCAATCGGTGCCGAAGGGCTCCAGCCGCCGCGACATCCATAGGATCGGACCGAGAAACACCGTCAAGCTAGGCAGGAGACGATGCGCGCGCAATTTCGCGAGCAATGCCAAGCCCCATTGCATCGCGCCAAGCTCCAAGCCTGCGCGGAACACGACCGAGCGTGCCTTGAAAGCCTGCGGGAAAAGCTGCAAATCCGGCGCGCCGATAAGACTTGCCCAGCGCTTGAAGCCGGGTCCGAAAGCGAGACGTTTCGCGCCCGTCCAGCCGCGATGCTGGCGCCAAACGCCGCCACGCCACAACCGAAGCGGTGTTCCAGCTTGGGCGAGGATGGAGCCAACCACCGAGCGTCCGCGCGGAGCACGGTTGCCAGGGACAATCGCCGTCTCGATAAGTTGGATTTCGGTTAGATCTTCGCTAAGGAACCGCACCGCGCTGGCGGAAATCGCCGGCACGCTTGAAACGCCGGACAACGCAAAACAGCCCTGTGCCAGCGCACGCTCGTTGAGCGCCGCAATTCCAGCGGTGAAAGCGGCATCGTCCGAGAGATCGAGATAGTTGATTTTATGATCGATGCAAAATCGCGCCAGCCGGTAAGGGTCGCCGCCATAAGATTGGAAAGGCCCGGCGGCGTCGGCAACGAGGTTTGGGGCGGCCCCGGCGATGGGCGAGAGGTCCTTGCTAATGTCTACAAAAAGCGGAACTCCCCCATATCGCTTCGTGAAGCTGGTTGCCTTGCTCAGATCCCGCCCTGCAACAACAACCTCAACTCCGTCGTGCAAGAGCAGCCGGGCCAGCCGTCCGCCGAACACGCCATAGCCGCCAAGGATCAGGACTTTCATGCGAGAAGGCGGCGCTTAAGCGCGGGATCGGGGATCGTACACATCTCCGTGCGGCCGAAAATCCAATAGCGATTGCGGGCTATGCGCCGGTAAAGCCAATCTTGCACCGGCCGGGGTAGAAACCTGAGCGCGCGCAAAGGCCCTGCCCATCCCCCCAGCCGCGCGGCAGCGCGCACCACGGCTTCTAGAGAAACATAAGGCTTTCCATCCTCGAGGTAGATCCAACTGTGTGGGTCATGCGGATCGAGGCCGTAATGCCTGAGCACCGCCTGTCCGAGTTCGCTTTTGACCGGACAAATGCGAAATTCACCCATGCGGTCGAGCTTCGCAATCGTCCGGGCTGCGCCTGTGCAAAGGACGCAACCGCCATCCATGAAGACAACAGGTCCGTGGTCGTCGAACGCCGGTACGGCGCTGTCGAACCGGTAAGAATGGTCCTGGCGATCGATCGGCCGCATAATGTATCCCTGGCGCGTGGAGACTCTCGTTAGCCCATCCTTGCACAGATCGAGCCCACGGCAATTGCTCACATAGCCGCATCGGAGGGGAATTGACGATATGACGTTCAGGATCGTACGCCGCCGCGCGCTTCTTCTCTTTCTTTGTTCGGCCGTCAGCGCCGCTCCTAGCACTTGCGAGGAGCGATGCCCCGGTGCGGAGGAGGTTGAGCCGGCAAAGCAGCGGCTCAAACAACATTCTGGTGGCGGTGCCTGGGATGGCTCAGCGCCGCCGCTCGAATTATACCGCTATCCTGCCCTGCCATCGTCAGCTCACGCCGAGCATCGCGGCCGTTCATTTGCTTGAGCTTTCGAGATAATTGCTTTCAATATAGACACGGCTCCGGTACGATCTGATCCGGGTTGCGGAGACGCACATCCGCGCCGGCGCAATCCAAGCATTTCATTTCGTATGCAGGGGAGGGTTGCATGAAGAAGTTCATCGCTTGCATGGTCATCGCCATGGCCTTGCCTTTGGCCGCGCAGGCTGGGGAGAGGGTTCTCGATGCAGGGCTCGGCGCCGCAGCGGGAGGAATCGTTTTCCACACTTGGCCGGCCGCTCTTGCCGGCGGCTTGGTCGGTTACACCGCGGGGCCCGGTATTGCCCAGGCAATGGGTTTAAGGGGGCATCACCGGCGTCATTATTACCGGCGGGCGCACCGGTAGGGCACGCTCCACTACGGCGTCAATCGTTCAGGGAATCGAAGATCCCTGAACGGGCTCTAGAAGCTTCCGCAGCATGGAGCGGACGATAATCCGGTGAAATGGAAGCACGGCCGCAAGGTAGGCGCGTCCCAGGAGATTGTGGGTGCGGACCAAAGTCGTTGCGGTGACGAAGCGGCCATCGCCGGCGGCATCCACGATCACGCGAAAGTCGAGATGCTTGTCGTCGAAGCCCAAGACAATCCAGCAGGGCGTCTCGCTGACAACCGGAAACATACCGATGGCATTGTGTGAGCCCATCTTTCCTTCGCCCGGTGTCTTGAGGCCGAAGGGCTTAACAGCGAGATTGCGCACCGCCATGAGAGCGTTCATCCATCCCCGCGAGGAGCCCCACATTTTCGCGGCAGCCTGCCGCGCATCGAGAGCTGGGTCTGCCACGGTTAGGCCGTAAGCGTCGGCGAATTGCGCACCGGGAAGCACCTTGGCGGCCTCGGGTTTCGGTTCGACAGTTTGGACTTTCACCGGTGCCGCCCGTGAGAATAGGAGGCAATGGTCGCTTCGAGCCCAACCTCGAAGCTTGCTGGGTCCGCCCAAAAGCGCCGCGCGAATTTCGAGGTATCCACAAGATACGGCCTATCGGTTTGAAAACGCATCTCGATCAGCTCGTAAACTTGCCTGTCGAGCAGGCTTACGAGATGCAGCAGCGCCCGAGGCATCACGGAAATGCGCGGGGCAACGCCGATCATCTCCGCCGACTTCAAGAGCAGCGAGCGCAGCGTCTGCGCTGGCGCGTTCGGCACATGCCACGCCTGGCCATAGGCGTCCGCCGGTGCGTCCAGCAAAGTGACGAGCGCGCGCGCAAAATCGGGAATATAGGTGAAATCGTGGGGATGGTCTGGCGAATACGGAACGTGCGCCGGTTTGAGGTGCAAAAGCCGCCTCAGGCCGTAGTTCGAAAGCACCGAATTCCCGGCGTCCGGCCCATAAAAATCCGAGGCGCGGACCGCAACCGCTTGCACCCGTCCATCGGCGTGCGCCTTCTGCCATATCCGCGTGATCTCTGCCCGCAGCTTGGGCTTCCGGCCGTACTCAGTCAGCGGCATGTCTTCGGTCAGCGGCCGGTCCTGCGGGCCGTACATATAAAGATTGTCCGCGAAGATAAACCGCGCTTGCGCCTCCGAGCACGCCGCGAGCATATTCTGCATCGCCGCCGGCCAAGCCTTTTTCCACAGGCGCGAGTCGTAGGGAAAGCCGATACAGCAGATCACGGCTTCCGCCCCCGCGCAGGCGCGCCGCACGCTTTGCGCATCGAGCACATCGGTGGCGATGAACTCCACCCCGCCGGGAAGCCCGCGCGGCTGCTTCCGCTGCGCGACGCCGACCTTATCGCCGCGCGCTGTAAGCAGCTTCGCGGTTTCGCGCCCCACAGCTCCATATCCAATCACTGTAACATTCATCGGCGCCATCTCTCCGGGGCTGGTGGGATGTTAATAGCCCTTACATTAACCGAAGAAAAGGACAAACTTGCCCGGCGCCGCAATAATTCCGGCAAAGCTCGACGCGAAACTCTCCGGCTCGGATCGCCCCGGGCGGGCTCTCAAGCTGTTTACGATTGCGGTACAAAACCGAGGCCTTTCCACTAAACCGGCGCCGTTCCATTAAGATGAAATCATAACGAAAGCCCTTTGCCAAAGCCTTAAGGCGCAGCAGCGCGAAGGATAACGTATTGTTTTTGCATGATAATATCTTGCCGCAGGCGGTGCGCCGGGCCAGGCCGCAGGGCCGAAAAATGGTTAACTCCGATCTGCAGATATATTTAACGGACTTTTTGAATCGCACTTTCGTAGGCAAAATCGCGCAAAATCGATCATTTCACGGCGGGTTGAAATTCAAATGCGCCCGCGTTTACCATTTCCACATTAACTACAATGCGATGCTACGAAAATGCGCCCGATTCAATTATGTGCCGACTTCTCTATGCCTGCCTCGGCTTTCTTCGGCCGGGGCCAGGTCTGGTCATTCGCTGCGCTCGCTTTGAACGCCTGCTCTTACTGGTTGCGGACCTTTATTCGCTATTTTAAAGTTCCCTGTATGATAGCTCAAGACCTAGTTACTTCGGCCTTCAATGGGCTAGCCTCGCACATCGCTGTCTTGGATGCAGCGGGCTTCATCGTTTACGTGAATGCCTCATGGCGCCACTTCGCAGTCCGAAATGGCTCTTGCGATCCGGAAGGATTTATTGGGACAAACTATATCGATCTTTGCCGCTGTGCAGCCGAAGCCGGTGACAAGCTCGCGATCGAGGCCATCGAGGGCATCTCCGCAGTTATCTCAGGGGCCGCACCGCATTTCAGTCAACGGTATGGCTGCCACGGACCCGGCGCCGAACGCTGGTTTCTTATGACGGTAACTCCGCTTCACACAGGAAGCGGTATCGTCATCGCCCACGACGATGTATCGCCGCTCGTCCGCGCGGAAAATGCGAGCGCCGCATCGGAGCGCAGGCTAAGGCTCAGTCTTGAAGCCGGCCGGATGGGCACTTTTGAGATCGACCTCGATAAGGAAGAAATCCTCATCGACCGTCAGCAGGCAAAACTCTTGAAGCTGCCAGACGGCACCAGCCGGTTGTGCCTCGGCGAATTGGACTCAATGTTATTGGATTATGACCCAAGACCTTTGAAAGAGAGGCTTATTGCCGGCCCGCGATATTCAGAGGAACTAAGGTTGCGATTGCCGGACTCGAGCGAGCGATGGTTCTTTTTTGCCGCCGCTCCGCACTCGCTCTCCGGGTTAGGCTCAGGACAGTATTACGGAATCAGCCTCGATGTGACCGAGCGTAAGCTTGAAGAAAGAAACCACGTTTTGGCTCAGGAGGTCCAGCATCGCGTCAAGAATATGCTTGCTGTCGTTCTCGCCATCGCGCGCCAAACTGCTTTTCAAGGTGCTCCGGCTTCATCTACAGAGAAATTCGCGCAGCGCGTCGCCGCACTCGGGGCAAGCCTCGACCTTCTCATGAAGACCGGCGGGAAAGGTGTAAGCCCCTCCGAACTCATACAGTCACAGCTTGCCCCTTTCGTCAATTCGTTCAGCAGCCAAGTTAGCTTTAAAGGTCCGAAGCTTATGATAGAGGCGTCCGCCGTGGAGGCCCTTGGCATGGCTTTTCACGAGCTCGCAACAAATTCCATAAAATATGGCGCACTTTCCATGAGCGGCGGCCGCATTTCAATTCAATGGGACATTCGGGATGAAGGCCAGGACAAGCAGTTTCAAATGACATGGTCCGAGCATGGCGGGCCCGAGACCAAAGCATCCGTGAACCGGGGCTTCGGATATACTGTGATTGTGAGTGCGGTCCAGTCTTCGCTCGGCGGGAAGGTTCTGCTTCGATATCCGAGTTCAGGCCTCGTTTGGGAAGTAACCGCTCCTCTCGATCAGGTAATTGCGCCGCCCTGATGAGATCTCACGAAGTTCTGAAATTTGCCGTCGAGTCCACAAAATTGACCGCCGCCGATACCCGAGCTGTTTCGCGCCGGCCAGCTTGACTGGCTTCGTTTCAGTAATTCCGGTGCTGGGGGCTGAGCGGCTAAGCCCTAATATTCACAGCCCATGACCGCTATTGCCCGCCTAAGAGCCCAAGGCAGAAATGAATGGAGCGCTTAGCTTGCTGGCCGGCAAAGGCCGCGCGATGGCGCCCATTCGCCGGCGGAGCCATGAGAGCTTGCTTTAGGCCGCCCCGCCGGCCTCCGTCTTGAGCCAGGCCGCGCAGCAGGCCTTGGCGAGGTCGCGCACGCGCAAAATATAGCTCTGCCGTTCGGTCACCGAGATCACGCCGCGCGCGTCGAGCAGGTTGAAGATGTGGCTCGCCTTGATGCACTGGTCGTAGGCGGGCAGCACCTGCAAATGGCGCCCGCCATTCGCGCCCTCCCTCGGCTCGCCCGCCGCAAGAAGTGCCTTGCACTCCTTCTCCGCGTCGCGGAAGCGCTGGAGCAGCATCGCGGT
>JBKQIH010000229.1:0-3900 GCA_052148445.1 Rhodomicrobium sp.
AGATCCACGAAGCCCTGAAGCGGATGATCGACGGCGGCTACGCCGTTCTCAAATCGGGCACTTCGAACGGTACGGCGGCTGCCTATTGGGCAAGCTTCGGCCTGCCGCCCGGGACCGCCGAAAGAAACTTCCAGCAATGCCGTATTCGCATTCAAGCCTTCGGCGTTGAAGGGGCAACGGAACTCGCCGCAGCGCTGAGCGAGCTTGGCGTCCGCATCGTCAAGCGCTCTGCCGATATGACCGTGACGCTGGTGAGCGACTACCTCGACGGGAGGCTTCCGGATTTGAACCGGCGGCATTTGTCGGACGGCACCCCATGGGTGCTCGTCCAGCCTTCCGGCATATTTCCTTTGGTGGGCCCGGTGCTCAGCCCCGGCAAGAGCGCCTGTTGGATGTGCCTAGCGGACAGGATGAAACGGAACCGCGAGGTCAGGGCGATGCTCGACCGGAGCGGGGCCCGGTGCCTCACGATGTCACCTTTGGCCGGGCATACGGTCGGACAAAGCGGCATCCAACTCGCGGCTGTCGAAATCGCCAAAGCGATCGCCACCGGCTTCCGCACGGACTTGAGCCATCACATCGTGAGCCTCGATCTGTTGGGCTCGGCCATCGCGAAACATTACGTGGCACCCCGCCCGCAATGTCCAGCATGCGGCAACAGAGAGCTGCAGAACCCCGGCCGTGCACCGGCGCCGGTCGAATTGGCCGCCGGCGGCCGGCCGGTCATGACGAGTGGCGGGTACCGCACAATTTCGCCGCGGGCCACGGTTGCGCGTTTCCGCAAGCACGTGAGCCCGCTCACCGGCGTCGTTTCGCGCCTCGAGCGCATCGAGGTCGATTTACCTCTAAACACCTCCTTTTATGCCAAGCATAATTTTTCGGCGCCGGCGAAAACCGTCAACGAACTCAGAGGAGGACTGAACGGCGCCAGCTTCGGCAAGGGCAGTACCGCCGAGCAGGGGGAAGCCAGCGCCCTCATGGAGGCAATGGAGCGCTATTCCGGTGTTTTCCAAGGCGACGAGATCAGGCTGGAGCGGCGGTTCGAGGATTTCCCGGCTGGCGACGCGATTCCCGCGAACGGCGTCTTGCTTTTCAGTGACGCGCAATACCAGCGAGGCTTGGCGCCGGTGCCAGACCCGGACGACGAGCTGCTGAGCCCCATCCTCTTCGATCCATCTGCCGAGATAGAATGGTCGCCGGTCTGGTCCCTGCGCGACAAATGTTTCAGATATCTTCCGGCGAGCCTTTTGTATTTTTACTATAGGGGCTCCGCCGCCTTCTACGCGGACTCTAACGGTTGCGCGGCGGGCAACACGCTTGAGGAAGCGATCGTGCAAGGCTTCCTTGAGCTTGTGGAACGGGATGCCTACGCGATCTGGTGGTACAACCGGTTGCAGCGCCCCGCGGTGGACCTTGCCAAGTTCGAAGATTCCTACGTGCGCGATCTGCAAAGCCAGCTGATTGAAACCGGACGGCGGCTTTGGGTGCTGGATATCACCAGCGATCTTGGGATTCCGAGCTTCGTTGCGGTATTGCATTGGATCGAAGACGGGATGGAATATATCGAATTCGGTTCCGGGTCGCATTTCGACGCACGCGTCGCCATGTTGCGGACGCTGACGGAGCTGAACCAGTTTATGTCGATGGAGTTGTTGGGCGGCGGGGCGAGATTGCAAGGAAGCCTCGACGGAATGACGCCCTTGCGGCTCTCGGATCATCCCTTCTTGTCGCCAAGCGACGATATGGCGGCGGAATTGGAATTCGACTCGACGTTCGGCCATCTCGATACGCGCGAGCAGGTCATGGCCTGCGTGCGCCTTGCCGCGCGGGAGGGCCTCGATTTCCTCGTCCTCGATCAAACGCGCCCCGACATCGAAGTTCCGGTCGTCAGAGTGATCGTGCCGGGATTACGGCATTTCTACCGGCGTTTCGCGCCCGGCCGGCTCTACGATGTTCCGGTAAAGCTCGGATGGCGCGAGCGGCCGCTTCGCGAAGACGAGCTGAACCCGGCTTTCCCTCATACCTAGGGCTCTTCGCGTGCGGGCTTCCGCAACGAAATCTCAGCGGCGAGGCGCGCCGGTTGTTTCTGCCCAGCTCAGCGGCAGGGTAAGGCTTGAGGGGCACTCGAACGGAGCGATCCTTGCCTGCTTCGGCGTGGACACAATCGGCTTGGGAACGTTCGGCGCGGCCGTGGCGGATCGCGCGCAGGAGTTGGTAACCGGTTTGCCGCTCAGCTCGCTCACGCCCGGAAGCCCAAACTTCGACAAGGAGATCGATTTGCTGGTGCGCCGGCTCGCTGGGCACGGCCTGCTGGAATATCGCATCGGGAGCCCGGGAAACGGCACGGGCAGCCTGGCCGTCATCGAACCTCAATTCCCTGGCTACTGGCCCCAAACACCTCACCTCAGCGATAGCGACACCCTCGTCCTGTCGCGGTTCGCCTATATGCGGCGCCGCGGCAACGAAATGGTGCTGGAATCGCCCCGCGCTGGCGCCCTGTTCAGGATCGGCGATCCAAAGCTCTTGAGCCTCCTCGCGACGCTGTCGAACCCGCAGCAAGTCAGCCAGCTCCGCCGTCAGGAGGGCTTTCCGGGGGACGATTTTCTCGCCTTGCTGGTCGATTGCCAGATGCTTTTCAAGACCGAAGCGTCCGGCGAAAGTAACCTCCGGCTGGCCGAGGGCGATCATGGCCTCGCGCTTTGGGATTTCCACGATCTTCTGTTCCATACGCGCAGCACGGAAGGCCGGCACGCCAATCCAATGGGCGGAACCTACCCCCACAGCGGCGTCATTTCTCCAATACCTGAAGTGCGGCCTCCATGGCCCGGCGAGCGAATCGACCTTTGCCCGGTGCTGGACCCAGCCCCGGGAGCCGTGCCGCCGGTCGCGAAACTCCTTCGGGAACGCCATTCCACGCGCAATTTCGATGACCGGCAGCCAATTACGCTCGCTGAACTTTCAAGATTCCTCGATGGCGCCGCGCGCGCTTTGCCGCGGCCCGGCCGCGCCGCCGGCTCCCTCGATGACGGTCCCGCCGAGCCTGTTCCGCCCTATCCATCGGGAGGCGCGAGCTATGCGCTGGAGCTTTATCTCGCGGTCAACGTCTGCGAAGGACTTGCCCGAGGTTTCTATCATTACGACTCTCATGCCCATGCACTGGTGCCCATCGAGGTGCCCGCGAATGAACTCAAAGCGCTCTTGATGCGCGCCGCGGAGGCGATGGGAGCGCCCGCCGCTCCCCAGATCCTGATTACCATCGCCGCGCGCTTCGGCCGGGTTTCGTGGAAATACAGCTCGGTCGCCTATTCGCTCGTGCTCAAAGACGCCGGCGTCCTCACGCAAACGCTCTACCTGATGGCGAGCGGGATGGGACTGGGCGGTTGCGCCATCGGGCTCGCCAATATCGACCGGTTCGCAAAAATGACGGGGATCGAATTCCATGCCGAAGGCCCGGTGGGTCAATTTGCCCTCGGCCGCTGCGCGAAATCTAGGTCTTCCGGCTGACACGAAATCCGCTTGAGCCGTTCCTGGCCGTAAATTGCTTCGCGGCGCTCGCAAAGACGAACCAATCGACCGGAATTCGGCATAAGTGTTAACCATTGCCACGCCCGCTCCGCCCCTTCATGCGCGAATTCATCATGGCCCGATGGTCTCCGATAGCGCCTTGCGAAAGCGTTAAGCCTCGCAAGGCATTGATATAATGTCATATTCTGACATGCCGCCGGCGCAGGCACAGCGCCAAAACCCGCGCAATATGGTTAATTCAAAACTGCAACGGGGCTATGCAGTTGACTCCCGGCCGTCTAAATGTTGTGTTAGCGTCTTTGCGGGCACTGGCTCGCTTTGCAGCGCGCCTTCGATAAGCCGGTAAAACAGCTTGCCGCGCGAGCCGGAGGTTCT
>JBKQIH010000230.1:0-17651 GCA_052148445.1 Rhodomicrobium sp.
CGCGTTGCGCAATTCCAGGCCAATTGGAAGAAGACGAGGCAAAGCATTATGAACAGAGGTTCCGCCCCTCACCCCGGCCCTCTACCCACGGGAGAGGGAGTTCCGCTGCGGCCGCTGTTCGGGCGTCCCCTCTCCCAGAGGGAGAGGGTCAGGGTGAGGGGAGCGAGGTTTCCCCGGAGGTAGCGGAGGCGGTGGGCGGCTGGCTCCTCTATTTGGGCGCGGAGCGCCGCTATGCGGATAACACGCTCGAAGCTTACGAGCGCGATGCCCGGCAGTTCCTAAGTTTCTTGGGCACCTCCTCTGAGGAGGCAGTCTCGCTTAGCCGGCTGAACGCCCTGACTCCCCTGGATTTCCGCGCTTTCATGGCCGCAAGGCGGGACGGCGGCACCGGAAGCCGCTCGCTTGCGCGCACGCTCTCAGCGCTCCGCTCCTTCTTCCGCTATCTCGAACGGACAGGCGCTTTGCAAAACCGCAGCGTGCTGGCCGTGGCGCTGCCCAAACTTCCGCCGCGCCTGCCTAAGCCCTTGACCGAGATGAAGGCAAAGGATGTTGTGGGCGAGGCCTGCCTAGATGGCGAGCTGAGCGATCATCCTTGGACCGGCGCTCGCAATCAAGCCGTTCTCTTGCTGCTCTATGGCTCTGGCTTACGCATTTCCGAGGCGCTAGGCCTGAACCGTAAAGATGCGCCGCTTCCGCCGCGCGACGTGCTTCGCGTCAAGGGCAAAGGCGGCCGTGAAAGGCTCGCGCCCGTTCTGCCGGTCGCGCAACAGGCGGTCTCGGCCTATCTGGAGAAGTGCCCCCACCGGCTCGATCCGCAGAGCCCGCTCTTTGTTGGCGTCAAGGGCGGCCGGCTCAATCCACGCATTATGCAGCTTCTGATCGCGCGGCTTCGTAATAATCTAGGATTGCCGCAGACGGCGACGCCCCACGCGCTACGCCATTCCTTCGCCACGCACCTTCTGAGCCGCGGCGCGGACCTTCGCGTGATCCAGGAATTGCTGGGACACGCCAGCCTTTCCACCACTCAATCGTATACCGCGGTTGACCGCGAACGCCTGTTTCAGGCTTACTCCAAGGCTCACCCGCGGGCTTGAGCATTGATAACCCGCATTGGCAGTCTTAAATGGCGCATTTGGCGTGCGAATTGCGTGATTCGCCACTGAGTGTTCCGGGAGGTGACGCGTGGGTATTCTTCTGGCAGTCGCTAACCGCAAGGGCGGTGTCGGCAAATCGACGGTTACAACCATGCTCGCGCACGGTTTCGCAGCCATCGGCGATCAGCGCGTGCTGATCGTGGACCTCGACACCCAATGCAATTCCTCGATGATCCTCACAGGCGGGGAAAAATGGGACTGGGCGCGGCGCAACCGCATGACCATCGCGGAGTATTTCGACCAGAAATACGACCGGCCCAAACTCAGGCCGGACGATTATATTCTGCACGGCGTCGGCGATATCGATGCCCCCGCGGGCGAGATTTCGGTTCTCTCGGGTTCGCTCGACCTGGAGGATGTGGAGAACGCCTTTCTGCACAACCGGGCCCGGGCCGGCCAAGACCTCGAAACCGCCGAGCAGGGCGTGATTTCGCGGCTCGGCGACATGCTCGGCGATTTTGGCGACGCTTTCGACGTCGTGATTTTCGACTGCCCGCCCGGCCTCACCTTTTCCGCCAAGGCCGCGCTGCGGCTCGTGCATAAGGTGATCGTGCCCTTCCGCCCCGATTTCGTGTCGAGCTACGCCGTCGACAGAATTTCTGCCGTCATCGAGGAGAAGAGCCGGCTTGAGGACGTCCTGTCGATCCCCATGGAGAAGCGCCGCTATATCGGCCTCGTAAATTTCTGGCGCGACGGTACCTTTCAGCGCCTCAATCTCGGCAATGTCACCGCGACCCACCCGGTCATGCGCACCACCATCCCGCAGGACGACGGCATCGCCGAAGCCTTCGAATATCGCGGGGAACGGCTTTCGATTGAGGAAAAATACGGCACGGGCGCGGAAGTTGTACGCGCCCTTTGCAAAGAGGCCGTCGACTCAATCATAATGCGCTACCGGCGGGAGGGCGTCGCATGAGCGAAGACCGTGAAGCGAAGATCCTAAAAAGCCTAGATGCGCTATTCCGGGCCATCGCGGAGGAAGCGCGGGCAAACCCGTCCTTTGCGGGCAAGGTGGAGGCTACTCTCGCCAATGCGAGCGGGGCGCGGACGCAGATGCCAGGTACGCCCAGGGCATCGGCCAAGGAGAAGAACAAGATGCACAAAATGCTCGACCACGTCACTTTCGACCCCCTCGAATGCCATATCGAAGCCGCGCTGATTAGCGGGCGCGAGCACGAGGCCCGGGCATTTCTCGGCAAGCTCGACCAGGGGCAGCTTGAGGAGGTTGTGAAGGTGCAACGGCTCCCCGGTGCCAAGGGCCTGCAGAAGGCGATCTTCGAGACGGACGCCGCCTCCGCCGTCGATGCCATTGTCGGCAGCGCCGCCGAGCGCGTGCGTAATCGGCTCTCCGCGGCGAGGTAGCGTGCCGCCCGGCCGGGCACGAGCGCTATTTCCGGCAGAGGCGCAGCGGCGGCTCGCGCGTGGCGTTAAATTGCCGTTAATCTCGATGCTTCCCATTTTCTGTCCGCTGTTTACGCCGCGATAGCGTTCCCTTGACACCGCCATGATAGGGTAAAGCGCCTTGCGAGACCGTTAAGCTGGATAACACGCGGATATTGCTGCATAATTTGCGAAGACTGCGCCGCCTCCCCGCTAGCCGCACCGGCTGCATAGGGTTAATTTGGAATCGCAACTATATTTAACGGACTTTTTCAATGCAGCTTTCGCGGCTAAAAACGCGAAAAATCGCGATTTTCGCGGCGGGGAGAAATTCATATCCGCCCCCGTTTACCACCCCGGAATTAACCACGCCGCGGCGCTACGAAATTCGTACGGCGCGGCGCAACAGCGTCCCTTATCCCCGTGGGGTGTAGGACAGGATGAGGGGGACTTGGATTGGTCTCCGACGGTTGAGAGTCCCCCTCACTCTGTCTCTCTCCCCGAGGGAAGAGAGGACGCTGTTGCACGGGATTTTCCCATTCCATCCCGGAAAGATGCATAGATCGGCGGCTGTGCTTGCGCTACTATGTGCGCGGTTGAGAGGCATGAGGCTTATATCGAAGTCCCGCCCCTCATCCTGTCCTTCTCCCAATGGGAGAAGGGACGCTCGAATGGGCGCGGAGCGTGCAACACCGCCCCCTCTCCCATTGGGAGAGGGCTGGGGTGAGGGGTAAGACGGGCAGTCATGACGCGGTTTCGTACAATTCAATTTCGCAGCGGGGGTATGTCATGCGCAGAGTGGCGGCGATAGTGGCGGTTGCGGCGGTGCTGGCGGGGGTGGCGCGGGCGGAGGATTTGCCCGATCAAAGGCCCATGCTGCGCATCGAACCGGGGATGCATACGGCGACAATCCGGCGCATCGGCGTGGATGCGGCCTGCACGCTGATGGTAACGGGCTCGGAGGACAAGACGGCGCGGCTCTGGGCGCTGCCGGCAGGCGGGCGCGGCGCGCCGGAGCTATTACGCACCCTGCGCGTGCCCATTGGCGAAGGCTTCGAAGGCAGAGTGAATGCCGTGGCGCTGTCGCCGGACGGCAAATGGGTGGCGGCGGGTGGCTGGGATGTGGGCTATTTCGGTGACCGCCGAGGCTTTTCTGGGATTTATATCTTCGAAGCCGCCACGGGCCGGCTCGTAAACCGCCTCGGCCATCTCGGCAGTGCGATCCTCCATCTCACTTTCTCTCCCGATGGACGGCGGCTGGCCGCGACCACTGGCGGCGATGGCATGCGGCTGTGGGAGACTGGGAGCTGGCGTCCGATCGCCAAGGACAAGAATTATGGCGGGAAGCGGAGCCTTGGCGTGGCTTTTGGCGCAAACGGTGTGTATTACACCGTAGCCTTTGACGAACAAATCCGCCGCTATGGCGCGGGCGGAGGGCTCGAAGCCAAGGCCAAGACGCAAGGGGGGACGTTGCCTTACAGCATCGCCGTGCACCCCGATGGGACGAAGCTTGCCGTGGGGTTCTTCGACACAAATGCGGCGGAGGTCTACGATGCGCGCACGCTAAAACGGCTTTACGCCGCCGAAACCAGCGGGATTTCGGGCGTTGAACTTAAACCTGTGTGGTCGGCCGATGGCGCGCGGCTTTATGCAAGCGGCCAATATTGGAACAACGGCTCGGTCGCGCTGGTGATTTGGCAAGAATCGGGCCGGGGCCGCCGCAGCGAAGCGCCGTTGTCGCAAAACACCGTCATGCAGCTTCTTCCCTGCGGTGATGGCATGGCGGCGGGGGTGGCCGATCCCGCCTTCGGGCTGGTGGCGGCGGATGGCAGTAAACGCGTCTGGCAGGAGGGCGTCACCGCCGATGTCCGAAATCAACAAGAAATTTTCGGGCTTTCCGCCGATGGGAAGCAAACTCGCTTCGCATTAAAGTTGAGGTCAGATCCCGTACTTTTCGATCTTGCCGCGTTCGATCTTCGCGACGCGCCGCAAGCCGTCCCCGGCCTCGCCGCGCCGGCATCAAGCGGCATCGCCGTCAGCGATTGGGAGGAAAACACTGCGCCGAAGCTGAACGGCAAGCCCATCGCGCTCAAGCCACTTGAGATATCTCACGCGCTCGCCATTGCGCCGGAGGCTTCGCGTTTCGTGCTTGGTACGGAGTATTTCCTGCGCGTCTATCGCGCCGACGGCGGCGAGCTGTGGAAAAAGGACGTCCCCGGTACCGCCTATGGCGTGAATATTAGCGGCGATGGCAAGCTCGTGGTGGCCGCCTATGACGACGGCACCATCCGCTGGCACCGGCTCTCCGACGGGCAGGAGCTGCTCGCGTTGTTCGTGCACGCCAAGGACCGCCGCTTCATCGCCTGGACTCCACGCGGCTATTACGCCGCCTCGCCCGGCGCCGAGGATCTGATCGGCTGGCATGTGAACCGCGATTGGGACCACGCGCCCGATTTCTTCCCCGCCTCGCGCTTCCGCGATCAATTCAACCGGCCCGACATCGTGAAGCGCGTGCTCGGCGATCTCGACGAGGACACCGCCATCGCCGAGGCCAACCGGCTCGCGGGCGCGAAGGCTGCGCCGGAAATCCAGAAGATTCTGCCGCCTGTCATCACCATCTCGTCGCACCGCGAAGGCGATACGTTCTCCGGCGATAGCCTCACGCTGCGCTACAGCGTGCGTTCGCCGGCCGGCCTCGCGGTTTCCGAGGTCAGCGCGCTGGTGGATGGCCGCCCGCTCCCCGCCGCCACGCCGAAAGGCTTCGTTCCGGTCAGCGCCACGGACGAAAGCGAGCGGAGCATGGTGCTCACCGGCCTGCCGCAGCGCGACGTGACGCTTTCGCTTGTGGCCCGCGCGGCCAATATCGAAAGCGTGCCCTTCATCGTGCATCTGAAATACCGGGGGGCGCCCGCCTCGGCCGCGCCCAAGGGCTCCCTCTACGCCCTTGCCGTCGGCGTGGCCAAATTCAAGGACCCGCAGGTGCCGGCGCTGCGCTGGGCGGCGAAGGACGCGCGCGACTTTAAGGCCTCGCTGGAGAAGCAGCAGGGCCGGCTTTACGCCAAGGTCGAGGTGAGGCTGCTGGCCGGCGAGCAGGCGGACCGGGACGCGATTGTCGACGGCCTCGAATGGCTTACGCGCCAGGTGGGCAAGGACGGCGGCAAGGACGATGTGGGCGTGCTGTTCCTGTCGGGGCACGGCTTTACCACTCCCATCGGGCAATATTATTACATCCCCCATAACGCCCGGATCGAGAATGTGGACGGAAAGCTGCTGCCAACGCGAAGCAGCGCCGTGCCCGATAGCGAGATCACCGAGACTTTGGCCGCGCTGAAGGGTAAGGCGCTGTTCTTTTTCGATACCTGCCATGCGGGGAGTGCGGCGGGCAGCGGCGGGCTCGACTACAATAAGTTCGTGAACAAGATCGGCGATGCGGGCCGCGCCATTGTACTGGCAAGCTCGGCCGGGTCGGAGTTGAGTGTCGAACTCGACGAATGGCAGCATGGCGCCTTCACCCAGGCGCTGCTCGAAGGCCTGTCGGGGCAGGCGCACCATTACAAGAACGGCGTCGTGACCATCGGCGAGCTGAACCTCTATGTGGAGCGCCGCGTGGAGGAGCTGACTGGCGGCAAGCCCGTGGAGCTGAAGCCGCGCGCCACGCCGGATTTCGCTTTCGCCTCGGTGCCTTGATGCAGGAGGGTTGACTGCCTCAGCTCAATGGCGGCGCAAGACCCCCTCACCCCAACCCTCTCCCCAAGGGGAGAGGGAGATTCGGACGTCCCCCTCGCCCCAAGGGGAGAGGGAGATTCGGACGTCCCCCTCGCCCCAAGGGGAGTGGGAGATTCGGGCGTCCCCCCTCGCCCCAAGGGGAGTGGGAGATTCGGGCGTCCCCCTCGCCCCAAGGGGAGAGGGAAATTCGGGCGTCCCCTCGCCCCAACGGGGAGAGGGACAGGGTGAGGGGGACTTACTAACCCTACACCTCGCTCAAAACGTCGCGATAGATCTCCGCGAGCGGCATCGCAAAACCGATGGCCGGTAGCTTAAGGATCGCGTCCAGCCCCTGAAGCGCTTTAAAGCCGCTCCATTCCGTCTCCCCGCGGCTGGACACCTCCACATGAGCCCGGTCGCACGCGATGATCGTATAATGCTTCAGGCTCGGAAGCTGTTGGTAGAGCGCCCATTTGCCGTGCAGGTCCCGCACACTCCTGCCCGGCGCAAGCACCTCGGCAATGACGGCGGGATCGGAGAGATGGGTTGCCCCCGGCTCAAGCGCGCCGCAGCTCACCATGACATCGGGAAGAACCTGCAGCTCCAGCGCTTCGTCCTTAAGCCAGAACGTCTCGTTGTATGGCCGGCAGGGAGAATGGCCGGCGCGCAACTGCGCCATCAAGGCAAAGCTTAGGTTCTGGACGATCCGTTTATGCTCCCAGCTCACGCCAAGCTTTTCGCGGACGAAGCGCCCGCCAATCAGCTCCCATTTTTCATCGGCGGGCATATCGACAACCAGCCCCTCGAAGCCGGCGGCGGACAGGGTCTCGAACTCAAAGTTAGGAATTGGCATAAATGACCCCGCCTCTTATGTAGAATAATTTAGCACGCCTGCGGAAGAATTCGCGCCGGCGCCCCCTGCGTGCCAGGGACTTATCCAGGACATACACAATAGTGAAACGTGGTTGACGCTGCTTTCATGCGCAAGTTCGACGATAATACGATGGGAACACATTTGCTATTCCTGTTTAGCTCCAGCTAGGAACCGAAGGCATGACCGTAACGGTTGAAAAAAAGGGACCGGTTACAACCGTTATCCTTAGCCGGCCCGAAGCTAGGAACGCCGTCGATCCGGCTACAGCGGAGGAGCTGGTGCGCGCGTTCGAGGCTTTTGAGGCGGACGGCGAAGCGCGCGCCGGCGTGTTTTTCGGCGATCGCGGCACGTTTTGCGCAGGCGCCGATTTGAAAGCTTTTCTTGGCCAGGGCGATTGGCGCGAATGGGTCCGCGCCGATGCGGCCACCGCGCCCATGGGGCCGTCGCGGATAATTCTTTCCAAGCCGGTCATCGCCGCTGTCGCCGGTTACGCCGTCGCCGGCGGGCTGGAGCTTGCGCTTTGGTGCGATCTGCGCGTGGTGGAGGAAGACGCCGTGTTCGGCGTGTTCTGCCGCCGCTGGGGCGTGCCGCTGATCGACGGCGGAACGGTGCGCCTGCCGCGCCTGATCGGGCACAGCCGCGCGCTCGACATGATCCTCACCGGCCGGCCCGTGAAGGCGGACGAGGCGCTGAGCTGGGGGCTTGCGAACCGCGTGGTACCGAAAGGCCAGGCGCGCGCCGCCGCCGAAGCGCTCGCGGCTGAGATCGCGGCGTTTCCGCCGGCTTGTGTGAAAAGCGACCGGCTGTCGGCCTACGAGCAGTGGGATCTGCCGCTCCGCGATGCGCTTGCGGGCGAGCTTCGGCGCGGGCTCGCCACCATCGAGTCCGGCGAGACGGCGGCGGGCGTTTCGCGCTTTGCCGGCGGCGATGGCCGGCACGGCCAGTCCTAGCAAGCACGCGCTGCCGGCATCGCCGGCCTTGACCCGGCCATCCACTAACTCATTGAGTACATTGGCCGGTATTCTGGATGGCCGGGTCAAGCCCGGCCATGACAAAAGGAGGTTGGGCCGCGCGGCGCACTCTACGGCTCGGGGTGCTGACCTCCCTGAAGCACGGCCCGCGCGACGATGCGGCCTGCGTTCAGCGCCTGGCTGCGGATCTTGCGCCAATCGACGCCGCGATCGATATCGAGCAGCGTCCGCACGAGCTGCGCTCGCTGGGCATCTGGGATTTGCTCCATGATCTCCGCCCAGATCGCGTCGGCGTTGTAGACCCCGATATCCGGATCGAGGCAGGCCGGTACGATGGCGTCCTGAGCAAAGCCGAGATCGGCGCCCGCCGCCTCCATCGCCGCGCGGATCGAGGCAGCCTTTGCGCTCGATGGATTGCCCAAATCGTAGGGCGGCGACCATTCTTGCATCGGGCGCAGGCGGTCCACATGGCTCAATACCAGGAGCATGGGCGGCCTGCGCCGGTTTGGGTGCGCCGCGAAGTAGCCGCGGATCGCTTCGAGCGCGCAGCTGTCGAGTTCGCGGTCGGCCCGCGCGGCGTTCGCGACCCAAAGGACGAGATCGGCCTGCGCCGCTTCGTCCACCAGCTTTTCAAGCGGTTCGCCGGGCTGCGCGAGCCCTGGGCTGTCCAAGACCAGTGCCTGCGGCACGCCGTGGCGTTTTAGCTCGTAGGCCGTGAACCGGTCCGTCATCGGCAGGACATCGGACGCCGCGCGCACCTCGCCCGCAAGCGCATTGACGAGGCTCGATTTGCCGGCCTTCACCTGGCCGCAAACGAGCAGCCGCAAGGGCTCGACTGGCACAAGGGCTGTCTCACGGCGGTCGCGCGCGCTCGCTTCGGTGACGTGCCCTTCCAATTCCTCGGCGGAGACGCGCAGACGGCCGCCATAAAGATCGATGGCGGCGCGCCCCACCTCTTTGACGTAGCCGCGCGCAAGACGCTTCGCCAGCTCCTCCCGGCCCCAGCGGTACATCTGGTTGGAGAGCCGCTCGCGCAGCTCCTGGGTTGCTGCGGTTGCCGGGTTCAGCATGCGGATGACGCGCCAGATATCGTAGCCCTTCTGCGCGATATCGATTGCCGAGCGCCATTGATAAATGCGCAGCACCTGCCCGACAGTTAGCCGGTCGCCAAAGGGAATGTTCTGCACAACCATGGGCTTGAGGCGCACGCTCACCTGCTCGATGAGGGTCAGCGCCTCAGGCACGGTGAACTGCCAAAGCGGGTCCTTCACCTCCGGGTGCAGCGTTTTGGCGGCCGCTTCGATGGTTTCCTGGCCGAGCCCGAGAAAGGCTTGCCAGCTCGCAAAATGCGAGAGGTCCACCCTGTCCGCGACCGCCTGCACCGCATCCCACGCCCGGTGCTCCGCCGGTGTCCACGATGAGGCCGCCTTGTCTTCGGGCAATTCGGCGGCGCGCGGCCCCTTCAGCGGAATATCGAGGCGCCGGAACAGATAAAGCTGGAGCAGAAACGCGGCCACGACGAAAAGGCAGGCCCCGATCACCCAATAGATCGCGTAGCCCTTCTGCCAAAGCCAGATGCCGCCGAGCGGAACGAGAGTCAGCGTGGGGAGCGTGAGGCAAATCGCGGCAATCCAAATCCGCAGCGCCAAATTTCCGCCGGTCCGTCCGCTCATGATTTGGCCCCTCCAACGGCTTTGCGGATACGGAAAGCTTCCGAAAGCGCCGCCGAGTAGGTCTCCGCGACGCCTGGCGCGTCGGTGGTGCCGGCCCGGTGCAGCGAAAGGAAGTAGCACGCCGCTTTGCCGATGGCGAAAGTCGTCGCAAAACTCGTGGCGGCAGCGGCGGCGGCGCCTGCCGTCTGCCCATAGACCGGGATAAGTTTCGCCAGTTCCCGCAAGCCAAAGCCGGCCACCAGCCGCGACACCGCGCCAATGCCAAGGCACGCCGCGAATTCGCCGAGCGCCTTACGGTTCCACTCGACGCCGTAAATCCGCCCGAGGCTGTGCAGCATTTTCGATTGCACCGCAGGGACCGCGACGGCGCCCGCGACCGGCACGGCATCGGCGGCGGCGGCGGCTGTTGCGTAACCCACGATATGAGGGTGGGCTTGTTTGGCGAGCCGGTCGCCCGTTTGCGCGTTGGCGTCCTTCAGCGCCGCGACAAGGCCCGCCGGCGCCGCCGTCTCAAGCGCGGTCAAAAGCGCTGGCAAGCCGTAGGCGGCGGGCTCATAACCGTCGCCTGCTTGCGTAAAATCCAGCGGCACGAACTCGACCGGCCCATTGCCAGGGAGGGTGGAGAAAAGCGAGCGCTGATAGCTCAGGCTCCGGATGAGATTTTGCGGAAGCAGCGCCGCCTCGGCGCTAGCATCCCCGTAGGGATAGGGCTGCGGGTGGCCTTCGCCCGGCCGGTAGGCCTCGTGCAGCGTGGTATGCGCCACGACGATGGGCCATCGGGGATGCCGCGTCCGCGCCGCCCGCAGCGCCTCCAACACAGCCTCCTGCTGCGGGTCGAGCGCGCGCATGACAGCAAAAACGAGATGGGCGCGGGCCTCGTGAAACGCGATGTCCTCCGCCGGGTCGTAGCCCTTCTCGCCTAGCCCGCGCGTATCGAGGAAGCGGATGACCGGGGCCTCGGCCGGAAAGTCGAACAGCGCCGCCGTCCGCGTGCAAGGCTTGTACCCCTGCCCCACTTCGGCCGCGGTCGTCTCCGTGAGCGCGCGCACGATGGAGGTCTTGCCCGATTGCACCTTGCCGAGCAGCCAGACGACGGGCGCGGTCTCTTTGGCCAGCGCGGCCACCTTTTCATCCGTGGGCGCCGCGGCTTCGGGCAACAGCACCGCGTCGCGGATGCTGCCCCAGCTTCGCGCCAGCGCGCCCTCTATCGTTCCCCGCCAATCCGCCGCCGCCATCGCACAGAGCCCCTTTCCGGATAAGATAGCCCCTTTTAGCGAAAGGCGATCCGGTCATCGTCTATCTAAGCCGGGAAGCCGTCTTGCGGAAGACGGAATTGGCGGGGCTCTCGTGCTATTCCCTTATTTTCCGGCGTTCTCGCGTCCAGCCGGCGACGGCCGCAAGCCGGACAGGGGCACGCCGCGGCACATTGCTTGTTCGGTGTTCAGCCTATAAGGTCGAGGTAGAAGGAGCTTTCGTTATGAAATGGTATCACTATTTAGCCTATTTCTTCGGAGGAGCCTTCCTCACGAACGCCATCCCGCACTTCGTGATGGGCGTGACCGGGCACCCTTTTCAAAGTCCATTCGCAACCCCGCCAGGAGAAGGGCTATCGAGCGCGGCGATCAACGTGCTTTGGGGGTTCTTCAACGGCGCCATCGCTTACCTGCTGCTCGCCCGTCTTGGAAACTTCGAACTGCGCAAGACCGCGCATGTCCTTGTCTCAGGGCTTGGCGTGCTGCTCATGGGAATTATGCTGGCTCATGCCTTCGGCCGATTTTACGGAGGCACCTGACGCGGGATCGTGAAGAGGGTTTAAGGCCGGGTGCGGCCAATCCGGTCTAAAAACGCTGAGTCTCAAGCTGGTGGCGTTGCTGACGGCGACAGCATTGCCGGCGCTGGGCAGTTGACCGAAACAGCACGGTGGCATATTCTTTTGATATATACCAACCGGAGGCTGCCATGGAAACCGCGCGTGTGTTTTGGTCGGGCCGCTCTCAAGCGGTCAGACTGCCAAAAGACTATCGATTTGAGGGCGAGGAAGTCCGCATCCGCCGGCACGGCACAGCCGTCATCTTGGAACCAATTCCAACGGATTGGGCGTGGCTGGATGGCCTTTCCGGCTCGCTGGACTCCGATTTCGTTGAGGCGGCGCTGGAGCAGCCGCCGATGCAGGAGCGCCTGGCGTTAAATGAAGCATTTCGCTGATGCGCTACCTTTTTGACGCCAGCGCGGTGATCGCCTTGCTCAGAGACCCTAGCGGGCCGCTCGCTCAGCATGCGCGGCAGTACCGGCCAACCGACATTGGTTTGCCCGCTATGGTCGTTTATGAGCTTTACTTCGGCGCGTTCAAGAGCCAACGCCGCGCGGACAATGTGACCCTCGTCGATAATTTGCAGTTCGAGGTTGTCCCGTTCGACAAGGAAGACGCCCGCCAAGCTGGAGAGGTCCGCGCCGCCCTAGAAGTATTGGGAACCCCCATCGGTCCCCACGATGTCCTGATCGCGGGCCAGGCGCGCGCCCGCAGCCTCGTGCTTGTGTCTCGCAATTTGCGGGAATTCCAGCGCGTGGACGGAATGACCGTGGAAAATTGGGAAGGATGAAAAAGCTGAGTTAGCGAGGATGAGCTGTCGAAAAGCCTGCAAGAGGCCGATTGCAGAAGAAGCGGGTCCCGAAAATTATCTAAACCGCGATGTTTGCTTTCGGATCGTTTAGCGTACGGCTTGCACAAGCGCCAGCGGAGCGCAGATAGAGCAGTTGCGGATCTGGCAACACATACGGACACCTGATCTTTCAGCAGCCTGTTTGCGCCAAAACCGGACTCCAGCCTCAGCCTTTGCCACGCCACTAGAAAGCAATATTGAAGCCAATCTGACCGCCGTAAACGGTTGCCGATTTTTGTGCAAAGTCCGCGCTGCCTATGGTGAAAACTTTGACGCCGCTGCCCACGTCAATCGCCAAGCCGCCTTTGACCTCGCCCCAATCCTTGCCAAGCAGAACAGCGGGCAGGCTGTAGCTCGGGGCAATCGCGGTCGTCAAAGACGCGGCGACGTTCCGATTGGTATCGGCAAATTCATGATTCCAGGTGAGTTGCACGAAAGGCTGATATTCGGCCCATTCGTAGCTTACCTTATAGCCGAACTGCCCGACATCCGACTCGCGGTTTTGGCTGCCAAAGCCGAGGCTCGTGAAGCTTCCCGACTCCGTGAAACCACCAACATTGACGTTCTGATAAACAAATCCGGCGATAGGGCCATGCGTCAAGCCGTCGTGCGAGAACTTATAGCCGCCCTGAAACGCCGCCGACCAGTTGTCGCCGCTCGTGGCGCCAAAATTATCCTGGATCGATATTCCGATCGGAACATTACGATTTAGATTGTAGCTGAGGTGCCCGTATGTGCCGATCGCGCTCGCCCATAGCGGCCCGGTCCGGTAAGCCGCGTAGAGGCTCGCGCTCGTCTCGTCCTGCCTGAAACTGCCATAAGTACCGAGCGCCGAGGTGAGGGTACCGCCTGAGAAGGCGAAGCCCGCTATCAATCCCGGTGCCAGGGCATAGTCCACGCCTACGGCGCCCGTGATGACGGTATCTGGATCTCCAGGGAAGCCATGATAATTATCGATTGAAAGCGAAGTCACGTCCCCAGTAACCCACGCGTTGATGCCGGACGGCCCGCGACGGGAGTTCGAGAGTTCGATCTGGTCTTGGATGCTGGACACGAGCCCCAGCCGCGTTTTGACTGCGGTCTCCGCAAGAAAAGAAATCTCGCTGGGGGCGGTGACAAGGCTGTAATAATAGTCGGCGACGATGATTTGACCCGCTTCCGATAAATGTACGGCATCGACAAAAAGGTGGGTCTGAAGCGCGCCTGGAGAGACGAGTGTCGCCGGCGTGCAAATAAGGCCAAGGATCGTTGTGCAGGCAGGCGAGGAAGGAAATGGGAAGGCAATTCCAAACTCGGAAGGATTGGCTTGCACTGCCGCAATTACCGCATGTGTGTCCGCGGGAATGAATTTGACGCCGAAGGCTGCGAGATCGAACCAGAGATGATCCTCAAGGGCCTTTCCGAATAATCCCCCGCCATACTCATTCGCCACGACGATATAGCGCGCTCCGGCTGCCTGAAGGCCGGCGGCACTCACAGCCAGGTCTTGTTCTTCGCTATGATAGTAGGAAATGAACGCCCCAAGACTTAAATGTGCAAATTCCGCGGCGAAAAGTTCGTTTCCCCCGCTGCTGATCAGATACAGCGCATTCGGATTTGCTTGGCCGTTCACCGAAAGCAAATAATTGGCGATTTGACCGGTGGTACTGGGAACCAACGGGTTCGGCGTAAGGAACGCAAACTCATTAAAATTAGTATAGGCTGTAAAGCCCGAAGGTCCCACACTATCTAATGCGCCGCCTATCGCGTAGTTCGTTCCTCCGGGAGTATTGGCCGAATTGGCCGTTAAGCCGAAAAATCCTGCGAGAATCTGTGAATTGTTGGGCCCTGGTCCTGTCCAGTGGGCGTTGCCGCCAGCAGCGACGGCATTTGCGACAGCCTTATCGAAAAGGTTTCCAGGGATTGTGGGTTCAAGCTTAGCGTTTGCGAACCAGCCCGAGTCGGTCGTGCTGTCTCCGAAAGCTATAAGCTGGTTATAGTTCTGAGCAACGGCGCCCGATCCGAGAGAGGCCAACCACAACGTTGCAAATACCGGCACATAGCGCCACACGATTTACATCCTGCAAAGTAGAAGAGGCCCCAATATTCGAAATATCATTGCCAGCCGGGCCTGTCTGTTACGTATTCGCAACAGCGCAGCGATTATTTGCGTTTTCTGGCGGCCAGGAATTACAGTTAAGGTTTGGCTTGATCGAAAAAATCACGCGGTGGATGAACGGCGGGAGTTCTTTGGTCTCGGCGCAGAAGACCGGTTTCAGATGCCAAAGCCGTCTTGGCGCGCATGGGATCGCGAGAAAGCCGGCACGGCGGCAATCGACCCTCTTCCACCTTTTGGTCCATCGCGACGCAAAAGACGGGAAGGGCTCAAAAGCGGCTGCTGCCCTCGAAGCTGCGGCCGCAAAGCCCAGGAAAGAGACCCCCGGGGCGTTGACCGGCCCCGCAAGCTTGCTTTACAAATTTTGCGGATGAAAGCGTACCCGGATCGTTGCCAGCGACCAAAGCGATCCGGTGTCCATGTTTCGACGCTATTCTGAATCGCCACGGCAGGAGCCGCTTCCCGATGACCCTTGAAAAGCCGATGCTAATGGAAGAAGCCGCACTCCAGGAATTCCGCGACGCGGGCGCACTGCTCGAAGGCCATTTCATTTTGTCGTCCGGGCTGCATTCGAGCGCGTATCTGCAATGCGCCCGCGTTTTGATGGACGCGCGGCGGGCCGAACGGCTGTGCGCGGCCCTTGCGGCAAAACTACGCAGCGCGGGCTTAGCCGATGTGGATCTCATCGTATCGCCCGCGATGGGCGGCGTGGTCGTTGGCTACGAAATGGGACGCCAGCTCGGCGTGCCTGCGATTTTCTTCGAACGTGTGACCGGCAGCTTTGAGTTGCGGCGCGGGTTCGATATCGAACCGGGGCAGCGTTGCCTGCTTGTGGAAGACGTTGTTACCACGGGTTTATCGTCCCGCGAGTGCATCGAGGCGGCACAAGCTCTGGGCGCAAATGTGGTCGCGGCGGCGGCGCTCGCCGACCGCTCGGCGGGGCGGGCCTCCCTGCCGGTTCCCTTTGCCGCACTCATCTCGCTTGACATTCCGCACTTCCCGCCCGATCAACTGCCTGTTTCTTTGGCAAACATACCTGCGATCAAACCCGGTAGCCGGGGCTTGAAGGTTTAGGGGCGGATGCCATACTGTCAATTGAGGGGCGGATGCCCTTGAGACTGGGCTGGGAGATATGCTCTTTAAACGCAGGAAACAGCTTTCCCCAGTTATGCGGCTACGGCAGGCGCTGTGGCCGGTCCGCAGCTTTGGCCGCTCGTACCGCTATTTCATGCTGCGGCTTTGGCGGATCGAGGCTTCTGCGCACAGCATAGCACTCGGCTGCGCCGTTGGCGTGTTTGCTATTTTTACGCCCTTCCTGGGCTTCCAGATGATGCTTGCGGCTCTGCTTGCCTTGATGTTCCGGGGCAATCTCTTCGCGTCTGCGGTCGGCACTTTTGCAGGAAATCCGTTAACATACCCTTTAATCTGGATATCCACTTTTACGGTTGGTAATGTTTTTACAGAAAGCGCCGCCAATGCCGAGATGAGCCAGCTGTCGAACGGCGCAACCGCGCTTGGCCGGAGCTTACGGGATGCTTCGCCGGATGGCGTCGCTACTGCGGTTCAAGGCCTCTGGCCCATCCTGAAGCCGATGGCTGTCGGTTCGCTCCCCCTTGGAGGGCTGACAGCAATCCTCATTTATTTCGCCGTGCGCCACCTCGCTAGCGCCCGTAAGGCCAGCCGCCCCGGCAAGGCTGCGATCAAGCCCGCCGCCATTGGCTCCGCCCGGTAGGTCTCGCGCGATGCAGGAAGTGCGCCCCGTTCGCCTGGGGCTTAACATCGATCACGTCGCGACGCTGCGCAACGCAAGAGGCGCCACCCGCCCCGATCCTATCCGCGCGGCGAGGATCGCCATCGAAGCGGGCGCCGACGGCATCACCGCGCATTTGCGCGAGGACCGGCGTCACATTCGCGATGACGACATCCGCCGGTTGAAGGCGGAGATCCCCGCGCCGCTCAATCTCGAGATGGCCGCCACGGAGGAGATGACCGCCATCGCGGTCCGCACCCAGCCGCACGCTTGTTGCATCGTGCCCGAGCGGCGCGAGGAAATCACCACCGAGGGCGGACTCGACGCGGCGGGAAGCTTGACCGCGCTTGCACCCATCGTGCGGCGCCTATCGGAGGCCGGCATCCGGGTCTCGCTGTTCATCGATCCCGATCCGCGTCAGGTCGAGGGTGCCTTCCAACTCCACGCGCCGGTGGTCGAATTCCACACCGGGCAATATTGCGAGGCATGGCTGCACGGCGACACCGCCGCCACGGACATCGAATTGAAGCGCCTCGCGAACGCCGCCATGCTCGCTCAAACAGCCGGCATCGAGGTGCACGCCGGTCATGGCCTCGACTATGAGACGGCCGCCCATCTTGCCGCGCTTCCGCAGGTCCGCGAACTGAACATCGGACATTTCATCATCGGCGAAGCCGTCTTCCTGGGCTTGAGCGAAGCCATTGCCGGGATGCGCGGCGCCATCGCCAAGGGCGTCGCCCAGCGGGCCCTAGCGCGGCAGGCGGCGCAGCAGCAGCAATAGCGGGCGCGCGCATGGAGATCGCATGATTATCGGTATCGGCAGCGACCTCATCGATATCAGGCGCATCGAGCAGACGATCGATCGCTATGGCGAGCGCTTCCTGGAGCGGATTTTCACAGCGGCGGAGCGCGCGAAATCCGACGGCCGCGCGGCCCGGGGCGCTTCCTACGCTAAGCGCTTTGCCGCAAAGGAGGCCTGCTCGAAGGCGCTTGGAACCGGCCTCAAGCACGGTGTATTTTGGCGCGACATGGGTGTGGTGAACTTGAGCACCGGCCAGCCAACCCTGAAGCTTACCGGCGGCGCCGCCGAGCGCCTACTGCAACTTATCCCGCCAAATCACGAAGCCCAAATCCATCTAACCATCACCGACGATTATCCCTTGGCGCAGGCTTTTGTGATAATATCGGCGGTTCCCGCGGTTCGGTCGAGGGGCCACGATTGTCATGGCCGGGCTTGACCCGGCCAACCAGACAGTCTTTGAAGGGCCGTGCTTTTTTCCTGGATGGCCGCATCAAGTGCGGCCATGACGACTATCTGCCTGGTATTGCAATTCAAATATAAATCCACCTTCCAAATGTTCCGGAAAGCGGCCGGGTAGCGCAGCATGA
>JBKQIH010000231.1:0-9324 GCA_052148445.1 Rhodomicrobium sp.
TCAGATACTCCAAGCAGGCGTCTTCTGTCGGAAACATGTCCATGAAATCGGTCATGTCGGCAGGATAACGCTTCATACCGAAAACCACTATATCTAGTAGGCACGGGAGTCAACTGCATAGCCCCGTAAAATAATCCAAAATAATAAGCGGGAGAAATAAAAAAACAAAGTGAGCCACGGTAAGGGCGCATCATCGCCGCGGGGCCGGCGGACGGCGCGGGCTTTAAAGCCAATTGCCTCACCGGCCTTTAATCGGCTTAAATAGCCGCGCGAGACAGCCGCCAAAGCATGTCGGCGGCCCAGAAATCTAGGCCGCCAGAACAGCCGCCCTGAAGCGCATGACGCGCGCGCAACACTGATCAGAAAATCGCTTCGGAAGCTAAACGGAGGCAGCACAATGATCACACTCGATCTTCGAGAACTGATAGAAGGCTATATCGAGGAGCTTAACCAAGAAGACCGGGTGAGGCGCATCCAAGCGGCCCTCGAAAAGGATGCAGGCGCAAACCAAGGCGAAGCCTCGGCAAAGAACCTAGCCGATGCTTCGATAAGAAATTTCGCGCCGGGACAGTCAAGTTGCGGATCACCCAGAACGAGAGCCCGGGCAAGGCACTGACAAGGCCGGCGTATAGGCCGAATGCGCAGGCCTAGCGATAACGCCGTTTCTTTCGCTCCCAGCCGAAGCGTAACAGCGCCTTGCGGCATCGATCCGAGCATGCCTTTCGTGTCGAGCGTTTCCGCTCCAACGGCTTGCAGAGCCACACGCAGGGTACATGCGGCAATGGCTGGCGGCGGGTAAGCCTGATGTTCTGCGATGAAACGCGGCCCCGGGCTCGGACGGCGTCCGCCCGGCAGACATCGGGGCATCGGCGCAATATTTTGCAGCACGATTTTCGCCTTCTCGCGGCGATAGGGCGGCCGATACGGCTCGCGCTGCTGGGCTGGCGCAACAGCCTATCCGGCGATGCCGCCCATCACGCTGGCTTGCGGCAAGAGGCCGTGGAGCGGTTCTTGCCAGAAGCTCTTGCGTTTGCGACAGCAACGCAGGGTTGGTGGTCCGGGTGCCGGAACGCGGATCGCCGAAAAAAGCCATGGATTTATTGCGAATTTTTCGCGACGCTGTTTTGCTTTTCGCGATAGGTTTTCCAGCGCTCCTGCTGGGCAAGAGCGATGCGCCTCTTACCCGCCTCTGTTTTCGGTCCGCTCGAGAGGCCGCCATGATTGCGGCAACGGCCATTTGGCAAGGCAGGGCGCCGGCAAGGCGGCCCCGTCCGTGTGCGCGCGCCGCAGCGCGGCCGCTCAGCCCGCGTCACCGGGTCTCCCCCTCCAACAGCGCCTCGATCGCGGCGACCGGGATGAGCCGGCGTCTGCCGATTTTAACGGTACGCAAGCGGCCGTCTCCCATCATCTTATAGATCAGGCTGCGGGAGATTCCGTAGGCCTGGGCGGCATCCTTGATGCGCAGCGCGCGGGCCTCGATGCGGGGCTTTTGCGATTGTGTCTTGGCCGGCATGGCTACCTCAAATTATTTGCGGCAGCTCCCTATTATTCACGCATGTGTGCGCCCGGCAAAAGAATTGAAGGTTACGGGCTGCTCATAACCAAGTCTAAAGTGACTTTTTTTCAAGAAAATCAATGCGTCGCAGGTCTTGATAAATCGTCTCGACCGCCGGCTCTTTCGTGCCGTAACCGAGCCCCTTTGGCCCCCTGACTTCCTTAACGCCCAAATCCTTCAACAAGGCAGGCCTTATTTGTTCCGCAAATTCCCGCGTCTTGACCCAATTATGCGGGTAGTACTCTTGCAGAAATCGCTTTAAGCCGGCAAGGCGCTCAGCTTTTTTCTTAGAGCGAGGGCCTTTTAACGCCTTAACCCGGCTGGTATATTTTTGGGCCGAATCGCTGACAATCCCGCGAGCTCCGGCGTTAAAAGCGCCCCCCATCAATCGCCAAAGCATGCAATATCCATGCTCGCACAAATCCGGTTTTTGTTCGCGCGCAGGCTCGAAGAACCGCTTCGCAAGTTCGTCGAACGACGGACGCAGCGCGTCCAGCGATCGCTGCAAGGAGGCCTTGTCAGCCGGCGTGACGGCCTCCGCGGCGGCAGGGGATAGCGCGCCTTGGATGCGAGCCTCAATGTACCGAACATAGGCTCGGGCCCCGTTTTCAAGGGGTGTGGCGGTGTTCATGTGCACGCCTCCGGCTTGCAATATTGCGCCCACGCTTCTAGAAGCTGCCGCCGTTTTTCGAGGGCATCGCCCCGGCGGTAAGCTTGCTCGGCCTTGTTGCCGACGGTGTGAGCCAGCACGCCCTCGGCAACCTCGCGCGGGAAGCTGGTTTTGTCTCCCGCCCAGTCCCGGAACGCGGATCGAAAGCCATGCACCGTGACATCGACCCCCATCCGGCGCAGAACCATGGTCATGGACATGTCCGAAAGGGGTTTATGGGGACGCTGGCCCGGAAAGACGAATTCGCCCGTTCTGCCTTCAGCCAGGTCCTCAAGGATTTCCATCGCGCGCTTAACCAATGGAACCCGGTGTTCCTGGCCAGCTTTCATGCGGTGGGCTGGAACGGTCCAGACGCCCCTTTCAAAGCCGACTTCGGACCATTGCGCCTTGAGAGCTTCGCCGGTCCGCGCGCCCGTGAGGATCAAGAACTCTAACGCCCTTGCCGCCAGCGATGCATCGCGTTCCCGCAAGCGTGCCAGGAAAGACGGGACCTGATCGTAATTAAGCGCCGCATGATGGCCGCGGGACAGCTTCGAAGGCTTAGCCAGCAAGTGGTCTAAATGGCCGCGCCATCTTGCCGGGTTCGGCTGTGCTTGTGAAATGTGGCCCCGTGCTCTGGCAAAGTCGATTACGGCCTCGATCCGGCCGCGTAGCCTTGACGCGGTTTCAGATTTTGTTAACCAAATGGGCTGGAGGACAGCTAAGACATGGTCCGTAGAGACTTCATCCACCGGCAGCGGGCGAAGCGCCTGCACATAGGCGTCGGACAAGGTTTGGCGCCACTGCTGACGGTGCTTTGCGTTACGCCATGCCGGCTCCTTCGAGGCGATTAACGCGTCAGCCATTTGGCCAAAGCTTGGCTTGGCTGCCTTAGCTTGCTTCGCATTCCGTCTCGCCGCGATCGGATTCACGCCGTCTTTGACGTTCCTCCGGGCGGCATTGGCAAGGTCCCGGGCTTCGGCTAATGTCACCGTGTTAAGGCTGCCAAGGCCCATTTCTGTGACTTTGCCGCCAAAGCTGAACCGGAACACCCACTTCCGCGCGCCGCTCTCAGCGACGGCAAGCCAGAGGCCGACGCCGTCCCCATGCCGACCGGGCTTTGCCGTTGCAACCGTCCGCGCCGTCAATTTTCCGCCCATACCATTCCACGCGTCTTACAATTGGTCTTACAGCGCGACATGGATTATGGCGAACAAACACGAACGAGGCAAGACGGTATTTGCAGAAATGTTACGAATTAACAGATAGTTGGTGTACTACTGTAAACAGCGGGGAACTAATGTTCGGCGGACTCCCACTCCGCCAGTTTGCATGGCTTCCAGAGAAGAACTCACCTGGCGCGCGCAGCTCCAACGCCTCCCGCGGAAATTTCGTCCATCGAAAATGAGCCGCCCTTACGGGAGGGAGCGGCAGGTTCCCCGATGGGATGCTGCGCGGGTTGCCACTTCCCATTGCGTTTCGCAAAGGCGTGATCGTCGCATGCCCGTTTGACATGTGCAGACGTGGCTCTGAATGGCCTATAGCCAAGCTGGTGATACAACGAGTGGATGGAAAATTCCTTTTCGGCTCGCTCGAGCGCTTCGTGCATCAAGGATGCATGTGCAAACGTTGAAAACAACCACGAATTACCCTCGAAGTAGAGGGTGACCTCCAAAAGGTCTGGCTCCGTTTCCGGCCCGGCCGTTTGCATTACAACTTCCTTGAACTCTACCCGCGACCTTCACGCCTTTATAGAATCGCGCGCGCACGTTCGGGTTGTCAATGGCTTCTTATACAACCAATAACGCGAAATAAGCGAAAAAACGCGGCCGCCAAAGCCGTAATGCGGGGCGCACCGCTCGGGCAGGTCCCTGCTGCCGTAAGGCAGGTAGAACCGCCGGCTATCGTTATGCCGCTATGAAAGATCGCAGGGCCGAAAGTGTTTGCCGCCGGCGCGGATCGGTTGGGCCCGGCTTCATCGGCGATGGTTGTTCACCGGCCCGGATCGGGTGAGCAGGCACCTATCTCGGGACGGATGCCTCGACAAAGGCTACAGCAGCCGCAGCATTAACGAGACCATAGCCTGTGTCGCTTCTGTCCCTGCCCGGAAAACTTATGGCGGTGTTCTGCAAGGCGGCGCGAACTTCGTCCGGTGCCGCTTTGGGGCGCTTTTCCAAAAGCGCGGCGACGACCCCGCTCACTTTCGCGGCGGCGAAGGAGGTGCCAGAATCCGTTCCATAGGTGTTTGCCACATGCGCAACGACAACGTCCACGCCGCGGGCCGATAAGGAAATGTAATTGCCCCGGTTGGCGGCGGCATAGATTTCGCGCTTTCCATTCGTCGCTGTAACAGCAATCACTTCGGGATAGGCCGCGGGGTAGAGCGGCTCCGACGCCGGACCGGCATTTCCGGCCGCCGCGACGAGAACGATACCTTTGCGGTACGCCGCCACGACTTCGGCTTCGATCAGCGGATCGGCAGGTCCGGTGAAGCTGAGATTTGCCACTTGGGCACGCTTTTGCGCGGCCCAGTCCAGGGCAAGCGCGATTTCACGGCTTGTGGCGGCAACTTCGCGCTCCTCGCGAGTCATAGTGAACGCCCGCACCGGCAAAAGCGACGCCCCTGCCGCCGTGCCATGAAGATGCTCATGGCCTGCAATCAGGCTCGCCACCGCGGTTCCGTGATCTTCCGGCCTGCAGCCGCCCGGAGCAGCCTTGACCGCGTCATAGGAGAATGCAATCGCACCCGCCAGCTCGCCATGCGTGCTATCCACGCAGGTATCGATGATCGCGAGTCTCACGCCCGCTCCCGTTGGCAGGCCCGTTGTTCGCGGCGAAAGCGCCGTGCCGCTGGGGAGGGCGGCGATGTCGCCGCCGGGAGCTCCCTGCACCGGAGTGTAGATGTAATTCGGCTGCGCGGTGATTACGCGGCCATCCTGCAGGAGCGCCGTGAGCAGCTCCCGCAAGTTCTGTCCCGGCGCGAGCGTGACATGCCAGATGCGGACATTAGCGAGCCCGATAACGCCAACCTCGCGGATCTCAACGCCATACTCATCGGCGAGCCTATCTCCCAGGCCTTCGGCGGCATCCAGTTTCACCTGAATTAGAAGCTCTCTTGGCCTGTGCCGCTTGTTGTTAAGAAGTGCGGTGGCGGTCGCAGCCGCTGAGGAGCCCGGACCTCCGGCGAAGTGCGGGGCTATGAACGCACGGGGCCTTCCTCCAGCCCCGGCGATCATGGCGGCGCCCAAAGGAGGTACCGGCACCGCGGATGGCGGCGAAGCCCACGTTGCAACGCCGCCGGGACGCCGCGGAGGATAGCGGGTTCCATCTCCGCCATAAGGCGGGACGCGGCTGGATGAGGCGGTGCCCTCTACGGGATGCCTCGATCCGGGATGACGGGGACGGTCCCCTCCATCTCTGCCCGGAGTGTGCGTGGCTGTGGATGTACCTTCTCCAGGCCGCCTCCCTCCGGGGAAGCGCGAATAGGGGTTAAACCGGTGCGTGCTCATACCGCGATTGCGGGGCATGCGCCTGTCTCCGCGATGACTTGCCGTTCCCGTCCTAGCAGGCCTTCTGCCGAAGGAGCTGTGCCGGCCCGGGGAGCGGCCGCCGTGGACATGGGCACGCCCGAACCCGCGGCGCGCGACCGGCAGTGCGTATGAATGAACGCCGTACTGCCTGCTGCCGTGCGCGGCCGGAAATTGAGCCGCGTTTACTGGACCGCAGCGGAATAAAACGGTGAGAAGCGCTATCGCAAACCAGCCGCTCAACGCCTTTGCTAGCATGGCACGAAGACTTTCAATAGTAGAGGAACTATTTCTCACGCAAGATCAGCTTAACGAGGCCAGAAGTTTGCAATTTCGCGTAAGCCCGATCCTTAGCGGCTACGGTATCATCACGCAGGCCGATATGGTAGAGCATATCGTCGTTCGGCCCCTCTACGATAACCGCGCCGGCGTCATCGAGAGCTTTGCTAATCTCCCCGATCGAAGCACTATCGGAGAACGATACAATGAAGACGGAGGGTTTAGCGCCCACTTGCGCCCCGGGCCCGGACGCTGTGCGATAGTTGGAAGTGCCATGATCGCCACCCGCCAAGTAGAAAAGGGCCCCCGCCTGAATAACGCAAACGGCGACAGCCGCAGCCGCGACGGCTTGCCATTGCGGCACGCCGAGCCCTGCGAAAAAGCTGGAAATCGAGGTTTTAACCGATTGCACCCGCGCCGGCAGCCGTAAGCTCGATTGAGCGCGCTTTTCCTGCTCGACAGTTGCTTCAATGCGCGCCCAAACGCTCGCGGATGGCCCTCCCGCCGCTTCATTGATCGAAACGGTCTCTTGGGATTCCGCCCTTGCTTCGGCGATGAGTTTTGCGAACTCCGCGTCTTCCCGGGCGAGAGCCTCTAGCTCCTTGGCCTCGGCGTCTTCGAGCTTCCCGGTGACGTACCAAGGCAGCAGCAGATGGGCTTCATCCATGCCGGAAGACTTGCCGTTATTTTCCATAGCTGAAGGCATCGTTTTCATCTCCCGCGGCGAGAAGCATCTCTTTGAGTTTCTTCCGGGCGTAAAACATGCGCGTCTTGACCGTGTTCTCAGGAATATCTAGGATTTCGGCGGCCTCTTTCACGGATTTCTCGTGATAGTATACAAGGTCGATGATCTCCCGATGTTCCCCCGACAGCTGCGCCAAACATTCCCGCATATAGTTCCCCGAGCTAGACTTTATCGCAGACATTTCGGGCGTCGGCTCAGCGCGGCCCGGTAAGTCATGCTCGGTGAGGGGCCTGCGCTTTCTGCGCGCGTCGAGAGCCTTGTACCGTGCGATGGACAAAATCCAGGTCGCTACTGAAGAACGGGCCTCGAAACGGCTTGCGCCTTTCCAAACCTCCAAGAAAACATCGTGCGTAAGGTCCTCTGCCGCAGTCCTGTCGGCCGTGAGCCTAACGAGGAATTTAAACGTTCGATCCGCATGCCGGGTGTAGAGCGTTTCAAGCGCCCGCTTACTCCCGCCAGCAATCTGTTTAACCACCTCTAAGTCGGGAAGCCCTTCCGCCATGTTCCTTGTCTCGAAGTGTTAGTCGGGTTGGAGGCCATAAAGGTTCGGACAATTTGTTACGCTTGCACAGAAATGCGTTGTTACGCTCGCACAGAAGTGCATGCAAGGGGAAGCGGCGGCGGCGCTTTGGTTAACGGCATGCAGCCGTGCGCAAAAGCTATTGCCGTTATCGCGAAAGAAGGGCTGGCCTCCCCCGCAGGCTTTGCAGCCTATTTTCCTTGGAGGAAGTCCATCGCAGGGGGAAAGGTCAAGAGCAGGCCGATCGCCAGACCGAGAAACGCCGCAACATTTATCTTGCCCAAGCCGACAGACCTGGTCCGCCAGCGCCTATGGAGCGCATACCAGGATATGAGCCAGATCACCAACGTGGCCGCCGTCACGCCGGAGAGCGTCCCTGTTGGATTATAAATATTAAGCAATTTCGCAACCTTAGCCGATACGTCCCCGGCAAGCGATAAAATTCCGAGCGCCGCGGAGCCTATACCGGCCGCTAATATCGCCGCCGCGGCAGGGCCGTTGGGAATCGTTTCCTGTGCTTGGTTCATCGTCAATCCCCCCGCAATAGAATGATCGTGCCGCCGCCGCGCACGGGCGCGTATTTTTTTAACAGGACACCGCATACTCCAGCAACCGCGGTCGATAAAAAAGCGGCCGCAGCGAAGGTGAGCACCGCGGTGCGTATGCCGCGCTGCTGAAGGACCGCGCGCTTATACTTCATGACGACATAGGCGATCATAGTAATGGCAATAGGCGCCAGCCAGGCGACATGCTCTTTCCACTCCATGCCGACATTATGCCATTCCGAGGTTTTTCCGCTGGATAAGAGGAGCCGCCGGGGATAATCTGCAAGGTCGGCCGCGCCTTCCGGTGGAACCGCGCGATACCAGGGGTAAATAACATAAGCACCCGAAAAGACCGTAACCCAGCTCAGGCCCACCATAATAACAAGGAACATCGTTAAAAGTGACCGCTCATTTGCGCCCATCGCCGGCGGTGCCCACTGGGTTCCCAACCGGTAGAGTTCCGTGAGCGCGCCGGAAAATGCCAGCATGAACAGAGCCCCAAAGCCTACTCCATGCAGCATGCTGAACAGATCATGCGTTGTTACTTCCATAGCAGCGCTTCCGTTGGTAAAATGTTTTGGTCACGTGGCCCAAGGATTACTTATAGGCGCAGGCATCGTTTGGCTCAAAGGAAAACAAGCTCCCCCGCGGATATTAGGGTCGCGAGAAAAGGGCAGTTCCAAATGTACCGAATTCTAAGTTGCGGGAGCAAGCTATCGCCTACCGCGGCAATTTTCTGAAAGACTCTCATCGCGGACTTTTGTAGTGTCATACACGCATAAAAGAAGCGGGACTCCAACGATGGCGCCGATAGTTCGCGACAGACGTGTTCTAATTTGGGATCCCCTCACCCGGGTAGGGCATTGGGCGCTCGCCATAGCATTTGCCGTTGCCTACTACACTGGCCACCCTGGCCGCCAGAGGGGCGATTTGCATGAAATAGCGGGCTATACCGCCGGTGCGGTCGTCGTTTGGCGCATCATGTGGGGTATCAACGGCCCGAAATATGCCCGGTTCAAAAGCTTTGTCACGGGCCCCATATCAGCGCTCGGATATCTTTTCGGTCTGATGCGTGGTACCGCGCGCCGGTATTTGGGGCATAACCCGGCTGGCGGGGCAATGATCGTCAGCTTGCTGACCTGCTTAGCGCTCACCGTCCTGGCTGGCGTGCTTACCAATCGCGGTAGAAGTCCAATGGCGCTGAATGAGATAACGGTTGCCGCTCAAATTCAGGCCGAGGCCACAAGAAACGCGTTTGCTAACGTTCACCGCGTCCTTGCGAATATCACGTTCGCTCTTGCGGTGCTTCACGTCCTCGGTGTCTTGCTTGCGTGTTTCGCCCACCGTGAGAATCTCGTCACCGCCATGATCACTGGGAAGAAGCGCCCGGAGAACCGGCCGGAGTGAAAGCCTCCAGCGGTTGGGACCATGCCGGAAGATGGGGGCGCCCCGCCAACCCGGTTCTACGGATCGTGTAGAACCGGTTTGCTGCCTACTTCACAAA
>JBKQIH010000232.1:0-6692 GCA_052148445.1 Rhodomicrobium sp.
GGTGTGTGGCGTATAGCCGGTATGGGCGTGGACGCTGTGCCGGCGCCGGGCGCTCAAGCGATGGCGGCGGCTCCCGCGCCGGCGCCATCCGGCAAAAAGCAGCCAGCCAAACCGAAAAACTAAGCCCATGACAGCCGCCTGGCCAGCCGCGGCCGCAGCGCCATGCTGCATGCTGCTTCGCATCGGGGATAATTCGCCTCAACGCTCAGCTAGGGACGTACGGTCTTCGCTTTGCTCGCAATAACGGTAATTCCGGATCGGCGCACGCCGGCCTGCATTTGCCATGCCTTGCCGGACAATCCGCGATGGCTTTGCCAGGCAGGCGCTGAAGGGCGAGGGATAAGGTTGTCTATCTGCCGGGATTCGTCTTGAAGTCGCCGTTTAGGGCGATTAAGACTTTTAGAACGAACCATGATCGGGAAAAGCCGTGATTAGAAAATTCGCTCTGATCTGTTTTTGTCCGCTTGCATCGCTCGTTGCGATGCTCGGGCCTGGGAAGGCTCAGTTTGCTCCTCCGCCGGAGACGCACCAACAGGCGGAAACCGCGCCCGCGCTTCCGGACGATGTGCGCCTAATCCTTATGATTCGTAACGCTGTCCTGGCGCTCAATCAAGCGAATATAACCGGCAATTACACCGTACTACGCGAGATGGGCACGCCAGCTTTTCAAATGTCGAACACTTCGGCAAGGCTCGCGGAGGTCTTTTCAGGGTTGCGATCGCGCAAAATCGATCTTTCACCGGTCATGCTCTTCAATCCAAAACTTGCAACGCCACCCGCATTGCAGGATGGGCAAGTGCTGCGGCTGACCGGCTTCTTCCCAACTGCGCCAGAACAGGTCCAGTTCGATCTCGCGTTTCAGCGTGTCGCCGACCGGTGGATGGTAGCCGGATTAGCCATTAACGTGGCGCCCGCTGGCGAAGGTGCGCAGGCCTTAGGAGCCCCCTCAGGTCAGCCTGCACAAACCGCCGCCGATAATGGCGCGCCCGCAAAAGCTGGGGAGGCCAAGCCGATCCGGATCGATTTAAGCCAGCCTGCCCCGGCTGCTGGCAAGCCGCATGCGCCGAAGAAGCCCGCCGCTGTGAAAAGGCCGAAACCGGCTTCTCCGAAATCTGCCGCCGCGCAGGCTCCTGCTCCGGATCAGCCGGCACAAGCCCCCGCCCCGGTCCAAGCAGAGCCGGCAGCGCCGGTCGCGGAAAAACCCCAGGACAAGAACTCCGGTTTCGGAGCCGGGTGGAATCCGTTTGGCCACTAGCTTGAGAATCTGGGCGCTGGTCCTCGCCGTCGCGGGGATTGCACTGGGCGCAACGGGTCATGGTAGCCACGCGGAGGAGATAGCGCCTCCATCCGCCGATCTGCGCGAGGCAAAGAAGGCTTTTGGCGCAGTCAAAGCCCCCGCCGGTCATTCCGCCCCGCAGGCGATTGGGCAATACGACCGGGGTTGTGTCGCAGGTGCTGGAAAGCTCGCAGCCACGGGACCCGGCTGGCAGGTCATGCGCCTGTCGCGGAACCGGTTTTGGGGCCATCCCGTGCTACTCGACTATATCCGCAAGCTTGCCGCGGACACACAGCGGCTCGACGGCTGGCCCGGCATTCTGGCCGGAGACATGGCGCAGCCCATCGGTGGTCCGCTGCTGGGGGGCCATGCGAGCCACCAGAGCGGTCTCGACGTCGACTTATGGTACACGCCGATGCCCGACCATGTCCTATCGGCGGCAGAGCGCGAGCACCTTTCCGCTGACAATATGGTAAACCCGGCAACGCTGACGGTTGTCAAGGCGGTCTGGAGCGAAGCGCAGATCAAACTGCTCCGGCGCGCGGCATCCTATCCGGAAGTGTCGCGCATTTTCGTGCATCCCGCCGTCAAGAAGGCCCTTTGCGAGGCAGCCGGCGCTGACAGAGGGTGGCTCCAAAAGATCAGGCCGTGGTACCGGCACGACGATCATTTCCATATCCGCTTGAATTGTCCGGCGGGTAGCTCCGCATGCGTGGCGCAAGCCGCAATTCCCGCCGGCGATGGCTGCGGCGAGGAACTGGACGGCTGGTTCAAGCGCCTCAGAGCCAAACCGAAGAAACCGACAAAACCGTCCGCGCCGGCAAAGCCAATGCTGGTCTCGGAGCTACCCGTTGCGTGCCAAGCGCTCTTAGCCGCCACCGAGCGGGCGGAGAAAGTCGAAGCCGCTAACTCGAACCGGTAAACCATTCGAGCGTTAAGAGACCTATGAGCGAAGCTGAAGACCGGCAACGGAGCCAAATCGCCTACTGGAATAATGCAGGAGGAGCGCGGTGGGCCGCGACCCAAGAACACACGGACCGGATGCTCGCGCCCGTCTTGCAGACCTTGCTGGAGCGGGCGAGACCTGTGCCGGGGATGGCTGCACTGGACATCGGCTGCGGCTGCGGCGCGACTACGCTTGAGCTTGCCGCGCGCGTTGGCCCGGCCGGCCGCGTCCTTGGGATGGATGTTTCAGAGCCCATGCTCGCCCGCGCGGCGGACCGCCTTTCTGCCTATCCCTGGGTCGAACTCGTGCTCGCCGATGCCTCGGCCTATGCATTTGTCCCCTTCGCGGAATTGGCAATTTCGCGGTTCGGTGTAATGTTTTTCGGCAGCCCGGTCAGAGCTTTCGCCAATATCCGCCATGCCATCCGGCCCGGCGGCCGTTTTGTGTTCGCCTGCTGGCGCTCGCTGGAGGAAAACCTCTGGATGCAAGTGCCTCTTGAGGCTGTATACAGCGCGGGTGTGCCGCGCTCAGCGCGCTCTGGGCCGGACGAGCCCGGCCCCTTTTCTTTTGCCGATCCCCAACGGGTGCTGCGGATCCTAGGAGATTCAGGTTTCTGCGAGCCTTCCCTGACGCCAGTCGATTTTTCCCTCGATATCGCCGCGGGAGACGGCATTGCGGCCGCTGTTAGCCAGGCCATGACAATCGGGGCGGCGAGCGCAGCTTTACGAGACCAGCCGGAATTCCTACGCCAAGGCGCCGCGAAGCGCATAGAACAAGCGTTCGAACCTCACGCGTGCGAGGGTTCCGTGCTACTGCCTGCCGCCATTTGGCTCGTTCAGGCGAAAAGCCCCTAGGACTTTTCGCTTTCGGATGCCGATTTCGACAAGCGCTCAAGCTGAGCCTGAACAGACGTCAGCTGTGCTTTCAACTCGGCGATCTCGCTCGATGTCGAAGTACCCGGCCCCTCGGCCTTCGGTTGCCCCGGCTTCTCCGCGCTCGCCTGGCCATCTTCAGGTTTGGCGAAGGGGGCGAACATGGCAAAAGCGCGCTCGAACAGAGCCATGTTCTGCCTCGCTTGCTCCTGCATCGCCTCGAAAGCGGCAGCGCCGAAAGTATCGGTGAATTGCCGTCTATATTTTTCCTGCTCTCGCGTCAGTGTCTCAAGGCTGAATTCGAGATATTTGGGCACGAGCTGCTCGATAGAATGGCCATAAAACCGGATAAGCTGGCGCAAAAACCCAATTGGGAGAAGGTTCGATCCGGTTTTCCCTTCTTCTTCCACAATGATCTGGGTCAGAACCGTGTGGGTCAAATCTTCGCCGGTCTTCGCATCGTAAACGAGGAAATCGCGTTCGGACCGGACCATCTCGCCCAGATCTTCAAGAGTTACATAACTACTTGTCTCGGTGTTGTACAAACGCCGGTTTGCATATTTCTTTATGATAACAGGTTTCAACTTAGCGGGATCGCCCTTGCCCTTTCCCGTGGAGGAGAGCTTGAGCGGCTGCGCGGACTCACAAAATCCCGCTGACCCTTGCGATAATTTCTCCACAGCCTTGTTCATCCTGGCGCCCAGTCGTTGATCGTTGCGGCCATAATAGATCAAGTTTCAGACTTTGCGCGCTTTTTTTTCGCACATGCGAAAAAACTGCGCGACGTAGCTCCGCTAGAGGTTATTGTGCGCTGCGCAAAAAAACGCTTAACCAAAGTTTACGCTGCCATTAAACCGTTCCGGTAAGGGGCTAAGGCTGCTAAACTCCCCCGCAACCAATCCGAAATAGGAGATGACTTATGGACGGGCAAGACGCCATTGTAATTGTAAGTGCCGCGCGCACGCCGGTCGGATCGTTCAGCGGATCTTTGTCGAGCCTTCCCGCCCACGAACTCGGCAAGATCGTGATCACTGAGGCGCTCAAACGCGCGAATGTCTCTGCTAGCGACGTTTCCGAGGTAATCCTCGGGCAAGTGCTGACGACCGCCCAGGGGCAGAACCCCGCAAGGCAAGCGGCGATCAAAGCCTCGCTGCCGATCGAAACCACGGCCATGACCATCAACTTCGTCTGCGGCTCCGGCCTTCGCTCGGTCGCTATGGCAGCCCAAGCCATCCGCATCGGGGATAGCGAGATCGTGATTGCCGGCGGGCAAGAGAATATGAGTCTTGCTCCGCACGCCGCGTATCTTCGCACGGGTACGAAGATGGGCCCGCTCGAAATGATCGACACCATGATCAAGGACGGCCTGTGGGAAGCTTTCAACGGCTACCATATGGGCACGACGGCCGAGAACGTCGCGCGGCAATGGCAGATCACCCGGGCGCAGCAGGACGAATTCGCGGTCGCTTCGCAGAATAAGGCGTCCGCCGCCAAAAAGGAGGGCCGGTTCCAGGAGGAAATCGTTCCCGTTACCATCAAGAGCCGCAAAGGCGATATCGTTTTCGCCGCGGACGAGTACATCCGCGAGAACGCGATGCTCGAAGATATGGCCAAGCTTCGCCCAGCCTTCGATCCCAAAGAGGGAACCGTCACGGCCGGCAACGCAAGCGGCATCAACGACGGGGCAGCGGCGTTCGTTGTGATGAAGCTTTCCGAAGCCGAGAAGCGTGGCATTCAGCCGCTCGCGAAGATCGTGTCCTACGCAACCGCCGGCGTCGATCCCTCCATCATGGGGACCGGTCCGATTCCCGCCTCCAAGCGCGCGCTTGAAAAGGCTGGCTGGTCCAAGGACGACCTCGATTTGATCGAGGCCAACGAGGCGTTTGCGGCGCAGGCCTGCGCGGTGAACAAAGCGATCGGCTGGGACCTCGCGAAAGTGAACGTGAACGGCGGTGCGATTGCAATCGGCCATCCGATCGGAGCTTCGGGTGCCCGTGTATTGACGACGCTGCTTTATGAAATGAAGCGGCGGTCTGCCAAGCGGGGCCTTGCGACCTTGTGCATCGGCGGCGGCATGGGTATCGCCATGTGCGTGGAGCGCGTCTAGCCGGAGCGGCATAGCTAAGCCTAAAATGCAATGCGCCCCCGGTTGTAGGCCTCGGACCGGGGGCGTACTATCGGCTTCGAATGACAAGCGAGGAAGACGATGTCACTGGGGCTTAAACTTTTCCCAGCCGTCACGTTCCAGATCATGAAGGATGGGCAGCCCGCCTCGATCTCGAGCGAGGAGGTGTTTTCGGAGAGGACTGTTGCTCTGTTTGGAATGCCAGGCGCTTTTACCCCTGTTTGCCATCACATCCACTTGCCAGGCGTCATTGCTGAATATGAAAGCTTCAAGGCGGATGGTGTGGACCTCGTGGCCTGCACTTCGGTGAACGATGTGTTCGTTATGGATGCATGGCGGCGGGCGCTTGGAATTCCAGAAGGTATTCTCCTTCTCGCCGACGGAAATGGGGATTTCGCAAGAGGGCTCGGCTTGACTTTCGACGGCGCTCCGCTCGGTTTGGGCGAGCGTTCGAAGCGCTATGCCATGTGGGTAAAATACGGCTCGATACAGCACTTGTCTGTGGAACCCGATCCGACCATGGCCGATGTTAGCAGCGCATACGCGCTGCTACGTGCGTTCGAGAGCTGGAGCGGAGGCGAAGCTTTAGGTTCCACTTTTGACTGAGGCGCTTTTGCGCACCAGAATCGTGATAACAATTTGTGCAACATGGCATACAATGCCGGTAAACTTGAAATGGAGGGAACATGTCTCGGGTTGCTGTGGTAACGGGCGGCACGCGTGGAATCGGTCACGCAATTTCCGTTGAGCTCAAGATGCGCGGATTCCGCGTTGCTGCAAACTATGGCGGCAATGACGAAGCTGCGCGCAAATTCCAAGCGGAGACGGGCATTCCGATCTTCAAATGGGATGTCGGCGACTACGATGCTTGCGCTGCCGGGTTGAAAGCTGTGGAGGCTCAAGCTGGCCCGGTCTCGGTTATTGTCAACAATGCCGGTATTACACGCGACGCTATGCTTCATCGCATGACTCCTGAGCAATGGCGAGACGTCATACGGGTCGACCTTGACAGTATGTACAACATGATTCACCCCGTGATCAATGGCATGCGCGATCGCAATTACGGTCGCATCATCAATATATCTTCCGTCAATGGCCAGAAGGGCCAGATGGGCCAGTCCAACTATTCGGCAGCTAAGGCGGGTGTGGTCGGATTTACAAAGGCGCTCGCGCTGGAAAATGCCAAAAAGGGCATCACCGTTAATTGCATCGCGCCCGGATATGTTGACACGGAGATGGTGTCCGCAGTGCCTGAAAAGGTTCTTGAAAGCATCATCGCGCAGATCCCGGTCGGGCGGCTCGGCAAGGCTGAGGAAATCGCGAAATGCGTCGCGTTCCTCGCAGGCGACGATGTGGGTTTCATGACAGGCGCGACCTTGTCGATAAATGGCGGTCAATATTTAGCAGGTTGATATTGATGACCGATGAGCGGAGGTTCGAGCGAGCCTCCGCCACAGCTTTGACGCCCGGCGC
>JBKQIH010000233.1:0-8569 GCA_052148445.1 Rhodomicrobium sp.
CACGTCTGTCGCGCCGTAGCGCAAGATGAGCGGCGGCGTAATGTTGCGCGGCATATATTTTAAGACGACGAGCGCGGAACTCGCGAGTTGCGAGATAGCGCGGCTGACATCGGCGCCTTCGTGCAGGTAGACCTTGATGACGCCGACGCCATTATAGCTATTGGCTTCCATACGCGAGATGTCGTCGACGAGGGAGGCAAGCTGACGCTCGTGCAACGCGACGATCCGGTTCTGCATCTCCGGCGCGCTCATCCCATTATAGGTCCAGACGACGCTGACGACGGGAATATTGATCTCGGGGAAAATGTCTGTCGGCATGCGCTTGGCCGCTCCGGCCGCCAACAGGCACACAAGTGCTATGAGGGCAAAAACCGTGTAAGGGCGCCTGAGCGAAAATGCTGCAATTGACATTTATAAGCCGTCCCCCGGGATTCCGGCGCCTTTTCCAGCTACGCGGTTGTGCTGTTATCGTAAAAGGTATCGGCAGCGTCAAGCGTCATTGCCGCAGGCCAAGTGACGCAGCTTCTTCAGTTGACGTAATTGTGACACTACCCGCTACCTTAGTATGACCAGCAATTCAAATCTTAACTCGTTTTCAACTGGCGGGTACATGCAGCAATAGTTACTTTTTGTTAACGTGCTATTTAACGCAGCTTTGCGCAACGGCAGCGTGACTGAAAAATGGCCTCCGGAAGCTCCAACACAAGCTGGGCGTCCGCGCATTGAGTCGCCGCACCGCGCCGGAACATAGCCAGGTATTACTTGAACACCCGGTCGAGGAGCGCGAGTCCGATCTCGATCGCAATCAAAACGATCACGAGGACTTCGAGGCGATGGCTTGTGCGCGTCGCGATAAGATCGGTAATCGTATCGGCGGTTTCGCGGATCACGCCCAATTTACGCTCGACGGCACGCGCGCGTGCCGGCAAATCGTACTCGTCCACAAGCTTCGCCCAGAGCCGCTCAAGCTCGGGGTGATCCCACAAGACGTCCGGCTTCTCATCGAGGTCCACGCGGGACGCCAGACGTTTCTGAATCAAAAGCGCCTCGCCAATTTGCTCCAGCATCGCCGATTTTGGCCCCGGCGGCAGCCGCCGCTTGATGAGCGCCGCGGCGAGCGGCTCGATTTTGTCGAAAGCTGCCGATATCCGCCGCTCGTCATAGGCAAGTGCCACGGAGACAGCCAGCGCCTCGCCAACGAGAAGCAGGCGGTTCGGGTCTGTGCTCTTGAGCTGAATTGCTCCCGATTTGCTGAGGAGGTCCCCTTCGTCAGGCGAGGTAACAATGAGCGCGGTTTCAATCTCGCGTTCCCCGAGCGGCCCAATGATGCGCTGCCCCAATCCGTGGACGTGGGCCTCCTCCTCGATCGGCGTCATGTTGAAAAACACGACGGCGCCAAACTTAAAAAGCATGACCGTGCCCGTGGCGGAGGCGGTAAAGGCAAGAGGATTGAACGAAAACGCATCTTGCCGCTCCAGACCCTTAAGGTCGAGGCCTTCTCCGAGCAGCAAAGCCCTCACAATTATGCCGTGGGATGACATTCAATCCTTCCAACGCTGCGCGGGGTGCGGGATACGCCGCACCAGGTATCCCCACAATCTTACTGCTTGTACCCTTATGGAAATTAGAGCGCCTCGCCAAGCGGTCCCCTGGCTCCATATAAAGCCCCGCACTTTCCGAAGAGGCTCCGGCCGGAAAAAGCCTCGCTTAGCGGCCTATCTTACGAATAAACACTCACATTTTTCTGCGCATCTCAAACCATCCGGCGCATCCTCGCAGGATAACCGTTGCGCCGCAGCTCTGTTTTAAGCGCTACAGTCCGGACTGCTAAGGACCCAAAGCTGAATGTCACGCTTAACTTTTGTCAGCAGATCCGGTGATAGCGACAGATTGCGCGTCACAATGAGCGTGTTGTCGTTGTATTTGTGGAATTGAACCTCGAAGACTTCGGCATTTCCGCCCGCTGCGTAAATCATCACGTTCTGATACCCATCGCTACTTCCGCCGTCTCCGGCGGGACGCTCTCCAGTCTCGTAGCGGTAACCGGACAAGGCCGGGCTGGCGCCGGAAAACCAGCAATATTTCATTTTTTCAACGAAACTGTGAAGCACTTCGGGCGGGGCCCCGAAGGAAAGGCGCTGAGGCTCGGAGCCTATAAGACTCTCGATGGCAGGGTCTCTCTTCGCGCAAGCTTGCGGGAACAGCGCCAGAAGACACAAAATGACGGCCCGAAGTCGCAAGCGCGCGCCCCCTATCCAAGCGTTGGACCAGTGCCATTGGGGGTGTTCATGGCAAAACTGAGGCCAGCCCCGCGCGGCGGCCTCGGACGCACAAAGTTTTTGATTTAGCGGCTGCTAGGGACGCCGCCGATATGCTTTGACGATTTGCGCCGCGCGGGGGGCCTTACCTGGCGATGCGGCTCTAAACCGCCAGCCGACTCCGACAGTTTGAGCTGTTCAAAAGCATCGAGCGCTTCCTGGCGGGCGCGCTCGAGCCGCTTTTCGAGCTCCGATACCGACGACTTGAGATTGTCGCGCCGGTTGATCGCAGCCCTCGCGAAGGTCGGATAGGCGAAGTGGTTTACATCGCTTATGCCGGAGGTTTGCTGTTCAATCTTGATTTGCTGGTCGAGGTCGTTGGCCATTCTGCGGAAGTCGGCGATCATCATCTCGAGATCGTTGACTTGCTGCCGCTTCTCCTCATACTCAAACCGCTGATTCTGACTGCTATTAATTGTCTCGATCATAATTTTTAGAAGCCCCCTACTCCAGCTACGCGTCTTGTTGGGCCGCACATGTCCACTCCGGACAGTTTCGCTCGAAACCATTAATTCGCAGTAAAACGTCGCCCCTTTGCAACAGCCTCCGTCTTAATGCATCGTTAGCCAATTTGCGGTTGGCCGGGTTCTCAAATTGCGTCACAGTAGGCAAGTCATCGATTCGTTTCGTGTTCTTATGGTTTACGGCGAATAAATGGCGCGTTCAGGGGCCGAACGTTCTCCGCCCGGAGGTGAGCCCTTCACCCTAGACTATGTGCCGTATCCTAAGCTGGCGTCGCAAATTGTGCGCTCGCTACAGATCCGCGTGGTAAGCTTAAGATTTCTTAACCTTTTGTGCGTTAATGTCGGTTGTGAAGTTAAGCTTCAGGGCGCGGATCTGGCAATGCCTCGCGTCATGGCGATTTAGACTTGCAGCAAGCGAGGGATTCCATGCGGGTGCTTTTGATTGAAGACGACAGCGCAACGGCTCAAAGCATCGAGCTCATGCTCCTTTCCGAGGGCTTCAACGTTTTCCAAACCGATCTTGGGGAGGAAGGCGTCGGTCTCGGTAAAGTATACGATTACGATATTATCCTCCTGGACCTCGGCCTGCCGGATATCAGCGGCTATGAGGTTCTGAGAGCGCTCAGGGTGAATAAGATCAAGACGCCCATTCTTATCCTCTCCGGTCTCGGCGGCGTCGATGAGAAGGTGCGCGGCCTTGGCTTTGGGGCCGACGACTATCTGACGAAGCCGTTCCATAAGGACGAGCTCGTCGCCCGTATCCACGCCATCGTCCGCCGCTCGAAGGGGCACGCCCAATCGGTCATTCAGACCGGTAGCCTGCGCGTCAATCTCGACACCAAGACCGTCGAGGTGGACGGCGCCCGCGTGCATCTGACCAGCAAGGAATATCAGATGCTGGAGCTGCTCTCCCTGCGGAAGGGCACGACCCTGACCAAGGAAATGTTCCTCAATCACCTCTATGGCGGCATCGACGAGCCAGAGCTAAAGATCATCGACGTTTTCATCTGCAAGCTCCGCAAAAAGCTCGCTTTGGCCAACACTGGCCAGCACTACATCGAGACCGTATGGGGCCGCGGATACGTCCTGCGCGACCCGAAGGAAGAAGCGGCCGCGGCCTAAATGCGCCGCCCCAGGCAGGTTCCAGAACCTGCCTGGCCGCTCCCTCCAGCCCATTCGGCACTTGAACGCAACTTGATTGCTGACGTTTAGAAATTTTACGCCCAAACCATGTTCCAGCGTGCAGGCAAATGCCTTCCCCGGCGGTCAGCCCCCGTGCTGCGCGCAGAAACTCTAGTCAAAGCGGCCGGATAAGGGTTAGATTTCGCCGGGGAGAATCGCCGGTGGCCAATAGCCTTTCTAGCCTTCGCATATCGCTGACCGAAACCGCGCATGGTGCGGGCGGAGTTTTGCCCGCGCGTCCGCGTGCCGGTCTCGCTTTGGTCGCGGACCGTTCCATCCCCGCAAAAGCGGTGCCGCCGGGTTACGCCCTTACCGCGGACGCGGGCGCCCCAGCAGAAGCGCCGCCGCCCGCCCAAGCCCTTGCAGTGGATAAGCAGCCCGGCGCGGCAAAGGCGAGATCTCACCGGCCGCCCTATCGCTCGATCGGGGCCGCGGCCGTCATCCATCTCGCGCTCCTCGTGTCTTTGATCGTGCATCCCGGCCCGGCAAAAGAGCTGGGGATGGAACACGGCTTGCCCGAGGCCCTGAACGTTTCCATCATCAGTTCGGCCGACCTCAAACGCCTCAGCTCGGACCCTACCGAGCGCGACACACCGCCCCCTGCACCGGCGCCCACGCCGGAAATCCCGGCGCCGCCGCAGCCTGAGCCGCAGCCTCCGGTGCCGCCGCAGACTGCCGAACAACTGGCCATGGCCGAACCCTCCCCGCCGCAACCTCAGGCGAGCGAGCCGCGCGAGGCGCCCTACGACCCCTCGCAGTTCATCGAAATGGCCTCGCGCCAATTTTCCGCGCAACTCGATCATGCCTTTAAGGCGGTCGAACAGCGGCAGCAAGTGCGTCATGAGGCGGCGGCGAAGCCCATCGCTCTGACGCCCAGCGGCCCCGCGATGACCCGGCCGGGCGCGACGCATGTGGGCAAATCGGACGAATTCGCGCTCGCCGTGTACTGGGCGCTCTATGCCACAAAACCGATGAGCAACGGCAAATATGGAACCACCATCGTAACCTTCGTCGTGACCGATGCGGGCCGCCTCGAAGGCTTGACCATGCTGAAAAGCTCCGGCGACAACTGGCTCGACACCGCCGCCCTCATGTCCGTGCGGCAGGCGCGCCTGCCGAAGCCTCCGCACCCCCTCCCCCTTGGGGACCGCACCTTCGTCATCCGGTATATTTCCCTCCAAATGCGTTAGCCGATGGCGGGCAGAGCGGTAACGCGCCGTTAACCCTGAACTCCCGCGATTCTGCCGGCCGCAATGCGTGACGGTGCCGATTCGGTTAAGATGCGATGATAGAGGAAAGCGCTTTGCGAAAGCCTTAACGGCAGCATAACGCATTGTTATATCGAGGTCTTTTTCAATGCAGCGTGGGTGCCAGCGGCGCGGCGCCGTGGTTAACGGGCGTGATCGAAGTATATTTAACGGACTTTTTGGATGCAAGAAATCGACGCGTAATCGCGAAAAATCGCGCACTTTGCGGCGGGTAAAAATAAAAACCTGGGGCCGTTTACCACGCCGCAATTAACCCTGATACGGCCCTACGAATCGCTATAGGCCACGGCGCTTATCTAACGCCGCGCCCCCTTGCCGCATGCGAATTCGGGCGAAAATGAGGCGCAGCAACGGCGCTCTCACGCTTGCAGCGAAAGGCATTAGCCCCGCAGGACGCGATTGAGATCGCGCGCGCCATGGACGACGCGCACAATCTCGACGCCGTCGGGAATCTCGCGATAAAGGATCAGATACCGGCCGGTCGGCCACCGGCGCATATCTTCGCGCAGCTCGGGAAGCGCCTTCCCGATCTTGGGGTTCTCCGCCAGCATCGAAAACTTCCCGTCAATCCGCCGCAAAGTGTCATCGGCTGCTGCCGGATTGTCTTGCGCGATGTAAAACCAAAGGCCGATGAGGTCTTCTTCCGCTTCCGCCGTGCGGACGATACGGGGCATGGCTCAGGCGCGTTCGCTTGCAAAGCGGCGGCGCGCTTCGGCGATGATGTCCTCTATCGTGCCGTAGAGCCCCGGGCCGCTGGCGATGCCTTTGTCCCATGCGGCTTTCAGATAGTCTTTGGCCTCGTCCGATAGCCCGTCATCGCTATTTGGCTCGTGGCCGCCAAGACTTGCCGCGAGCACTCGGCAAAGCTCCTCCCGCTCGTTTGCTGGGAGTGACAAGGCCTGCTCGGCGATGATTTTAGCGCGCTCGTTCATGCCTCAAATGTGGATGAGGCCACCGGCAAAAGCAAGGCTAGTGTTGGCGCAGTTGCCTTTTTGCTTAGGGGGCTTTGATTAGAGGCTGCGGTCCGTAGTAAAGGAAGATAAGTGTCCCGACGACGCCCGTCGTTTCATACCCGGCGGATTTGGCGGGTTGTGACGTTGCCAGTCCCTTTGTAGTCATTACCTTGGATAATCCGTTTTCATCTTGGCGTTCCGTGTGCTCCACAAGACCGGGACCCCATTCTGGAAAGCCCTTCCTTCTTTCCATCTGAGCATCCACCGCCGATACAATAGCTTGCTTAGCGCTAGAAAAGGATCTCAAGACACTCGGCACCGGAAGCCAAACCTCAACTTCTGGCCCCGGAACAGCACCGAAATTAGTCTGGAACAGCGTTGCTAACAGCCATCCGGCGAACAATCCCGAAGTTTGAGTCAAAACAATCGCGAAACGGTCTGCCTCGCCGGGTTTGAGTATCTGAGCTACTTGGCATTCAGCACGAGACAAGTATTCCTTAAGCTTGCTAACATCCAGGTCATACTGCGCTGAGTAAGCAGCTCCTCCCAATGGTACAACCAGCAGCGTCTCCAGCACCTGAAACTCGACTGCGTTAATCATCAGGTCGGACTCACCTTGATTTGATACTCGAAAGTCAAGGATGCATGACCGACGATCAGCTGATGGGTGCGGGTAAACCGCAGATACGTTCAGGAGACCAGGTGCGCGTGCTGAGGCAACCAACTGCCCCATTCCAGGCATTTGCGCCGTTACCCATTCCTCGTGACGTCGCTTCCACATTATTAGAAGGACCTCTGGGAATTTTACGACGTCAGTGTCGACCAAGGTCGCACAGTAACGGCACAGCCAGATTCCATTGGTAATATCGGCTCTTTCTTCAGGCGAAAGGTGCGGGTTGTACCTTGGGCCACCCGTTGCAGCTGCCGTGATATGCGCGGCAACGCCCAAATTGACCGCCTTCTTGTCGTTGCTATGCGGACCACTTGTGACTGCCCGGCATTCAGGGTTTGAGCAGCGTTGCCCTGCCCGCTTTGCCATGATTTCTTTGATTGCGGGAGAAAAGTCATCGCGTTCAGTCGGCATTTATCTAGCTTTCAATAAGGCCCCGGTGCTGCAGAATCGAAATATTTAAACCGCCTCAGCAAAGCAGTGTTTTACCCATGAGTGTTCCGCCAATTTAAATATTTGCAGAGCCCTTCGAGGTCAGGAAACATAGTCCGGAGATTAACGCCGTGACGATCAAGAGATTTCAGCATTACCTCTCGTTTCTGCTTAGGAATTATGAACTCTAATAAATGCTCTTTTACATCTGGGTTTGCCTCTAGCTTGACAAAGCATCCGCTCCTTTCTGAATATCTATGAGCAGTGAACCAACCATGCTGAGCATTTATGCGAGCATTATTCCAACACGGTTGAAACACGCGCGTTTTTGATTGATCGAATGGACTTTTCTTACTGTGCAAAGGTATAAGGAGGCTCGAAGCCTCTAACGCGTAAACATATCCTGCTTGATCCTCATCGGCTGCACATGCAAACCATAAGGCTGCGAGGGGATTCGAAGTCCAATCTAAGAGTCTGGTCGCAAGGCCATAATGCTGAGCGACGACAAGCAATTCCCAATCGTCTTTATGAGAGTCGTCGAGAAAGTTAGCGCCGAACCTTCTCAAGTCCGAAAGCATCTTTTTCTCGATCTCCGTCGAATTAAATTTCGAGTCTTTTCGTGCTACACGAGGGAGCAAATGTCTTTTTACACCCTGTCCTCTAAATAAAGAAAACTCGTTATTTTCAGCGTGACGTTCAGTTTCTTCGATAAACTGAGCAAAGGTTTCGATAGTAACGCTGTTCATTTTTTGTATCCATCATAACAAGCTGGGACTCAAACGCTTTTAGGAAAGCACGAATCAAACCGCCTCAACAAAGCTTGCGACCACCTTCTTCTGCCCGGCCTTTTCGAACTCCACCGTCAGCTTATTCCCTTCTATCTCGCTGATGGCGCCGTAGCCGAACTTCTGGTGGAACACCCTCTGCCCCAGCGCAAACTGCGGCGGCGTCTCCACCGTGCTCGCCGCGACCAGCTCGCCCTCGATCTCCGGCGGCGCGCCGCGCGCGCGGTTGCGCACCGCGCCCTCCGTGCGCCAATTCGCCTGCGCGCGCTTCCACCCCGGCGTCGGCCGCTCGTCATAATCGAAGGGCGAGGCCTCCTCGTCGAAGCGGCTCGCGCCATAGCCGCCATTGGCCGCGCCGTAGCGTCCATAGCCATAGCCGCCGCTCTCCATGGTCAGCTCGGCGTGCTCCTCGGAAAGCTCGCCCAAAAACCGCGATGGCGCCGCCGATTGCCACGAGCCATGCACGCGGCGGTTCTGCGCGAAGCTGATGGTGAGCC
>JBKQIH010000234.1:0-6340 GCA_052148445.1 Rhodomicrobium sp.
CCAGATACGGCCATGGCGGAGCGCTTAGGAATTTGGCAATGAAGATCAAGAATTCGATCAAGACGCTCCGCTTGCGTCACCGCGACAATCGTGTCGTGCGCCGCCGCGGCCGCCTCTATATCATCAACAAGACCGTCCGGCGCTACAAGGCCCGCCAAGGCTGATCGCCTGATTGCGGGCGAAGCGAAGCATGCGCGATCTCCTCCCCTCCCCTCTCGGGAGGGGTAAACGTGGATCTTGAAATCAAGCGCCACATGACGGTTTGGGCCGAGCGCTGGCTTAAAGGCCCTGTTGCTCGCAGTCGGCTTACAAGCGTCATGCACATTTAGTAGAAGATCTGTGTTCGAGACGGCTCGTCCTACATTTTTAACTAAACAAAAATGTTAGGACGGCAAATACTAATGATTGGGTAAGTGGGTAGCACTCGGGTCACTACGCCTTGACCGACGGCATCTCCTTTCCTTAAAATAACAAACTTCAAATCATCATACAAAGGCCTTCCTCCTGGGTTCGGGCTCGTGCTTGAGAGAGTGAGATTATGAAGACATAGGAAAGCATTTCCCGTCTTACGCTCACGGTCTAAATCTTTCGAAAAATCTCTACTGTCTAAATGGCCGTAATATCTCTTACCGAGTTGCTCGAATCCAAAATTGAATAATTCTCCAGACAATTCTGCTCCTGAGTTCAGGCCCTTGAGAAATTTAACCTGTACCTCGGCGTCTGCTTCATATCGGCAACCCAGCAAACCGCGTTGAATACGTCCTAGACCGATAGGTTGGCTATCTTTGACTTTTGCCCAGCGAGATTCAAAAAGCTTAAACTGAAATCCTGGGAGCAGTTCTTTTCGCCAATAATCATTGAAATTGGGCCATACTCCAATTTCAACCTCCCTTTCAGGCATATGCGGGTTAGACGTGGTCAATAATCTACCTTCTATGCGTTCAACCACCGGGGAGAAGTCATATGAAACGTTAAACTGTTCCAACTTGGGCGCAAGAGCGAGGGGCGCAAGGGTACCCCGGCCAGAGCTAACAAATGCCATCGCAATTGGCTCGCAGAAATGTGAAGGACAGATTTTCGGCATTGTTCGGTGGCGCCCAGCTTCAATAGTATCTTTGATAATAACGCGAGAGTGCGCGTGCTCCAATCTGGCAAGCGGCCAGATCGGTCTTGTTGTGGGAGGTTACTCCGCGCGCAATTTGAGATCTAAAGCGGAATTTCTTTCCAATTCTTGCAACTTTGGCAAACGACCCTCTTGAGGCTACCCTTATAGATGGCTTGTTAGGTCGAATAGCGCTTTGGGAATTCTGCGGTCTACCCGCGACCGCTGCGTGCCATAATCCGGGCGGCGCGCTCGCTTGAATTGACAAGAGTGCCGCTAGATAGAAGATCGCTCTCCCCTCTCTCCTCGCGAGAGAGGGTTGGAGTGTGTGCCCGGCGGTATAATCTAGCCGCGCCGGGCGGGCTCCGTCTGTCCAAGGGTAAACACCCGCAACATGTTGGTTGTGCCCGGTCTCTTGAAGGGAACGCCTGCGCAAACGATCACGCGATCGCCGTCGCTGGCGTAGTGTTCCGCCCGCGATACTGTGTCGGCTATTCGCACCATCTCGGTGGAATTGGCCGGATCGGCGGTTTCGACACAGTTGAGGCCCCACACCAGGTTCAGCCTGCGCGATGTGGCCTTGACCGGTGTCAGCACGAGGATCGGCTGCCGCGGCCGCTGCTGGGCCATGCGAAGCCCGGTGGTCCCCGTCGAGGTGTAGCACACGATGGCTTTCAGGTTCAGCGTCTCCGCTATCGTCGCCGCAGCCGCGCTAATTGCCCCTGCGGTGGAGTGATTGGAACTCGATTCGCGAAAGCGGAGAATGCCTTCGTAATTGCGGTCCTGCTCGACCTCGTGGCCGATACGGTCCATGGTCGCGACGGCTTCGGCGGGATAGGCGCCGGTTGCGGACTCTGCCGAAAGCATGACGGCATCGGCGCCTTCGAACACGGCGGTGGCGACGTCGGACACCTCGGCGCGCGTGGGCACAGGCGCGGCAATCATGCTTTCCAGCATCTGCGTTGCAACCACGACTGGCTTGCCGCGATGGCGTGCCGCGCGCAGAAGCCGCTTTTGAATGCCGGGCACCTGCTCCAGCGGCAGCTCGACGCCTAGATCGCCGCGCGCCACCATGACGCCATCGGCTTCGTCGAGAATTTCGTCCATCGCGTTGACGGCGGCGCGACGCTCGATCTTCGCCATCACCCCGGCGCGGCCCTCGACGATGGCTTTTACATCGATGATGTCCTGCGCGCGCTGAACGAACGAAACCGCGATCCAATCGACGCCGGCATCCAGCGCGGCTATTAAATCTTCGCGGTCTTTTCCTGTCATGGATGCGAGCGGCAAGACCGCGTCGGGCAGATTGATGCCTTTGCGGCTGGACAGGATGCCACCGGCGACGACCTCGGCGATGATGCGGCCGGGGGTTACTTCCAGGATCTTGAGATTGAGCTTGCCATCGTCGAGCAGAAGCGTGTGGCCAGGCTCGGCTGCCGCGTAGACCTCGGCATGCAACAGGCCGATACGCTCGGCGTTGCCAGGGGCGTGGTTGGCATCGAATACAACACGCTGACCGCGCTCGAGGTGCACTTGGCCCTCGGCCAGGGAACTAATGCGAAGCTTAGGCCCTTGAAGATCCGCTAGGATCGCGATGGGGCCGTATTTTGTCTCAAGCTCGCGAAGAGCCGCCACGTATTTTCCGAGATCCTCGTGGCTGGAGTGACTCATATTGATACGGAACACATCGGCCCCGGCGAGCAGAAGGCGCTCCATCGCGGCCGGCTCCCTCGTCGCGGGGCCGAGCGTTGCTATGATTTTTACCCGGCGTTCCCGCTTCATCGCTTTTTTGTCCCCGGTGGAGTGACGGCTGCGGCCTGAGCGGGTGGCTGAACTCGATCTGCCGCCGGGCCGGTTGTATTTTGCACAGGAGGTGCTTGAGGCTCGGACTGGTCGGTCAGCTTAACGGTCCAATCGGTTTGCTCTTGCGTATCGACCTCGAAGAAGCCGCTTTTCTTGAAGCCGCGGCCCTCGCAATTGTCAATCCCTTTGATCGTAAACTCCACATCGTTGGTGCACATTGGAATAGGGCCGGCCCACTCTCCGCCCTTGTCGTAATCGAAGGCGTAGACATAATAAAACCGGGCCCGGAGCCTATCCTGTATCAAGAGAGCACAGGACTGGCTATCGACGTTCCACCAGCCTTCGCTAGCCCACCCCTCCTTATCCTTGTAACCGATGGCAACGCCAATCCGGCTGGAGGTGCTGTTGCACAATTTAAGATCGGCATGAGCAAGTCCCGGCAGAGCAAGGCATATGCCGAATAAACTCGCAGCAGCCGCCACGGTGCGCGCCAACCGTGCGGAGTGAGTGAGCTTTTGCAAGGTCATCGTGGAACCCAGAAATCGTGTGAGTCGCTTTCGAGGACACTAATCTCTGATTGAGCTATCGACAAGAATTGCCCTGAAGTCGTTTACATTTGTCCCAGTGGGACCGCAAACCAAGAGATCGTTCGTCTGCCGGAAAAATCCGGTGGAGTCGTTATTGTCGAGGAATGTGGCTGGAACGAGATTGAGTGCATTGGCGCGGTCAATTGTTCCGGGGCAGGTAAACGCACCGGCGGGATCGGCGGCCGCGCCTGTTCCTCCATCGGTCCCGTCCGTGTCGGCGGCAAGGGCGGCAATCCCCGGCTCCCCGTTCAGCGCAATGGCAAGCGCCAGCGCATATTCCTGGTTCGGTCCGCCCCTTCCGCGTCCGTTGACCGTCACCGTCAACTCTCCCCCCGATAAGATGACAGCACGCCGTCCGTCCGCGAGACATCGCTTGGCAAGCTGCGCGTGGCTTTGTGCCACCTCGCGCGCTTCGCCTTCGAGGGAATCCCCGAGCATGATAACATCGTAGCCGAAACTGCGCGCGAGTTCGCCCGCCGCTTCAAGGGAGTCGCGGCCGGTGGCCACCAGCTCGTAGCGGGCATTCGCGAAGATTGGGTCGCCGGGCTTCGGGGTTTCGTTTGCGAGATCGCTTAGCGCCGACTTTATCGATGGCGAGACATCGAGCGCGTACTTCGAAACGATCGAGCGGGCTTCCGCCAGTGTCGTGGGATCGGGGCAGGTGGGCCCCGAGCCGATGGTTTCCGGCTCGTCGCCCGGCACATCCGAAATGGCAAGGGTCACAAGCGTTGCCGGGGATGCATAAGCGGCCAAGCGCCCGCCCTTGAAGCGCGACAAGTGCTTGCGCACGCAATTGATCTCGTGGATCCGCGCGCCGGCTTTGAGCAGCGCTTTTGTCAGCGCCTGCTTTTCGGGGAGCGTTATCGTGCCGGCGGGGGCCGCGCACAGCGCCGAAGCTCCTCCCGATATCAGGAAGAGGACAAGGTCGCCGGGCCCAGCGGAGCGCGCCATCTCAATCGCTTCCATCGCAGCGTTCACACTGGCTTTATCCGGAACCGGATGTCCGGCCTCGACCAGCCTGAGCTTGGCCAGAGGCCCGCCAAAGCCGTAGCGCGTGACCGCCAGCCCTTCGACAAGGTGAAGTGCGCCCTGCTCCTCATAGTAAAGTTCGGCCGCGCGCGCCATGCCGGCCGCGGCCTTACCGCAGGCGATGACGGCGATCTTTCCGTTGGCGGGCGGCTCCGGAATATGCCGCGCCAGACAGCGCGCAGGCTGCGCGGCCGAGACGGCAGAGTCGAAGAGAGCGCGGAGCAAGCGTTTAGTGTGGAGTGGCACGATGCAAAAACAAAGGTTTTGAGCTTGTTTTCATCTAATGGAACCTAACGCGTTCCCAAACCGGCCGGTATTGGGCTTAAGCCGGCATCCGAAAGTATCGCTGCACCCGGCGGATTCACGCGCGGCATTCCCGTTCGGCCGCAAGGCGGCCCGGCCTGCCGAGGCGAGTGAGCGCCGCCGCGCAGGCGAACGGGATCGCCCATGCGAGCCACGCAATCGCGGCGTAGGCGGCGTCGAAATCCAACCCAAGGATCGCGATGCAATAAAGCATGAGCCTCAAAACGAACGCACCGCTCACGAGAGCGGCGGAGTAAAGCATGAGGCGCCGGTGGCGTTGCCGGTCCCGGCGCCTAATCGCCTCAAAGCCTGCCGTGAGAAAATAAAGCGTGAGAATAGCTTGGGTGAAAAAACCGGCCCTCGCCATTGGCGTTGCAACGCTCGCAAGGGAGCTTGGCAGCGCGGTCAGCGCGGCGGCCCACAAAAGACCGAGCGCCGCGCGTCCAAGGCCGCGATGAACCTTTTTCCGGCGCCGCAGCGCGATCGCCCAAGGCAGAAGCATAAGTCCGGTTCCGCCGCAAATCATATGCAAGCGGAAAATTCCGGGCAGGCGCTCGTCGATTGCCGCCAATTGCGCTGGCAAAGCGGCAAATCCAGCAGCCGAGCCAAGTGCGGCGGCGCCAATCGCGAAGGCGAGCAAGCCCGTGCCAGCAATTAAACAAAAAAGCAGCACACGATGACGGAAAGTGATGATCCGTCCTATTCCCATCGAGCCGGAGCGCCAAATGCCATTAGCACCAAAAACGTCCCTAGCGTTCGTCATTGGCGGCCTGCTTGCCTTGCTAGCTTCGGGCGCAAGCATCGCAATACCTTCCGGCATATCCATGGCCGAGATCGAGGGACGCTGGAGCGCCAAAGGCGAAGGCGAGAAAATTGTACTCGACTTGATGAGGTGCGGAGAGCGCTTTTGCGGTCAGTACGTTGAAGCCGGCGGGCAGTGCGGCCGCACGGTGCTGACCCTCGATCTCGCTACGGCGGAGAGCAGCGAAAGGAGGGACGGTGTACGCCTTTCGGGCAAACTCAATCTTGACGGCGAGACCGGCGCACCGCGCACCGGCGGAGAACGATACGTCAGCGCATCGTTCCTGCACGGCAAAGAGCATGGCGTCTTGCTCGTGGAGCTTTGGTGGCAGAACCCAGCCGTTCTGCGGCGCGGCATGCCAATTCGGGTAACCCTCGTCAAGGGCGGTGAAGCCGATTGCAAGCCGGCCCCGGCAAGCTGAAGAATACCGGGCGCCAAAGGTATCGACTGTCCGCAGCGCCACTCCCGCCACGAAGGCGAGGCAGGAAGGGACCTTGCAATTCCACAAGTCCGGGACACACGCTAGGGCGTCCCAAAATTCTTGAGCGAAGGCCCTGCAAAGGATGTCACGACGGGGCCGGCAATAAGCCAGAGCGGGACATAGCCCGTGCCGGAGCCGTTCGCCGGAAATCGGGAGCCGGCCTAATTGTCCCGATTGTCGCCGGGCATGAAATAGTGCCCGGGCGGCACCACAAAAATCCCGGTATCGCCAGC
>JBKQIH010000235.1:0-3891 GCA_052148445.1 Rhodomicrobium sp.
GGATGGCCGCATCAAGTGCGGCCATGACATGCCAAGCTTGGGCAGTGGGCCACTCTTGGGCGCTCTCCTCTACTTCGCGTTGCTCCAACGGATTGCAGCCTCGGCCACGCGCCGGCCGAACAGCTCGGCCGTCTTCCGGTCGGACGCTATCGGGGCGGTGTCGGGACCTTCGTCGACGTTGGATTGCGTCATAAGACCGAGATAAGAGCCTACGCGGTTCAAATCCTCTGGCGTCGAGCCTTTCTTGTTGTAACCGGGCATCATGCCAAGGCTTACCCAATTCATTCCGTGCTGACTCGCCAGGGTTACGAACTGAACCAGCGTGTTGAACTTATCGCCCGACCAGCTGCCGGAATTGGTAAATCCCGCTGCAAGTTTGTCTTTCCAGCCTAGACTGAACCAAACCTTGGACGAAGCATCGGCAAATTGCTTAAACGGCGCCGAAGCCGATCCCATATAGGTCGGTGCGCCGAAAATAATTGCATCGGCAGCGGCAAGCTGGTCCCACGGCCCTTTGCCGGAGTCCGCAAGGTTCTCTGCCTTGAAAAGCGACGCTTCCACGCCGGGCACTTCGCCGGCGCCTTTCGCTACATGCTCTGCGACGGCGGCCGTGTGCCCATAGCCGGAATGGTAGACAATTGCCACATGCGTGGTCATGCTGCGATCCTTTCGGTTTACGAATTTGCAAGCTTAGGGTAATTATGAGGGCGCTAAAGGTGAAGTACGCACCTTTTGGTAACCATGGAATCGATATGGGTCATTCTTTAGAAGACGGCGAAGAGCTGGACGCTCGCTGTGGAGCGATGGTCGCGTCAGCCGACGTGATGAGTGAAGTCTGCCCGTCGCGGCGCGTGCTGGCGCTAATTGCCGACAAGTGGACGATGCTGATTTTGCCGGCCCTTTTGCAAGGCCCTCGCCGCAACAACGAGCTGATGCGCGCGGTTGGAGGGGTTTCGCAAAAGATGCTGACGCAGACGTTGCGCGAGCTTGAGCGCAATGGATTGATCGAACGGCGGGACTATGGCGAGATCCCGCCACGGGTCGATTACAGGTTGACCGCACTCGGGCGTTCGCTAGGCGAGCCGATCTGGGCCTTGGACCGCTGGGCGGAGCGACATTTTCCCGAGGTCGAAGCGGCGCGCGCGGCCTTCGACGCAACGGGGGCTTAATGCGGTTTATCCATTCGGACGAGGATCTCGACTGGCACATCGGCCGGCTCGCCAAGGCGCATCCGGCCTTCGCTCCCTTGGCCGCCGAGACCGGCAGCGTTCCCATCCGCTGGCTCGACGGCGGCTTCAAGGGCCTCGTCTTTGTGGTGACGGGCCAGCAGATTTCGATTGCGGCGGGGCGCGCCATCTACGGCCGGCTTGAGGCCGCGCTGTGCGGCATCACGCCCGAAACTCTCGCGGCGGCAGGCGACGATGTGCTGCGCGCGGCCGGCTTTTCCGCGCCGAAGATCCGCACGCTGCGCGCCCTGCAGGAGGCGGCGCTCAGCGGCGCCCTCGATCTTACTGCGCTGGAACGGGCGAGCGCGGAGGAGGCCATAACCGCGCTCTGCGCCATAAAGGGCATCGGCCCTTGGACCGCGGAGGTGTACCTCCTGTTCGCGGCAGGACATCCCGATATTTTCCCCTCGGCGGACCTCGCTTTGCAAGAAGCGGCGCGGCTGGCCTTCGGGCTCGATGCAAGGCCGGGCCCGCGCGATCTGCGCGCGATGTCGGACGCGTGGTCGCCCTGGCGAAGTGCGGCCGCGCGGCTGCTTTGGGCCTACTACCGGGTGAAGAAGGGCGGGAAGGCAACCGCGCCGGTGTAGCTCCGTCCGGCGCACAAGCCCGCCCTCGATGCGTTTCTCTTGGGCGCCAAGCATTACAATTGAAAGAGCCTCGACTGTATGCTATTGTCATACACATGAAGGATACAGACTTAGCCACATCGGTTCTGAGCGTGCGGGTGAGCCCCTACGAGCGGGCCATCCTTGAAGCGGCGGCGGAGCAGTCACGCACCAGCCTCAGCGACTTCATGCGCCGGAAGGCTTTGGAAGCTGCCGAGGCCGACGTGCTCAATCGGGCGGTTGTCATCGTTCCGGCCAAGGATTGGGAGCAATTCGAGGCATGGCTCCATGCTCCGGCCGCGGTCATTCCGGCGCTTGAGGAACTTGGGCGCGTAACGCCGTCCTGGGGAAAATAATGTGGCGGCCGTATTGCCGCCGCGGGCGTTGGCTGAAGACGATGACCGCGGTTCGTTCGACTGCGGCCGGGATTCGCTGAATGTGTGGTTCCAGCGCCATGCCTGGTCCAATCACGCGAGCGGTGCGTCGAGAGTAACGGTCCTTCCGGACGCGCAAACGGGACGAATCGCCGGCTACGTTACATTGAGCGCCGCGCAGATCGAGCGAGCCTTCCTGCCTAAGCCGCAGCAGCGCAACCGTCCCGATCCGGTGCCGGTCACTCTGCTCGGCCGGCTCGCTGTCGATAAGGATTATCGAGGGCAGGGACACGCCAAGTCGCTCCTTCTCTTCGCACTCAGAACGTCTTTGCAGGCGGCGGAAATCATTGGCAGCACCGGCGTTATTACCCAGCCGCTCGACGATGAGGTTCGCCGGTTTTACAGCCGTTGGGGTTTCCAAGACCTGCCTTTCGATCCAAGGCGCGCGATGATCGTGCGCATGGTGGATTTGCGCGCGAGCTTCACCGCCCAAGGCTAATGAATCAGCTGGCCCCGCGCCGGTGCACCGCAACCTAAGCCGGCTGCTTTTGCCCGGCGGAGCGGCGGTTTTGGTAGGTCATAAGCTGCGTGTAAGCGAGGGCCAGTAGCGGCGCCGCCACGTTCGCTTTGCGCGCCCGGGCGAGAAGGTCGCCGACGATTTGATCCGCCTCGATCGCGCTGCCCTGCAGGAGGTCGCGGAACATGGATGCGGTCAGCGCCGAGCCTGGCGTGGTAAGCATGGCCCTCGTTTTTGTCATAAACGCCTCGCCCGGCGCGTGGCCCGCCGCGCTCACCGCCGCGGCAACCTCGCCGAGAAAGCTATCGATGAACTCTAAGCCGCCCGGCGCCGCCACGATCTCGCCGATGCTGCCGCGCATAAGGCAGGTGACGCCCGCAAGCGTCGCGAGCATCGTCCACTTTTCCCACATTTCCTGCTCGATCTCAGCCGAAAGCCGCGCATCGAAGCCCGCGTTTTGCATGAACGCGTCGAGCTCAGCCATCCGCAGGGACGAAGTGCCGTCCATTTCGCCGTAAGTGAGGTTGTGGAACTGAGACATGTGAACGATGCGCCCCTGTTCATCGAGGCGGGCCGCGATGCTAGCGACGCAGCCTGCAACGGCCTCTTTGCCGAAGCGGGGGGTCAGAATATCGACATGCTTCATGCCGTTGATGACCGGCAATATCATCGTGCCGGGCCCGGCGGCGGGGGCAAGATCGTCAAGAGCGGCTTCGAGCGAATAGGCTTTCACGGTCAAAAGAATTGCATCGAAAGGCGTGTTGAGTTCCCGGGCCGCGATAAACTTTGGCGTCAACGCGACATCGCCATGCGGGCTCTGGATTTGCAAACCCGTCGCTTGGAGCTGCGCGGCGCGCCCGGCGCGCACCAGAAACGTCACATCGCGTCCGGCCTCCGCCAGGCGCCCTCCGAAATACCCGCCGGTCGAGCCGGCTCCAACAACTAGCAGACGCATTGCACCCTCCATTCCATGCCATCGAATTCGATAGACTTGACATCTGGCGCCAATAAGGTCACCTTCCCGCTACATCGATGGCTTGAGATTGCGCGATGAGCTGCTTTTAGCGGCTCCACATCTTTTGTCCATTTCCGAAACCCGTCTTCCCTGATTGCGCAGCGGCGGAGGCATACGCCCCGCGACCGCCCGGACATCCCGGCGATAATCGCGC
>JBKQIH010000236.1:0-4216 GCA_052148445.1 Rhodomicrobium sp.
TCCCGCAAGCCCAGCTCCGCAAGATGTATGTGCTGCGCCGGATTCTCAATCCGATGGGTCCGATGGATGGCATCGAGTTCCTGCTCGACAAGCTGCGCCAGACCAAGACCAACGGCGATTTCTTCGACTCGATGAACACCTAACCCATATAGGCAGGCCGTTCGTGTTTGCTCACATTCAGATCCGGAAAGCTGCCTTGACGCGCGCACCGGTCATTACACGTGGCAAACCCGTGTGAAACTAGACCGTAGCGGTCCGAGAGCAGCGGGTTGGCGAAGCCTGCCTTGGGCCTGGGCTGCTTTGTCCGATGGCTCGGAATGCCAAAAGTTCCTTCGCAATGCGGTCAACATGCTTCGTCCTTTGCGGCGGAGTAGCTGAGGAGCTGGCTTCGGGTCAAGGCCGAGATTGCTTTAGCCTCTTTCCGGAAGACCGCCACGGAGTCGCTATGGAACCGGGACCTCCGCATTGCGTCATCTCGCCCTTGGTATTGACGAGGCCGGGGCGAGCGTGCGCCGCTTTGCTTAGATCGGGGATGCCGCCACTTGCACGGCGACGGACCGTTCTTTCTTCAGCTCTTCCTTGAGGCGTTCCGGGTCGGTCAAGGGCATGGAACAGCGTTGACCGATGCAGACATAGGCAGTCGTCTTGCCGTCGATGCGGCCTTTGCCGGCGGCGGGGGAAGAAGCCGGGATCGCTGCGCCGTCCTCCACCCATTGAACGAGGGCATCCGGCAGCGAGACCTCGGTTAAGGCCTTGTGCCAGGCGGCTGCATCCTCCGACGATCTGTCGCCGGCAATCACGATGTGCTGAGGCGCAATCAAGGTAAAGGCGCCCGACAAAAGGCCTGTGTAGGCGATGGCCATCGATTGAGCTGCGCCTTGGAACGCCTCGAGTAGCCCATCGGCCCTGCTTAAATAAAGCGCGTCGCCGGTGAGCGTGTAGAGATCGGCGAGGTTCTGCAGCATGGTTGCATTCGGATTTGGCGTAGCATCGTCGCTTGCCGAAAGCGGCCGCAAGATAAGATCGCTGGTGTCGTCGGCCGCAAGGTAGTAGCCGCCATTGTCCGCGCTGTAATGGCGGTTCATGACCGCGGTCCAGGCGATGGCATCGTCGAGATAGCGCTTTTCGCCGGTGACTTGGAGCATGGCCAATGCCGCGGAGATCATGTTGGCATAATCGGCCGAGGTCGCCGGCGCTTTCAGTTTGCCGTGCCGGAACGAATGGAAGAGCCGGCCGTCGCGGACCATTTGGTTCACGGCGAAGGTGTAAGCCTTTTCGGCGAGCGCGATCCATTCTGGATGGCGGAAGACGTCTCCGGCTTTCGCGATTGCCCGGATGGCTAGCCCGTTCCAGTCGGCGAGCACCTTATCGTCCCAGCCCGGCTTTTTGCGTTTCTCGCGCGCCTCGAAGAGCTTGGCGCGGCATTGATCGAGAGCTAGCTCCTCGTCGCGGCTGAGAAGCGCCAAAGCGTTCAGCCGGTTGAGGATGGTCTTACCTTCCCAGTTTCCGCCCTCGGTCACGTCGTAGACTTGCGCGAAGATGGCGGCTTGCTCGCCATTGCCGAGTAAATCTGTGATCTCGGCAGCCGTCCAAACGTAGAATTTTCCTTCGTCGCCTTCAGAGTCCGCGTCGTAAGAGGCCGCGAAGCCGCCGCCCGGAACGAGCATGTCCCGCTCAAGCCATGCGATGGTTTCGGCGACGCGGGCTTTAAGACGGTCGGACTGCGTTTCTTTCCAGACTTCTGTCATAAGTTCGATCAGCACAGCGTTGTCGTAGAGCATTTTCTCGAAATGCGGCACGAGCCAGCGCTCATCGACCGAATAGCGGGCGAAGCCGCCGCCAACATGGTCGTAGATACCACCCTGGCAGATGTGCAGGAGGGTGTTTTTCACTTCCTCGATGCAGGTCTTGAGCCCATAGCGCAGGCCGGCCTTCCAGAGAAAATGGAAGATGGCCGTGTTCGGGAATTTGGGTGCTCCGCGCAAGCCACCGTTGGTGGGGTCGATGGCGCCGATGAATTTGCTGGCGACGGCGGCGAGCTGCTCTTCGGAAAACTCGGGTGCCGCGCCGTAATTGAGCCGCGGCGTAAGTCGCGATTTCAGGTAGGCCGTGTTCTGCGCAATCGTCTCTTTTTCTTGCGCGTAAACGCGGGCGACGTTTTCGAGCACCTGTTTGAAGCTCGGACGCCCATGGCGCGGCGTATCTGGAAAATAGGTCCCGCCGAAGAACGGCATGCCGTCCGGTGTCAAGAACATGGTGAGCGGCCAGCCGCCTTGCTCGCCAAGTTCCTGCAGCGCGGTCATGTAGAGCGTGTCGACGTCGGGGCGCTCCTCGCGGTCGACCTTGATGTTCACGAACAGCTCGTTCATCAGGGCCGCGGTGTCCTCCTTCTCGAAGCTCTCATGCGCCATCACATGACACCAATGGCAAGCTGCATAGCCGACGGACAGCAGCACCGGCTTATCGAGGCGCTGAGCTTCCGCGAAAGCGTCCTGACACCAAGGCCACCATTCGACAGGATTGTCCTTGTGCTGCTGAAGATAAGGACTGGTTTCTTCGCTCAATCGATTTGAAGCCATGAGGCAGCCTTGTTCACACCGTGCTTACGGAAAGATCGGCCGGCTGCACGGAAACCGGCTGGCTTCATTACACGCTTTTTAGGCATATGTGCCCAGCACACTATCATGCAAGATATTCGAAAAGGGAAACGCGTATGACTATCTGCGCCCTTTCCACCGCTCCCGGGCGGGCGGGAATAGCCGTCATTAGACTCTCGGGCTTGGCCGCGCACCGGACGCTTCAAGTCATGTGTGGAGGAAAGATGCCGGCCCCCCGTACCGCGGCGTTGCGCGCGTTGCGCGACCCCCGCACCGGCGAGGTTCTGGACAGGGGGCTTGTGCTTTGGTTTCCTGGGCCGGCAAGCTTCACCGGCGAGGACATGGCCGAGCTGCATCTGCATGGCGGGCATGCCGTCATCGCCGGGGTGCTCGATGCGCTCGGCGGGCTTGGCATAAGGCTGGCGGAGCCCGGCGAATTTACAAGGCGCGCGTTCGAGAACGGCAAGCTCGATCTGACGGAAGCGGAGGGTCTTGCGGACCTCATCAACGCGGGAACGGCGGCGCAGCGGCAGCTCGCGCTGGCGCAGTCGGGCGGAGCGCTGCGCGAACGCTACGAGGCGTGGCGCGGAGCGCTCTTGCGGGCGATGGCCTACGTGGAGGCGAGCCTCGATTTTTCAGACGAGGGCGATATCGCGGAAGGCGCTTTTAACGCGGCACTGCCGGAGGTGCGTTCGCTGATCGCGGAGCTTGGCCGCGCGCTCGCCGATGGGCGCCGCGGCGAGATCGTACGCGAGGGCATTCAGGTGGCGATCGTGGGTGCGCCGAATGCGGGCAAGTCAAGCTTGCTCAACGCTCTTGCCGGCCGCGAGGCCGCCATCGTCTTCGACGAGCCGGGCACCACGCGCGATATTATCGAGGTTACGCTCGATCTCGACGGCTATCCATTCGTAATCCGCGACACCGCCGGGTTGCGCGAAGCCGCCAGCGCCGTGGAGCGAGAAGGCGTCCGCCGCGCGCTGGCTGCGGCGGAGGACGCCGATGTTGTGCTCGGCCTGATCGACGCCTCCGCCCCTCATCCTGTCCTTCTCCCCATGGGAGACGGGACGCTATGTCCGCCGCCCCACCTAGCAGAAAGCCGCGCAGAGCGTGCAACAACGCCCCCTCTCCCCGGGGGAGAGGGCTGGGGTGAGGGGAGTAAGGACTGTAGAACTGCGATAACGGTTCTCAACAAAATTGACCTCGCCCCGCAGGCAGCAGCCGGCGCCGAGGCCATAGCCATTTCCGCCAAGACGGGCGAGGGGCTCGATGCTCTGAAAGCCGCGCTCGCCGGATTCGCCCGCAAGACCTATGGCACCGCCGAAGCCAGCCTCATCACCCGGGCCCGTCACCGCCAGGAGATCGAACGCGCTCGCGCCGCACTGGCGTCATTTCTGACTTGCGCGGAAGACAGCGCCCACGCCGAGCTTGCTGCCGAGCACTTGCGCGAAGCCGCCGATGCGCTCGGCCGGCTGACCGGCCGCCTCGATGTTGAGGATGTGCTCGGGCAAATCTTCTCCGAGTTCTGCATCGGCAAATAATTTATTTGGGGTGTTTGGCATTTTCAGGTTGCGATCGATCCTGTGGAGCGTGCGGCGTTGCCGCGAAACGCTCCGCGAGGC
>JBKQIH010000237.1:0-18345 GCA_052148445.1 Rhodomicrobium sp.
ACCAGCATGGGGGCGGCGATTGCCAGCAGGACCAGGCCCAGCACGCGCCTAAGGATTTCCTCCGGAACATGATGCGCGCAGCGGCTGGCTAAGCAGATCCCGGGGATCGAGCCGAGCAGCAGCGATCCGAGCAGAACCCAGTTCACGTCGCCCATCAGCCAATGGCCGCTGCCAGCGAGCAGGGTCAGCGGAACCGCATGCGCAATATCGGACCCAACCAGACGGACGGCGGACAGCCGCGGATAGAGATGCCGCAGAACGACGATACCAACCGCGCCCGCGCCGACCGAGCTTAGTGAAACCAGGACGCCGAGCAGCAAACCGAGGAAAACGGTGAGTGCCGGCCGGGCATCCGAAGAGCCTCCCCGGCTGCCTATGATCTTAGCGGCGAACCGGTCGGCGGATTGCTTAAAAAGCAGCCCCGCTGCAGCTATCAACAGCGCCACGCCGATCGTCAGAGTGACAGTATGCACCAGAACCGGACTGTGCGGCGGCAGCCGGGCCATCATGATAATCGTGACGAGGCTACCCGGCACAGAACCGAGCAGCAAGAGCCCAACCACGCGCCATGCGACATTACCCCTGTAAGCGTGGACCCGGGTCCCCACGGCCTTCGTAACGGCCGCAAACAAAAGATCGGTGCCGACCGCCGCCAGTGGATTCACGCGGAACAGCAAAATGAGAATGGGCGTCATGAGCGAGCCGCCGCCCACGCCGGTGAAACCGACCAGCGCGCCAACGGCAAAGCCGCACAATGGGAATGCCACGTCCATCTGCGCATTGTAGTTTGCCCGAATTGCGGTACGCAACTATTCTGGAAGCAGGGGCGAATTTCGCTGCACTCGCCGGCGGGGTCCTGGCCTTGCTGGCTGCCAATCAAGATACCAGCATCGGGGTTCCAATAGCCACGAGGACCACGCCCAGCGCCCGCCGCAGGATTATCTCGGGGACACGATGCGCACAGCGGCTGGCGACGATGATTCCTGGTATGGAGCCGATGAGCAAGGACCCAAGCAGCGCCCAATTCACATCGCCCATCAGCCAATGGCCGCTACCGGCAAGCAGGGTCAGCGGCACGGCGTGCGCGATATCTGAGCCAACCAGGCGGACGGCGGCAAGCTGAGGATACAGCACCCGCAGCACGACGATACCGATCGCACCGGCACCCACCGAGGTCAGCGAGACGAGGACACCGAGCAGGAGCCCCAGAAGCACGGTTAGTAGCGGGCTGGCGGGCACAGAGGTCTGCCTGCTGCCGGTGAACTTCGCGGCGAGCAGGCCGGCGCTTTTTGCGAACAGTAGGCCGGCGGCGGCGAGCAGGAGCGCCCCGCCGATCGCCATTGTGACAATATGGGTCAGTGCGGGACTGTGTAACGGAAGGTGCGCCATCGCCGAGATCGTGACGAGCGCAGCCGGTACCGAGCCCAGCGCCAAGAGCCCCACGATGCGCCACTCGACATTGCCCTTGTGAGCGTGGACCCTGGCTCCCATGGTTTTGGTCGCAGCCGCGTACAAAAGATCGGTGCCGACAGCTGCGAGCGGATGCACGCCGAACAGCAAAATCAGCAACGGTGTCATCACCGAGCCGCCGCCAATGCCGGTGAACCCGACCAGCGCGCCGACGAAAAAGCCGCACAGGGGATATGCAAAGTCCATTGCAGTCATAGCAGCTCGCTCGAATTGCTGGGCTTAGCAGCCTGAAGGACTCCGGCAAGGAGGGCGGGGGCGAAAGCGCCAGTTGGCGCCCCATTCAGTCTTCACGCATTACTCGGGATCCTCGTATGCGGCCGCTACACCGGCGTCCGCTAGCAAGCTCAGAACCTCTCTGGCGCGGCGGAGGAACTCGCGGGAGTCCCCTTCGGAACTGCTAAGGTCCGCGCAAAGCCCCTGCGCCAGCAACTCGCGCGTGAGTCTGAAGACCGCAGGGCGCGCGGTGCTGTCAGTCCATTGCGCGGAGCGGGCGGCCACGACGATGCCGGCCGCGAGCGTCGCCCCCGTCAAGGGATCGACCAGCAGAAATGCTCCGGTCTCCGCATGCTGGCTGAACGGATCGAGCGCGGCGGGCCGGCCAAGCGTGATGGAGGCAGCGACGATGTCGTTGGTGGAGCACAGGCTAGCGGCCTTTGGGGAGAGCGTGTCGAGATCGATATGCGCGGTGATCTCGATTTCGGCAGCCGGGACGAGATCGGTCGCAGTTCTAAGTAGCAATCCGTGGCTGTTGTCGAAGGGCCTGTCAGCGAGCCAGACGAGGCTCGCTTCGATTATGCGGGCCTTGACGGGCGGCGCTCCGGGCGCCGCCAGCACGGCGCCGCGGCTCACATCGAGATCGGTATCGAGGACCAGCGCGACCGCCTTGCCTGTGGCGGCTACGTCGAGGTCCCCGTCCATGGTGGCGATACGCAGGACACGGGCGGAGCGCCCTGTTGCCGCATCGGTCACCGTGTCGCCGGGATGAACGGCGCCCGAGCTGACGGTGCCAGCGAGACCGCGGAAATCTTGGGCATCGCGCAGCACGGTCTGGACCGGCATGCGGAAGGCGCGGCTGCTGCCGGTCTGCCGGCCCGGAACGCCTTCAAAATGAGCCACGAGCGTTGGGCCTGCATGCCAGGGCATGTGCGCCGAGCGGCTCGCGACGTTGTCGCCGTAACGCGCCGAAACCGGAATGGCTCGCGCCTCAACGAAGCCGAGGCCGGCGACGGCGGCTGCAAAGTCGCGCTCGATCTCGCGGAACCGCGCTTCGCTCCAATCTACGAGGTCCATCTTGTTTACCGCGAGCACGGCGCGCGTCACGCCCATCAATTGAAGGATCGCGGCATGCCGGCGCGTTTGCCGCTTCAAACCGTGGCGCGCGTCGATCAGCATGACGGCGGCATCGGCGTGGCTGGCACCGCTCGCCATGTTGCGCGTGTACTGATCGTGACCTGGGCTGTCGATCAGCACGAGCCGGCGCTTGCCGGTGTCCAGGTAGCGCCAGGAAACATCGATCGTGATGCCCTGCTCGCGCTCGGCGACGAGGCCATCGAGCAAGAGGCTGTAGTCGAGCCGGTCCGGATCGCCCTTCGCCCGGGCGGCCCGGCGTACCATCTCGCGCTGGTCCTCGGGCAGATCGGAGGAATCCCACAGCAGGCGGCCAATCAGGGTCGATTTGCCGTCGTCGACGGAGCCGCAGGTGAGGATGTGAATTATGCCCTCAAGATCGCGCGGGGCGCGCAATTGCGAGGACGGTACTGGATCGCGGGCAAGGGAGAGGAACTCCGTCCCGTGCCTTGCACGTGCGAGGCTGTTCATCAAAAATAGCCTTCCTGCTTCTTGCGCTCCATCGCGCCAGCCTGATCGTGATCGATGAGCCGCCCTTCGCGCTCGGAAGAACTTGCGGCGAGCGTTTCCGCAACGACGCTCTCGATATCGGCGGCGCCGGATGGCATGGCGGCCGTCAGCGGCCAGCAGCCAAGCGTGCGGAAGCGGACCCGGCGCATGCGGGGCTTTTCGCCGGGCGCGAGCGGCATGCGGGCGTCATCGAGCACGATGAACTGCCCGTTGCGCTCGATAGTCGGGCGCTCTGCAGCGAAGTACAGCGGCACCACGTCCAGCCGCTCGCGCAGGATGTAGCGCCACACGTCACGCTCGGTCCAATTGGACAGCGGAAAGACGCGCGCGGTCTCTCCCGTGCCGAGCCGCCCATTCAAAAGCCGCCACATCTCGGGGCGCTGCTGGCGCGGGTCCCAGCGATGGCCGGGGGCGCGGAACGAAAACACGCGTTCCTTGGCCCGGCTGGCCTCCTCGTCGCGGCGCGCGCCGCCAATGGCGCCGTCGAAGCCGAGCGCGTCGAGCGCTTGCTTGAGCGCCTGCGTTTTCATCACATCGGTGTAGAGCGAGGGCGCGTGATCGACCGGATTGATGTTATCGGCGAGACCCTTGGCGTTGGTATGCACGATGAGTTCGAGCCCCAGCTCGCGCACCGTCCGGTCGCGAAAGGCGATCATCTCGCGCGGTTTCCAGCCGGTATCGATATGGAGCAAGGGGAACGGCGGCTTCTGCGGCCAGAACGCCTTGCGGGCGAGATGCAACAGGACTGTGGAATCCTTGCCAATCGAGTAAAGCAGGACTGGCTTGCGGAACTGCGCCGCTGCCTCTCTGAAGATGTGGATGCTCTCGGATTCGAGGAATTCGAGATGGGAGGATTGCAAGGTCATTACGCGGCCTTCTCTGACTGGGGCCGGTTATGCAGGCCACATTCCTTGCCGCTCTCGCTCTCCCACCACCAGCGGCCGGCCCGGATGTCCTCGCCGGGGCCAATCGCGCGCGTGCAAGGCTGGCACCCTATCGAGGGGAAGCCCCTCGCGTGCAGCGGGTTGACGGGAACGGCATGCTCTTCGACGTAGGCTTCGAGCTGCTCTAGCGGCCAGTCGGCGATGGGGTTGAGCTTGGCTAGACCGAATTCTGCGTCCCAGGCCGCGAAAGGCACATCCGCGCGGCCGCCCGATTGCCCGCGCCGCAGCCCAGTAATCCAGCCAGATGCGCCGGCAAGCCCCCGCTTTAGCGGCAGCACTTTGCGGACGTGGCAGCAGGCTTTGCGCGCGTCGATTGAGCTTCGGAAGCCGAAAACGCCATCGCGCGCAACGAGCGTCTCGGCTTCGGCGGCATCGGGCGCTAGCACGCGGATCTTGATGCCATAACGCCGCTCGCTCGCTGCAAGCGTTTCGATTGTCTCTGGAAAAAGCCGCCCGGTGTCGAGCGTAAAAACGTCGATGGCGGAGCCGCTTCCGGCAATCCCGTGCAATATCGCCTGGTCCTCGATGCCAAGGCTGGTCGAGAATGCGATGCGGCCCTCGATTGCGCTCGCTAGCAATTGGATTCGGCCGGCGAGATCGCCAGTCCCGCAAAGCGCGAGATTTAGGGATTGCGCCACCTCCGCGCTATCTGTCAGCGCATGCGCCGGTTGTTTTCCGGGTACCTCAACTATGACTGTCATTGCCGGTTCTCCCTTCCGCGTTCCCCTGGAGTGAGAAGCAGCGCGGGCCATCGGCCGGCCGCGCGCCACCGTATGGTCGCAGAATAGAGCAAAATAATTCCAATAAATAGGGGACAGCGAAGATAAAAAAGAAATTCCGTTACGTGTCAGCCTAAAATACAGAACATTCTTTCTGTTGTGACGTATCCAGGCCGTTTGAGCCTAAGATCCAGGCTGTACCCGCAATTTCCTTGCTCCTCCCGCCAGAACGTTCACGGCCGCGTGCGTACCGCCGCGGCCGTGTATCTGCGATGCAATACCCGGCGAGCCGGCGCGATCCGGGTTAGATCAGCATATGCGCCGCCATCGGCGGATAATCGGCCTCGGCACGGAGCGGCCGGGTTAGGAGCGCCTCGACTGCCTCGTCCACGCTCAACTGGCCCTTCACCACCGCGTTGACCGCTTCGCAAATCGGCATCTCCACGCCATGCTGCTTGGCAAGGGCGACGACAGCGCCGGCGGAATAAACGCCTTCGGTGATCGATTTGCGGGTCCCGAGAATGTCCTCCAGCGATTGTCCTTGGCCGAGCGCGTGCCCGAGCGACATGTTGCGCGATTGGATGCTGGAGCAGGTGAGGATCAAATCGCCGAGGCCCGAAAGCCCCGTAAGAGTTTCGAAGCGGCCGCCGAGCTTTACGCCGAAACGGACAAGCTCCGCAAAACCGCGGGTTATCAATGCTGCGTGAGCGCTGGCGCCGAAATGCCGCCCTTCGACAATGCCTGCCGCGATCGCCAGCACGTTCTTGACCGCGCCGCCGATCTGGGCCCCGGCCAGATCGTCCGTCCAATAAAGGCGGAAGGTCCGGTGCGAAAGCGCCGCGGTCAGGGCCGCGCCCAACTCCCGGTCTTCGCAAGCGAGCGTTAGCGCCACCGGCAGATCGCGCGCCACCTCGCCGGCAAAACTCGGCCCTGACAGCACTGAGAGGGGCGCGCCGGGCAACGCGGAGCGGGCGACCGCGGTCATAAACTCTCCGGTATCCTCCTCGAAGCCCTTCGTGCAGATCACCACGGGCTTGCCCGCGGCAAAGTGCGGCGCGATCTCTTTGGCAACCAGGCGAACGAATTGCGATGGCGCCACGAGCAGAAGCGCGTCCGCATCGGCAAGTTCCGCGGCCTTGGTGGTGGCCTTAATGGCGGGATCGAGGGCAACTCCGGGCAGATAAACCCTATTCCTATGATGCGAATTGATCTCGTCGACCGTCTCGAACTCATAGGCCCAGAGGATGACGTCTCGCCCGGCCCGGCTTAAGGATTGAGCGAGCGCGGTTCCCCAGGCGCCGCCGCCGAGGATCCCGATGCGCTGGTAACGGCGGCCGGCGGTATGGCCCGCGTTTTGAGTGTTCGCACTCATGAACCTGTGCTGCCTCCTTGGCTAGCCAGCCTGCCGCCGCCTGCAAAGCATAGCGTTCCTTGGCTGGATCGAAACGGTTAAGGCCTTGAGGTAGCGCCGGATAACGGGCCGCGCAAGCGCGGCCACGTTAAAGAGCGGGGAAGAGTTTTTTCGGTCCCGCATGCGCACCGGCGGGCGCGATCTCCGATATCGGCCATCTTGCCCTGGCGCACACATCGAGAGGGTCGGTATACCCCGCCGCGAGACGGCAGGCGCCGGCCCAGGCGATCATGGCCGCGTTGTCTCCGCAAAGGCCGGGCGGAGGCGCGTGGAAACTATAGCCGGCCGCTTCGCATTCCTGCAGCAGGGCCGCGCGCAGCACCGCGTTGGCGGCGACGCCTCCCGCCACCACGAACCTCTTAGGGAGCCCTGCCGCGTCATAAAGTCTAAAGGCTGCTCGCAGCCGGTCCCTGACGCTATCGGCCGCCGCCGCCTGAAAGGATGCGCAGAGATCCGCGGCATCCTGCCGGCTCAGCGGAGCCTGTTTTAAAGCGGCTTGGCGGACCGCCGTTTTCAGTCCGGAGAACGAGAAGTCGGGGGCTTCCCGGCCGGTAAGGGGCCGGGGAAACGCGAAGCGGCGCGGATCGCCGCTTTTTGCGAAACGCTCCACGGCGGGACCGCCCGGAAAACCGAGGCCGAGCATCTTGGCAACCTTATCGAAAGCTTCGCCAAGCGCGTCGTCGATTGTACCGCCGAGCTTTCGGTACTGGAAGTGCCGGCCCACGCACAGGAATTCCGAATGTCCTCCCGAGACGAGCAGAAGCAGGTAGGGCGGATTGAGATGTTCGGTTAGCCCAACGGTCAGCGCATGGCCTTCGAGGTGATTGACCGCGGCAAGCGGCAAATTATGAACGAGCGCGATGGCTTTTGCCGTCACCAGTCCAACAAGCAGTCCCCCGATCAAACCCGGCCCCGCCGTGGCGCCAATGCCATCGAGAGCCTGGAAACCGAGGTGCGCCTCTTCCAGCGATGCCTTGATCAGACTATCGAGAATCTGGACATGCGCGCGCGCCGCGATCTCGGGGACGACACCTCCGTATGGGGCATGATCGGCGAATTGCGACCGCACGATATTCGAAAGAATTGTGCCTTTTCCGTCCTCGCCGCGCCGGACAATCGCAGCGGCGGTCTCGTCGCAACTTGTTTCGATGCCGAGAACCGTAAGTCCGCCCGCATCGCCGCCGCGCATAAAAATACCTCGATCGATCGCCTGCCGTTGCATGATCCCGATTGCAACCCTTCTCAAGTGCTTTAAATGCTGTATCTTTTCCTACGATACCGCTAATGTCGCACCGGATTGGACCCTGCTACAAAGACAACCATATCGCGCCCCAGCGTTAAACAATACGAAGAAGACCATGAACAAACACCCCGGCGCAAGGACAATTCGCATCGGAACGCGCGGAAGCGCGCTAGCACTCGCCCAAGCAAAAGAGGTTTGCGAACGTCTATCCTTCGCTTTCGGCAAGGAAGTTTCGTTCGAGACCTGTATCATAAAAACGACAGGCGACAAAATCCAAGACCGCGCCCTGGCCGCAGCTGGTGGCAAGGGGTTGTTCACAAAAGAGCTGGAAGAAGCGCTCTTCGACAAGAGTATCGATCTTGCCGTCCATTCGATGAAGGACATGCCGGCCGTGCTGCCGGAGGGCCTAGAAATCGCCTGCCTCCTTCCCCGGGAGGACGTACGCGATGCATTCATTTCTCATAAAGCGAAGTCTTTGAGCGAGCTGCCCGCGGGCTCCATTGTCGGCACGGCGTCCGTCAGGCGCGAAGCCTTAATCCGCCATCGGCGCCCGGATCTGAAAGCGGTGCTGTTCAGGGGCAATGTCGAGACGAGGCTGCGCAAGCTAGCCGATGGCGAGGCTGACGCGACGCTGCTCGCCGCCGCCGGGCTGAACCGGCTGGGGCTTTCGGATCGCATCACGCGGCTTATTCCAGTGGAGGAAATGCTGCCAGCGCCCGCGCAAGGCGCCATCGGTATCGAGATCCGTTCCGCGGACAGCGCTACGCGCCAACTCGTGGCTGCAATCCACGATACTGCGACAGGTATCGCCATCGAAGCGGAGCGCGCTTTTCTGGGCGAACTCGACGGCTCCTGCCGCACCCCGATTGCCGCGCTCGCCCTGGCCTCCGGCGGCAGGCTTTCGATGAAGGGCATGATCCTCACGACGGACGGCGCGCGCATCTACGAAACCTCGCGCGAAGGCAGCGCCGGCGAGGCCGCCGCGCTAGGCCGGGATGCGGCCCAGGAGCTTCTAAAGCGGGGCGGCAAAGACGTATTCCGCCACACGGGCTGATTGGAGTGGGCATGCGCCTCCTTGTCACGAGGCCCGAGCCGGAAGCGGCAACGCAAGCGGAGGAGCTTCGCCGCTTCGGGCACGAGCCCGTGTTGCAGCCGCTTCTCGAATTTGGCGCCTTGGATTTCGATCCGGCGCCTCTTCGTTTGGCCGATGCGCTGATCTTCACGAGCGCAAACGCTGTGCGTGCTCTTCAGCAGAAAATCGATCCGCAGGATATCGCGGCAACGCCGGTTTTCTGCGTTGGCGGCAAAACGGCCCGCAGGGCGGGAGCGGCCGGTTTCCAATCCGTGGCGGCGATTGCGGACACAGCGGAGGAGCTTTCCGCCAAGATCGTCTCGCAAGCCCCGAAAGGCGCCATACTCGTCCATGTGACCGGAGAGCATCAGGCCTTCGATCTTGCGCATGCGTTGGAAAGGGAGGGGCTATCGCTTCACACCCTTCGCGTGTATTCCATGAAAGCGCGCGATGCGTTCGAGTCGCAGGCCGCCGAAGCGTTACAAGCGGGCGCGATTGGCGGTGTTATTTTGATGTCGCCACGCACGGCGGAGATTTTTGTTTCGTTGTGCCGGCATCATGATCTGCTCGATAGCGTCAAGGGCCTTCGTTACTTTTGTTTGGCCGCAAGCGTGGCAAAAAAGCTAATGCCGCTCCAACCAGTCAGCGTGCATATCGCCGCGAAGCCTGGCCGGGATGCATTGCTGGCGCTTCTCGAAGTTCTGCCTACGCCCGGCCACGATCCTGTGAAACATCAGCGTTAACGCAAAGTCATAGGCTGTCCCCTATTATGCCCGAAGACAAACGACCGAAACCGACGATCGATATGACTGCCGAACGCGTTCAACAATCCACCCCGCGGCCCGCGCTTCCTAGCGGCAAAACGCCGCCGCCTGCCGCGAATCAACCGCCGGTGAAAGCGCGGCGGAGCGGACCGGGCTTTTTCGGGTACCTCCTGGCCGGACTTATTGGCGCGACGGTCACGGCTGGGGGTGCTTATTTCGCTTCGCAGCAGGACATTCCGGGATTTTCGCTCACAGATCCCAACACGCGGCACCGGATTGCGGAGCTGGAGGAGCGTACAGCCTCACTAGAGAGCGCGCTTCGCGCGATGCCGCAATCGGCACCCTTGGCGGCCTACCAACCTGCGAGCCAAGGGTCGGAAGGGGTAAATGAACTGCGGTCCCGGCTGGACAGCTTGGCGGATTCAAGCCGCGGCACCGATGCCACGCTACAAGCCTTGGCTCAGCGCGTCGACGCTGTGGAGCGTCAGCCGGGCGGCGGAGAGACAAAAGAGGCGGTCCGGACTGAGATTGCCTCGCAAACCGCGCCGCTTCAGCAGCGCCTGGCTTTAGCCGAGCACGAGCTCGATGTCCTTACGCGCGCTCAGAGCGAACGCCAAGCGGACGCCCGGACGGCGTCCCTCACGCTCGCATTGACGAACCTGAAGCGCGCAATCTCAGACGGGCGGCCGTTCCCCGCGGAATTGGCGGCGGTTGAGACGCTTTCGGCGTCCAAACTGCCCGTCTCGCAGCTCGCGCCCTACAAGGATGAGGGCATTGCGACGCTGGCCGGATTGCAGAACGAGTTCACCGATGCCTCGGCCAAGACGATCGAGGCGTTTTATGCCAACAAGTCGAACGGCTTCATGGGCGAAGTGCTGTCTCGCGCCAAGTCGGCGATACAAGTCAGGCCGTCTGGAAGCAAAGGCGACTCCGTTGAGGCCATCCTAGGGCGGATGAGTGCTGCGCTCAAATCCGGCGACCTGAAGCGCGCGCTCGTTGAGGGCGGGACTTTGCAAAGCCCGCCTCAGGAGATGATGGACTGGTTCGGCAAAGCCCAGGCGCGCGTTGCCGCGGATGAAGCGTTAAGAAAAACCGATCAAGAACTTCTTGCCTCCTTGACGAGAGCCCCCGGCCGCCGCCAATAACGTGCCCGCGATAGCGCCGCGCGCGTCCAACCGCATAACGATGTAAAACGAGTTAAGCCATGATTCGCGTTATTCTTTATTTTCTGCTGATCGCCGCCGCGGCATGGGGCCTTTCCTGGGTTGCCGACAGACCTGGCAGCTTGACCGTCGAGTGGCTCGGCTACGACGTGCGGACAAGCGTCTTTATCGCGGCCATTGCCCTTATGATATTCTTCGCCGCGTTTTCGCTCGCGGTTTGGCTCGGCGTCCTCACCTGGACGGCTCCGAAACGGTTCGCACGGCGCCTAAAGCGGCGGCGCGAGCGCATCGGCCAGGAAGCCGTGCGGCGCGGTATCTTCGCGGCTGGCGCGGGCGATAAAGCGGCCGCGCTCAAGGCTGGCGCGCTTGCGAAAAAGCACGTGCCCGAGGAACCGCTCGCGCTTTTGCTCGAAGCACAATCCGCGCAGCTCAATGAGGACCCGATAGCATCGCGCCAAGCGTTCGAGCGCATGCTTGAAAAGCCAGAAATGGCGGAGCTGGGTCTCAGAGGCCTCTATATCGAAGCCAAGAAGTCCGGTCAGGGCGAAGCCGCTAAGCAATTCGCCGAGCGTGCACTGACGGTCAATCCGGCGTTGAGCTGGCCGTCGAGCGCTCTTTTCGAGATACAATGCCGCGAAGGCGACTGGCGGGCCGCATTGCGTACACTCGGCATCGCCAAGCAGCAGCGGCATATTCCCAGGGCAGAAGCCGACCGGCGCCGCGCGCTTCTCCTCACTCAAATTGCCATTGAGCTAGAGGACACCCAGCAGGGTAAGGCTCTTGCCTACGCGCAAGAGGCTATCGGGCTTTCGCCTTCGCTTATCCCGGCGGCGGCCGTGGCCGGGCGCATTCTGGCTTCTCAGGGAAACACGGCCCGCGCGACCAAGCTCCTCACTCAGGCGTGGCGCGCCACGCCGCATCCCGAAATCGCGCTGATCTATGCGCATGCCCGGACGGGCGATTCGCCCCGGGAGCGCCTCGCCCGGGTGAAGACGCTGATCTCCACCGCCCCCGCGGGCGTCGAAGGCGATATCGCTCTTGCGGTTGCGGCCATCGAAGCGAAGGAATGGGACGCCGCGCGCGCCGCCCTTGAGCCGCATGCGGCCAATATGCCGTCGGCACGGATCTGCCGTCTCATGGCCCGCATCGAGGCCGGCCAGAACCGCGATTCCGGGCGTGCCCGCGAATGGCTTGCAAAAGCCGCCCGCGGTGCCCCGGATCCGGTTTGGGTTGCGCCGGACGGCACGGTTTCGACGGAGTGGCAGGCGATATCGTCGAAGTCCGGTACACTTGGCGCGTTCGAATGGAAAACACCTCCAGCTGCGGCGGCGGCCGGTATCGCCGCCGATGCCGGCGCCAGCCTACCGGAGCTTGAAGACGGGTCCATCGAAGCGGACGCGATTCCCGCAGCGCCGGCAGCATCCGCGCCTGCCGCCGCAGAGCCGCAGGTCATCGCTCCGGTGAAGGCGAACGCTCAGCTGCTTCCGCCCGAAGCGCGCGCTGGCGAGCCAGGAGGGCGTCAGCAACTGGCGCGTGCGGACATTGATGGGGAAGGCCCGGAAGAGAGGCAGCCGCGCGGCACTGCGATTGACGCCGAAACGGTGGCCGCCACCGTACCCATCGCGCTTGGGGACGGAGCTGCCGGAAAGGGGAAGCCAGAAATCCGTAAACCCAAAATTTTCGTTCCAGGCCCCGCGCCGGACGATCCCGGCCCGCTCTCTCCGGAGGGCGAGGAACCCGGCACACCGCTCAGCCGTTTCCGCCGCCCGTCCTGAACTAATGTGCGGGGAATAACGGGTGTGCGCTTTCTCAAGCCTTGCGCCGGGGATGGTCAGTTGATATTGATAGCGCTCCGGTTCGCCATTGGAATGCCGCTTTAGCTCAGCCGGTAGAGCACATCATTCGTAATGATGGGGTCGCGTGTTCGAGTCACGCAAGCGGCACCAGTACCCTTCTCTGCCTTTGTTTTAGCACAGAGACTTGGTTTCGTTGCGTTTTCCAGCTTCCCACTGCTACACAGGGAAGCACACATGGTCTTCGCAATGGCTCGCCCCGTCTCTCGTCCAGGTTCCTCTAACAAACAATTCCGCAAGCGCGTCCCTGCCGAAATTCAGCGCCTCGCCAAGGGCAAGAGTATCGTTCTCACGCTCCCTGGCGGCCTCCCCGGCCAACAGGACCTCGCCGTGTCCGTCACACTCGGTGGAGAGATAACCTTCTCCCTCAGGACCAGCGATCCGGCCTTAGTGCGGCGGCGTCATGCCGCCGCGTCCGGGCAGCTTGAGAAACAATTTCAGGCGCTTCGCGACGGGTTTAGACGGCTCAATCACATGGAGAGCGTAGCCTTCGCCGGGCTCGCCTATGACGACCTCGTAAAGAGTTTCGAGGGCTTCCCCGGCACGACGACCTGATTGAGAACAACACGCGGCGGATCGCGATCTTGGAGGAGATGGCGCGGCGCATCTTCGAGGAGTGGTTCGTCCACTTCCGGGCCCCAGGCTGCGAAGGCGTCCTTCTTGCCGATAGCCCTCTCGGCCTCGTACCGAAGGGATGGCACGTCATTAAGCTCAGCGAATATGCAGATGCGCACGGCGGAGAGATTAGGACCGGGCCATTCGGCGGTCAGCTCCATCAATCCGATTACGAGCCAGAGGGCATCCGGTCATTATGCCGACGAACCTCATTGAAGGTCGCGCAAATAAAGGCGGTATCGCCCGCATTGGTATTCAGACCCGAGATCGTCTTTGCGCGCATGTTTTGAAAACCGGAGACATAATCTATGGCCGCCGAGGCGACATCGGCCTTCTGTGCATTTTTGCGGCAAACGGCGTATTTCTAGGAGGTCATTTGCCCGCCGCGTATTTAACGCTTGCAGACGCGTGAAAAGCGATCGTGTACGCTGTTTTCGAAGCATAACCGCGTGGCCGCAGGAGCAGACCATGAAAATCGGCGGGATACACTACCGGACCATCTGGCGCGACGAAGGCGGGACGGCCGTTTGCATCATCGATCAGACGCGGCTGCCGCATGAGTTCGAGACGGTATGGCTGGAGACGCTGGCCGATGCGGCGCAGGCGATTGCGTCCATGCAAGTGCGCGGCGCGCCCCTGATCGGCGTGACGGCGGCCTATGGGGTTTGCCTTGGCCTTAGGGCCGATGCATCCGATGCGGGGCTGGAGCGGGCCTGCGCCACGCTGGCTGCGACCCGGCCGACGGCGGTGAATTTGAATTGGGCGCTAGGTGAGATGAAGAAGGCGCTGAAACCGGTTCCGGCTCCGGATCGCGTGGCGGCGGCTTACGCCAAGGCCGCCCGGCTCGCGGACGAGGACGTGGAAACCTGCCGCTCGATAGGGCAACACGGCCGGAAAATCATAGCCGGCCTCGCCGCGCGCAAAAAGGGGCCCGTGAACATCCTTACCCATTGCAACGCCGGCTGGCTCGCCACCGTCGATTGGGGCACGGCGCTGTCGCCGATCTATCACGCGCATAATGCCGGCGTGCCGGTGCATGTGTGGGTGGACGAGACGCGGCCCCGCAATCAGGGCGCGGCGCTGACCGCGTTCGAGCTGGGCGCGCATGGCGTGCCTCATACGGTGATCGCCGACAATGCGGGCGGGCATCTGATGCAGCACGGCCAAGTGGATCTGTGCATCGTGGGCTGCGACCGGCTTACAGCCACGGGCGACGCGGCGAACAAGATCGGCACCTATCTCAAAGCGCTGGCGGCGAAGGATAATGGCGTGCCGTTTTATGTCGCGCTGCCGGCCTCGACCGTCGACTGGAGCATCGCGGATGGCGTTCGCGAGATTCCCATCGAAGAGCGCAGCGCCCGCGAGGTCACGCATGTGACGGGGCTTGCCGAAAGCGGCGAAGTCCTCACCGTGCAAATAACCGCGCCCGGCAGCCACGCCGCCAACCCCGCTTTCGACGTGACGCCGGCGCGGCTTATTACCGGGCTCATGACAGAGCGCGGCGTCGCCCCGGCCACGCGCGAAGGCTTGGCTCAGCTCTTCCCCGGAATGGCCGGCAATGCCGCAGCCGCGTAAGGGTGCCGTCCGCGAAGCCATCGTGGCCGCGGCGCGCAAAATGCAGGCGCTCGGCCTCAGCCCCGGCCGCTCCGGCAACATCTCCGTGCGCTGGAAGGACGGCATGCTCATCACCGCGTCCGGCGTTCCCGCGGATGCGATGGACGCGGGCGCCGATATCGTCTTCGTGGATGCGGCCGGCCAATGGGCGGCGGACGGCAAGGCGCCATCGAGCGAATGGCATTTCCACAAGGCCATCTACGAGGCGCGGCCCGGCATCGGCGCCGTGGTGCACTGCCATTCGCGCTTCGCCACCGCGCTCGCCTGCGCGCAGCTGCCGATCCCCGCGTTCCACTACATGGTCGCCAAGGCCGGCGGCGCCGATATCCCGCTCGCGCCCTACGCCACCTATGGCACGCCCGAGCTTGCGGAATTCGCGGCGGCGGCGCTGGCCAACCGCGACGCGTGCCTGCTCGCCAACCATGGGCAAATCGCCATCGGCGCGGCGCTGGAGGACGCGCTCGAACTCGCCGAAGAGGTCGAGGTGCTCGCCGCGCAATATATTACCGCGCGCACCATCGGCGAGCCCGCGCTGCTGCCGGCGGCCGAGATGAAACGCGTGGTCGCAAAGTTCAAAACCTACGGCAAGGCCGCCAACCCGCCGAAAGCGCGGCGCCGGAAATAGAAAGGAAGGCTTTTGCCGCTTGTTCGAGTAAACTTTTTCATCGCGCCCATGATAGAGAAATGCGCCTTACCGAGGCGTTAAGCGGCGCTAGGGCTTTGATTACACACAATAAAAGTAAGCACCAGCCGCACCCTTCCACAAGCCGCCGCGCGGCGCTTATGGTTAATTCCGGGCCGCAAACATATTTAACGGACTTTTTGGAGTCACGATTCGAAGGCGGAATCGCACAAAAACGCGAACTTTGCGGCGGGGAAATATTCAGAGCCGCCCGCGTTTACCATCCGGCGTTAACCAAGGCGCGCTGCTACGAAAAACAGTCCGTATCGCCTACGCCGCGCTACGGAGCGAAACTTTTTTCCCGCCATCTCCGGTGGAAAGATGCCCGAGCCGCGCCAGCGCCGCGACCACAGAGCCGACGCGCTTCTCGATCTGCTTGCCTTGCGCGAAATGCCGCGCGATCTCTTCGATGCTCATCGGCTCCGCCGCCGCTTCAAGCACGCGCATGACCTCCACGGTCTCCTTCAGCTCCTCGCCGGTCGGGAACTTCTTCTTCATCTCCTGCAAATCGTCCTCGAAGGAAAGCGAGCCTTGCTTCGGCGCAAGCCGGTCTTTCGCCTCTTTCGCGCGGCGGCGCTCTTCCTCAAGCCGCGCTTTTTCCGCGTCCGAGCCGAAGCGCGGGATTTGATAGTCAGGGCGCAGCCAGCGGACCTTGCCGGTCTTCTCCTCGATGGAGCGCTCCTTGTTGAGCGCGACCAGCCTTCCGAGAATTTCCTCGTCCGAAAGCGTCGCGGGCCAGCCGTAAGCCTCGAACACCAGCGCATCGAGCCGCTCGTGCAGCTCCTTCAAGATGAGAACAAGGCCCTGATCCTTGATGCGGTCGTCTTCGGGGTTAAGCGCTTCGCCCGTTTTCAGCTTTTCGAGCACATTATACATTTGCGTGAGCGTAAGGCCGGGATGGTCCGCTTGCCGAGCCTTTCGGCTGGCATCCAGTTTGTCGGCGACGATGCGAATACGACCTTTCAGCTCCCCGGAGCAATCGGGGAAAGAGAAAGGATCGAAACAGCGTGATTTCGAGTAGCGTGGGTCGTTGCCTATTCCAAGCCAACCACCAGCCCGAAGCGCCCACGTTACATGCACACGGGAGGAAAGGACGCCGAGATGAAAAGCGTCGTCGCTGCTGATTGCGACCAGCATGTTGTCCGGCAAGATCAAGCCGTCGAGAAAGACGAAAACGCGATGTTTTGCGGTTTCCACTGTCGCGATGTATCGCGGCAAACCTTCTAGCGCCGGGCGTAGCTCGCGCCGAGGTTCGCCGAATATCCACCAATTAGCGGCGTAACTCGCACGCCGGTTGGAAGCGCGTTCCGGCTTCACTTTGGCGAGAATATGCTGATAAACCTCCGGAAAGTCTTCCTCTACCTCATCGTCATCTAGGCCAAACAAGTCGATGACCATCACTCCGCGCGGCGTGCCGGTTATGTCCCGGCCATTGCGGTAATGCCGGATACGGCTATCAAGCCCCGGCCGCTTTTCAAGCCCCAAATGCCCCGCCTCTTGTGGGGTTACGATAAATCCATCCCCGTGAAGCTTCACGCCAGGAGACGATAAGCCTTCATTTGCGCGAAGTGGTTCGGCTGAAGTCACGTCCACGCCAACCGTCAAATCAGCGTTGATCCGGCCGGCCTTGGCGGAAAGTTCGATCTCGGGCTGGTCGGTGTCGAGCTTGGCTTCGCGGATGACCTCACGAAGTACGCCTTCGTGCCGCCCGGCCGTCGCGACCGTCATTGCGATACGAACGGCGGCGGCGTTGTCGGTCGCCTTGGTCCAAGGATGATCCGGGATCGCCATCAGGAGAGACACCGGCTTTTTCGCCTCCAGGTGCCGCGCGACCACGCGGCGGCTGAACACTTGCGTGATTGAGTTCGTGGTCACGAAGCCGAAGCGCTGCGTCTCGCCCTTCGCCACGATATCGGCAGCGCGGTCCCACCAATACATCACGAAATCGGCGCTATCGTTGATGTGCGGATGGACGCGCCACAGCGCCTTCGTTTCGTCATCCCCCAGCGCTGCACGAATATCTTTTCCGCCGATGAAAGGCGGATTGCCGACGATGTAATCCGCCTCGGGCCAGTCCGGCCTTTTGGCATTGGGGAAGGTGAGAATTCGCTTTCCGTCATTTTCCTCGACTTTAGGTACGGGGTAGCCGTCCCAAGTCAGCACGGCATTCATCACTTTGATATTTTGGAACTCCCGCAAAATTGGCTCCGGGGGCGCCGCGCCCTTCGTCTTGAAATGCCATTGCAGATAGCCGAGCCAAATAACCAGCTCTGCGATAGCCGCGGCTCGCGGATTCAGTTCCAAGCCGAGAAACTGATGCGGATCGACCGACTGCCTGTCGAGCCAGCCCATGCTTTCTTGTCCGCCGATTTCGAGCAAGGCTTCAAGCACTTCGCCTTCGAGCCGTTTCATAAGTTCGAGGGCGACGTAAAGGAAGTTGCCGGTTCCGCACGCGGGGTCGAGCACCCGAGTCGTGCAAAGCTTGGAGTGAAAATTGCGGATTACCGCGACGGCCTCCTCACCCCTTTTTGCGGCAGCATTCCTATCGCCCAAACTCGAAAGCGTTTTGGCTTCGTCGCGAATACGTTCTGCCGTCGCCTGCACGCGAGACCATTCTTGCCGTAGCGGTTCCATCACCGTCACCACCACTAGCCGCTCGACATAGGCGCGTGGCGTGTAGTGCGCGCCAAGGCGCGCCCGCTCCTTTTCATCGAGCGCCTGTTCCAGCAGCGTCCCGAATATGGCCGGTTCCACCTCGCGCCAGTCCGCCTTGGCCGCCGCCAGAAGCTCGCCGATGTCCTCTTTCTCCAGCGGGATCACTTTTGCATCTCTGAACAGCTTGCCGTTGAAGCGGACAACCTTCTGCTCGATGGCGTAGGCAAAATCGCCCGTGTCCATCGCCTCCCAGAGCTGCGTCACCATGCGGACGAACTTTGAG
>JBKQIH010000238.1:0-12439 GCA_052148445.1 Rhodomicrobium sp.
TGAACGATCTCAAGGCCGGACGCGTGCGGTTCGTTGGAGACGCTTCGGATCGCATCCGCGAGGATTATTTACGCATTTTGCGTTTTTTTAGGTTCAGCGCGGACTATGCCAGCGGCGATTTCGACTCGGCCGGCATAGCCGCCGCCGTCGAGGAACGCGCCGGGCTCCGCCGGCTTTCGCGCGAGCGGGTACGGATGGAGCTGCTGCGCATTTTTGTGACGCGCCGCGCGGGCGAAGCCATCGAAATCATGGACGAGACCGGGCTTCTGCTCATCCTGCTCGGCGGCGTTGTGCGGCGTGCGCGCTTCGAGCGGCTTTGCGAAATCGAGGCCGCGCTTCATCAGAAGCCGGACGCCATCTTCCGGCTCGCGGCGCTTGGCCTTTTCGTGAAGGAGGATGCAGGCCGTCTCGTGGAGAAACTCCGTCTCACCTCGCAAGAGGCGAAGGACTTGGAGGGCTTGTCCGCCGTTTCACCCGCAATTTCACCGTGCGACGGAACTGCCGTGCTGGAAATCCTGCTCTATAAGCTCGGCGCCCGGCTCTATCTTGGGCGCCTCTTGCTTGCCTGGGCAACCGAAGGCGCCGGCCCGGACGACGAGGCTTGGCGATACGCCGCGGGCCTCGCTGCCACGTGGCAGCGTCCTCATTTTCCGCTCGGCGGCGCCGATTTGATCGCGCTTGGCTTGCAGCCTGGACCTGCCCTCGGCGCGATCCTAAAAGATCTCGAAGCGGAATGGATGAGGAGCGGATTTACCGCGGACCGCGAGACGCTTCTGCGCCTGGCAAGGCAAAGAGCGGCATGAGGTTCAGGATTTGTGCGCTGTGCTCGATTGTAGCGGCGCTGCTCGCAAGCCCGGCTTGGACCGGGGAGCCAAAGCCCGGCGCGTTCGACCGCGGGGACAATGCGCTTTGGATGCGCCGGCATTGGCTGCACGAGGGGCCAACCCATGACGAGATCGCCGCGCTGGTGGAGAGCCTGCGGGAGCGCGGCATCAGGCGCATCTACCCTTTTCTAGGGCCCATGGACGCGGAAGGCTGGCCGGGCTGGCGGTCGAAAGCCGGCCATGTCCGCTATGTACCTGAGCGCGCCGCGGCGTTCATCGCCGAAATCCACCGGATCGCGCCTGAAATCCGGGTGATCCCTTGGACCGGGGGAAACCTCGACAGCGACGTGCATCTTAACGATCCGGCGCAGCGCAAGGCGTTTGCTGAGCAGGCGCGGCGGCTTGTGGCACTCGGCGCCGATGGCGTGCAGCTCAATGTGGAGCCGCTTCCCACCGGATCTGCCGATTATCTTACGCTGCTCCGCGAAGTCAAAGCCGCCATCGGAAACCGGACGCTGTCGGTAGCGGCCTATCCGCCGCCCACGGACGAACAGCCAGGAAGCGATGTTCGCTGGGAACTGCCCTTTATGCGCAAGGTTTGCCGGCACGCGAACGAACTCGCGGTCATGGCCTACGACACCAGCATCGCTTCCGTGCCGGAGTACAAGGCGGTTTTATCCGCTTGGACGCGGCAGCTCGCCGCGACGCTTCCCGCACCCTCGGCCGGCGGCTGCGAATGGCTCATGGGCGTCTCCGCCTACGACGACGACAAGGACTATCACCGGCCGGATGTAGAAACCGTGGAGCATAGCCTCAACGGGATCGTGGCGGGCCTGAGCGGCATCCGGCCGCCGGTGAATTTCCGCGGCGTGGCGATCTACGCTTCATTTACCGCCGATGAGCGCAAATGGGCGGCATACAGCCGGATCTGGCGCGGCGCCGAACCTCCGGCATCGCCGCCGCCGGACCCGCGCAACACCACCGAATAGCGCGGCCGTTCAACGCACCGGCGCATCGGTTTTGGACATTGCTCCCTGCGGAATGTCGAACTGAGACGCTCCCCGCCGGCCCGCGGTGACGCAAGCCTTGCAGAGCCTGCCCGTTACCCCTAGACTTTGGTATGATGCGGCTGTTGCATCGTGCAGCGCCGCCCAGCAGGGAGTGCCGCGTGGCACAGAAGCTGAAATGGAGCGAAGACGGGGAAAGCGAGCGCGACGCTTGCGGCAGCCTCTCGGAACTGGCCGGTACGGTGGGGCTGTTTTATATCGCCTTGATCTGCATGGGGCTCGTTTTCATAACCCTTCAAAAGCTGCAAGGCCCCGGGGCTTCCTTCGCCGCGGCCCAAGCGCCTCAATCCGCGCTTTTCCAGGCTGTGCAGCCCGGCGAAGGCGGACATCGATAGACGCGCGCCCGGGAAGTCCTAACCGTTGCGGCGCCTGTGCCCAACATCCGTGACTTGGCCCGGTCTTCGCCTCGCTCGCGATGGCGGAGAACGGTCAAAAGCTGCGGCGCCCGGCGTTATCCCTCCGCTTTGCGAGATAGGCTGCTGGCTAAGATTGACGCTCAAGCACATCAAATGTATATGCAATCGAAGATTGGCTGCTTCTGGCAGGCTGGGCGTCTTTTCTCTCAACATCGAAACTGACAGCGCGGGAGGCCCGCCCGCGCAAGGAACGCATCATATGGCAAATACGAAATCGGCAAAAAAGGCCGCCCGCCAGGCGGAACGGCGGACGCTCGTCAACAAATCCCGGCGCACCCGCATGAGAACCTACGTCCGCAAGGTCGAGGAAGCGATTGCCTCGGGCGACAAGAATGCCGCGAATCTCGCTCTTCGCGAGGCGCAGCCCGAACTCATGCGTTCGGCCTCTAAAGGCATCATTCACCGGAACACCGCGTCCCGGAAAATCTCGCGTCTCTCTGCCCGGATCAAGGCGCTCGGCGAGGCTGCGTAGATTCATCCGCACTGGTGCAAATTTGCACCAGCGAGAACCCCAGCGCCTCTCAAGGCGTGGGGCGCCGGAAGTAAAACAGCGTAATTTCAATCGGTTACAGAGACAGCACGGCACGGCTTCCCCGGACTTCCGCCGGGGCGCAACGTGCGTCAATCAAAATACGCAACTTATGCGAGAATCGCGCTTTTAAGCAAAGTGTTAACAAATCGTTAATTTCTTCAAGGACTTGGTTCCCATCCCCAGCATACAAGCTTAAACGGCGCACAACAGCTTCACCGCAGCCATGCGGTCCGCCGCACTTGCGCCCGGCGGCCCGCCTTAGTATGCTGTCATCTCCGAACGGGGGATTTTCCCCTCCTGATAATGTTTCTGTAATGCGTACCGGGCTCGTTTTTTTGTGGGGTGGCCTCCACAAAGGGTCCCGTTGTCCATGATCAGGCGACGGATAGACGGTGCGCGCCCAGATCCCTGGTGTCCGGCGCACTTCTGTCCGCAATGCATTGGGCAGGAGGAAGATGGATGCAAAGTGAATGCATGGCGGCTGCGCCGCAATTCGTATGTTCTTATGCGTGGAAAGTGCCGCCAGCGCGGCCCGCGATTTTTGAGCGCGCTCAAAAGCTCATTCACAGCAATGAGAAGTGCGAACGCGATGCGGCACCTGCCGAGCATCCTTCCATTCCGTGGAAGGCCTATCTCGCATCGAGAGAATTCCAGCACCTCGCTTCCGATCTCGCCGAAGCCTTCTTCAAGGCTCATCCGGCCGCGGGGGGTCAGGATGCCGTCCGTCCAGCTAGCTTGAAAATGAACGCCCGGGCTTTGCCGGGGGCAGACGGAGAGACCTTGCAAGGGTTGCTCGCTCCGGCCCTGCCGGATGGCGCAGATACCGGTTCGCAAAAGCCTGAGCCGGGCCAAGAACAGCGCAACCTCGCTGTAGCGGCATAACGCCAAGACATCGCGGCCCCCTTCCGATTAAACGCTTTTGCCCAAGAAGCGGCGAGGATTATTAGTATGCAAGCTCTGGAGCACACTCCATCTGCAATCGAACATAAATGGCGGCGTATTCAAGGCCGTCTGCGGGCCGAACTCGGCGAAGACGTCTTCACGAGCTGGTTTGGACGCGTCGAGCTTGAGGGCTATGACGGCCGTGTCGTGCAAGTCTCGGTTCCAACCAAATTCTTGCGCAATTGGCTGCAATCTCATTACTCGGACAGGCTTCTCGCATGCTGCGGAACCGAACTTTCCGGCGCGAACCGCCTCGAATTCCGGGTACGGCAGCCGCATCTTGCGGCCGTTGAAAAGCTAAAGACAGCGCCGGTGGCGAAAGAGGCCGCAGCCCCGAAGCCGCAGCCGGCCGCGGCGATGCCGCTTCGAGTCGTGCCACCGCCTGCGCGCGATGGGCGGACCGGGCTGGATGGTTTTGAGGGCTCGCCTCTCGATCCACGCTATACATTTCAGTCTTTTGTCGTCGGCGCCCCCAATCGCCTCGCTCACGCGGCGGCCCTTCAGGTCGCCGAAAGCACGCCCGAACAGCCGTTGAGATACAATCCGCTATACATCCACGCGCGGGTGGGCATGGGCAAAACGCATCTTCTGCACGCAATAGCGTGGGAGGTAAAGGCCCGCAATCCAGCCGCGAAAGTTCTATACCTTACGGCCGAGCGTTTCATGTATAGCTTCGCCGAAGCGCTGCAAACCCGCGATGCGCCGGCGTTCAAGGAGAAGCTCCGCACCATCGAGCTTTTGCTGATCGACGATATGGAGTTCTTGCAAGGCCGGACCTTCCAGCAGGAGTTCTGTCACACGTTGAATTCTCTTATCGACGGCGGAAAACAGGTCGTGGTCGCGGCGGATTGCGCGCCGCTTCTGCTCGAAAGCTTCGATGCAAGAATGCGCTCAAGACTTTCTGGCGGTTTGGTTGCGGAGCTGGCGCCGCTCGACTACGACCTGCGGCTGAAAATCTTGGAAAAGCGGTCAGCCGAGAAGGTGACAGCCTCTCCTGGATTCGAAGTTCCTTCCGACGTCCTCGACTATCTTGCCACGCAATTGACGGAAAACGGCCGGGAGCTGGAAGGCGCAATCACGCGGCTGCACGCGGCTTATCAGCTTACCGGCGAGAAGGTCACGTGCGACGCCGCCGAGAACACCATCGGCGATCTCATCCGCTCGAAAGAGCCGAAGCGTGTTAAGATCGACGACATCCTCCGCATTGTCGCCAAACACTATGGAGTGCAGCGCGGCGATCTTCTGTCGAGCCGGCGCAATCAATCCATTGTGCGTCCGCGCCAAATCGGCATGTATCTCGCAAAAACTCTGACTTCGCGCTCCCTTCCGGAAATTGGGCGCCGTTTCGGCGGAAGAGACCACACCACGGTCCTACACGCGATCCGCAAGATCGAGGGCCTCAAACAGGCGGATGGCACGCTGAAGGAAGAGCTCGATTCGCTCGCCCGGATGTTGAAGGACGGCGCCGTCTAACCGGGCCAGCCAAGCCCTCTGCGCGGCTGGACTTGACAGATGCTCTCCAGCCGTCATTCTGCAGTTTAAAGAGAACGCCGCCTGAGCGGGGTACCCGTAACAATGCGCTTTGTTGCCGACCGGAATTCGCTGCTCCGTGCCCTGGGACACATCACGGGCATTGTGGAGCGCCGTAACACCATTCCAATCCTGAGCAATGTCCTCACTTCAGCCGAAGCGGACGGCCGCTTGACCCTTAAGGCAACCGACCTTGACATGGAAGCGATCGAGACGCTTCCCGCAAAAGTCGAGACGCCCGGTGCGGTGACCATCCCCGCGCACACGCTGCACGATATCGTCCGCAAGCTCCCCGATGGCGCAGAGATCCATATCGAGCGCAAGGGCGTGGACGGGCGGCTCAAGGTGACGGCCGGGCGCGCGAGCTTCGAGCTGGCGGTTCTACCCGCCGACGAGTTTCCCGACATTGGGCAGCCGGAGTTACCTCACCGTTTCACGGTGGCGGGCGGCGAGTTGAAACGTCTGTTCGAAAAGGCCCGGTTCGCGATCTCGACCGAAGAAACGCGCTATTACCTGAATGGCATTTATCTGCATCGGGTCGAAGGCGGGGCTGCGCCGAAACTCAGAGCTGTCGCGACCGACGGTCACCGTCTCGCCCAGGTGGAGACTGAAGCTCCAGCGGGCACCGAAGGCATGCCGGGCGTGATTGTGCCCAGGAAAGCCGTCGCCGAGATCGTCAAGCTACTCGACGATGGCCAGGCTCCGGTAGAGGTCTCGCTCTCCACTGCCAAAATCCGGTTTGCGGCCGGCGATCTTGTGCTCACCTCGAAGCTAATCGATGGCTCCTTCCCTGACTATGCCCGCGTCATACCCTCGGCGAACAAGAAGCTCCTGCTGGTCGAAAACGCGGACCTCGTGAAGGCCGTGGACCGCGTATCGACGCTGTCCTCCGAGAAGGGACGCGCGGTGAAGCTGAACGCGGCGCCGGGCATCGTGATCGTATCGGCCAGCAATCCCGACTCGGGTTCCGCGACGGAGGAGATCGCCGCCGAATACAACAATGAGCCGATAGAGATCGGCTTCAACGCACGCTACCTTCTCGACATCGCAGCGCAGATCGATGGCAGCAAGGCCGTCTTCAAGCTCGCTGACGGTTCCTCGCCCACGCTGGTTTCGGATGAGAGCGATGCTTCGGCGCTCTATGTGCTGATGCCGATGCGCGTTTAGGCCTGGAATTTGTGGTGCAAAGCGAAGGCACCGGCGTAGAGCGGAGAAGCGATGAGGCCAGTCGCATCTGGATTGGCAAACTCACGCTGACGGACTTTCGCAACTACCGGAGCGCCACGCTCAATCCCCGGCCCGATCCGGCCGTGCTTTTCGGTCCCAACGGTGCTGGCAAAACCAACTGCCTCGAAGCCATTTCGCTGCTCACCGCGGGACGGGGTTTGCGCTCATTGCCCTTTTCTGAGCTTGCGCGAAGCGGCGGCGCGGGCGGCTGGGCGGTCGCCGCGAAAGTGTTCCCGGGCGCCGGAGAAATCCAGATTGGCACGGGTGTGCAACTGCCGCCCGGCGGCGTGCTGAGCGCTCGCGCATCCCGGATCGTGAAGATCGACGGCGCGGTGGCGAAGGGGTCCGGTGCCTTGGCGCGCATAAGGATGGTGTGGCTGACCCCCGCCATGGACAGCCTCTTCACCGGGGCGGCCAGCGAACGCCGCCGCTTCATGGACCGTTTGGCGCTAAGCCTCGATCCTGGCTATGCCGGCGCGGCTGCGACGTTCGACCGCGCCATGCGGCAGCGGAACAAGGCGCTCGAAGCCCTCAGCCCGCCGCAACTTCTCGATGGGCTTGAGGTGCAAATGGCTGAAGCGGCGGCGGAGATCGCCGCTGTCCGCCACCGGGCCATCCAAAGCCTCGGCTCGGAAATCGAAACCGAGCGCAGCCGCGCGCCGGATTCGGTTTTCCCTTGGGCGGGACTGTCGCTTGCCGGACCTCTCGAATTGCAAGCCGCGACAGCAACGCAACGCGAGATAGCGGAGTCCTACGCAACTCTTCTCGCAGCGTCCCGCGAGCCCGACCGGGCCGCGGGCCGCACGCTCAGCGGGCCGCACCGCAGCGACCTCGAAGTCATCCACGGCCCAAAGGGGATGCCCGCGAAAATGTGCTCCACAGGCGAGCAGAAAGCTCTGCTCGTGGGGCTTGTGCTTGCGCAAGCCCGTCTTGTAAAACAGGCATCGGGCGGCGTGTCGCCGCTGATTTTGCTGGATGAGATCGCGGCGCATCTCGATGCGGAGCGCCGCGGCGCTTTATTTGCGTCGATCGCAGGTCTGAATGCGCAGGTCTGGATGACAGGCACGGACAGCGCTACCTTCGCGCCGTTGCGCGAAGTCTCGGCCGCGCAACTTTTTCTGGTATCAAATGGAGCTTTCACGCCGGTAAACGGTGCAGAATCCGGTTTGAATCCCTAAATAAGAGCATGTCCCAATGCCGCGAAGCCAGCGGCCGATCAGGTGTCATTTATGGAAGCAGCAAGACGCATGGATGCGGCGGTCGAAGCCTATGGTGCGGAGAGCATCAAGGTTTTGAAGGGGCTCGATGCCGTCCGCAAGCGGCCCGGCATGTATATCGGCGATACCGACGACGGCTCGGGCCTCCACCATATGGTCTACGAGGTCGTCGATAATGCCATAGACGAGGCGCTCGGGGGCTACGCGGACTTGGTTTCTGTGGCGCTGAACGCCGACGGCTCGGTGACGGTCGAGGACAACGGGCGCGGCATCCCAACCGAGATCCACTCCGAAGAAGGCGTTTCCGCAGCCGAGGTCATCATGACCCAGCTCCACGCCGGGGGCAAATTCGACCAGAATTCCTATAAGGTCTCCGGCGGCTTGCATGGTGTGGGGGTTTCCGTTGTCAACGCGCTATCAACGCGGCTTGAGCTCACGGTTTGGCGGAACGGCGAGGAGCATTTCATGGTCTTCGCCGATGGCGTGCCGGAGGCGCCGCTTAAAGTGATCGGCAGCAAGCCCGGCAGGACCGGCACGCGTGTGACCTTCACGCCGAGTCAAGCCACTTTCACCATGATCGAGTTCGACTACGCGACGCTGGAGCACCGGCTGCGCGAGCTCGCATTCCTCAATTCCGGCGTCAACATCGTGCTCTGCGACATGCGCGGCGTGGAGCCGGTCAGAAGCGAATTCAAATATGAAGGCGGCCTGAAAGCCTTCGTCCAATATCTCGACCGGGCGCGCACGCCCCTTATTCCGGAACCGGTCTTCATCAAGACAGAGCGCGAAGGTGTGTCCGTCGAGGCCGCGCTCTGGTGGAACGACGGCTACCACGAGAGCGTGTTCTGCTTCACGAATAATATTCCGCAGCGGGACGGCGGAACCCATTTGGCCGGCTTCAGGGCAGCGCTCACCCGTACGATCAACACTTACGCCACCTCAACGGGCGTCGCAAAGAAGGAGAAGGTGCAGCTCACGGGCGACGACGCGCGCGAAGGCCTCACCTGTGTCTTGTCGGTCAAGGTCGCCGATCCCAAATTCTCAAGCCAGACCAAGGACAAGCTCGTGTCCTCCGAAGTGCGGCCCGCCGTCGAAAACATCATGGCGGACACGCTCGGCACTTGGTTCGAGGAGCATCCCTCCGAAGGAAAACTCATCCTTCTGAAGGTCGCCGAAGCCGCGGCGGCGCGCGAAGCGGCCCGCAAGGCGCGCGAGCTGACCCGCCGCAAGGGCGTGCTCGACGTTGCGAATTTGCCGGGCAAGCTCGCCGACTGCCAGGAGCGCGACCCGGCCAAATCCGAGCTGTTCCTGGTCGAGGGCGATAGCGCCGGCGGCTCAGCCAAGCAAGGCCGCGACCGTTCGAACCAGGCCGTGCTGCCATTGCGCGGCAAGATCCTGAACGTGGAGCGCGCGCGCTTCGACAAAATGCTGGGCAGCCAAGAAATTGGCACGCTTATCACCGCGCTCGGAACCGGCATCGGCCGCGACGACTTCGATATCTCGAAGCTGCGCTATCACCGCATCATCATCATGACGGACGCCGACGTCGATGGCGCGCATATTCGGACGCTGCTTTTGACCTTCTTTTACCGGCAGATGCCAGCCCTGCTCGAATCGGGGCATATCTACATCGCTCAGCCACCGCTCTACAAGGTCAAGCGCGGAAACTCCGAAAGCTACCTCAAGGACCAGCACGCTTTCGACAATTTTCTCATCGATGGCGGCCTCGAAGGCGCGGTGCTCATTTCGGGCGATGGCGAGCGCCGCTCGGGGCTCGATCTGCGTGCCGCAGCCGAGCGGGCGCGGACGTTTTCGCATGTGCTGGATGGACTTCACCAACGGTACTCGCGCACGGTCGTGGAACAAGCTGCCATCGCCGGGCTGCTTAATTCTAAGCTTGTGGACGACGAGGAAAAGTCCGAGCAGCTTGCCACCGTGGTTGTGGGGCGCCTCGCCGCGCTATCCGAAGAGACCGAGCGTGGCTGGACTTGGAGCCGGGCCGCCGACGGCGGCTTCATTTTCGAGCGCGAGGTTCGCGGCGTCCGGGAGTCTCACGCCATCGATTGGGCGCTCATCCAGTCGGCGGACGCGCGCAAGCTTCACCAACATCACGCGGAATTTTCAGTGCTCTTTTCCGGCAAGCTCACGCTGGAAAGAAAAGCCTTGCAATCGCCGGTGTTTGGACCGCGTTCCCTCCTCGATGCGATCTTCGCGGCAGGGCGGGCAGGGCTCTCCATGCAGCGCTACAAAGGCCTTGGCGAGATGAACCCCGGGCAGCTGCGGGAAACCACGCTAGATCCGAATGTCCGCACGCTCATGCAGGTAAAGCTCGGCGAGCTGAACGACGCCGACGAGATTTTTTCGAAGCTTATGGGCGATGTGGTCGAGCCCCGGCGCGAGTTCATCCAGCAAAACGCGCTCTCGGTGGCATTCCTCGATATTTAGCGCAAGCGCGCAAAACCGGATGCGCCTCATTGCGAGCCCCGCACCCGTGTCCGGGGTAAGCCATCAGGGCGCAAGTCGCTGATGCTGCTCTGGATCGCCGCGGCGGTTAAGGCCGCCTCGCGACGACGGTTGCCATCGTTCCTCGCCGTCTGTTAACGTGCAGAAAACCCTGCATATTTCATGGAAATCCGTCTTGCAACGTTCGCATTTGTTCGCCACATTCCGTGCCGCTTCATCACCTGCCGGTCAATGAGGTGGACACCGAAGCTGAGCTTGCTGCCCTGCAGCCGATCTGGCTGACCAAAGCGGAAACGGCAAGCCGGCATTGTATATTTCCTCTATTGTGCGGCTGCACATGCGACAGGCGGGGCCCGATCCGACTGCATCTGCACTTGCACGCCGCTGCGGAGGGTCTGGAGGACGACGCAGCTATGTTCAGCCGCCGCTAGCAGCATCCTCACTTTCTCCGGGGGCACGTTGGCGGCCGGCTCGAGGCGCACCTCGCACTGCATCTTTTGGAACCCGACGGGGACATTGCGGTCCACGAGCAGGGTGCCGCGGACGTCGACCTCGGCCCGCGTGCTGACTTCAAGACGAGCGATCGGAATTTCAAGACGGTCCGCGATAATCCGCAAAGTAGAGTGGAGACAGGAAGCGAGCGCCGCGCACAAAATGTCGCCGGGGTTGGGGCGATCATGATAGCCGCCGACGGCGCGATGAATACCGATTTGCCAAAGCGCCTCATGTCCTTGTCCTGGTGCGACCGTGCAGTGGAAAGGATCTTCCGCGCTATCCGCTACGGTTCCGGCGCCGTCGACGATCCAGGCTTCCTTCGGCGCTAAGCGATATCGCTCGCGCAGCGGATCCTGCCGCTGCTTGGCAATGCTTGTGATCTGGGTGTTCATGGTGCTGACCTTTCAGATTTGATGCTGAAAGGATGCAGCTAACGCACTCCGCCGTATTGAGGCACCGGCCCCATTGAGATCAATTTTTTTTTCCGAAAGCCCGTAATTCCGGGGCGCTGGCCCCAGCAGGCGCAGCCGGTCAGTCCCGGCCGAGGCCCGCCTTGCGCGCGAGGACGATTGCCTGGGAGCGGTGCTCAACCGCAAGTTTGGAAAAAATCGCCGTGATATGATTGCGCACCGTTTTCTCGGAAATGCCCATCATTTTGGCGATGTCAGCATTGATCGTTCCGCGCGCGATGCAGTCAAGAATTTCGCGTTCGCGGGCGCTCAGCGCGTCCAATTTGCTTTGCGAAGGCACTTCAGCGGGTTCGTCCGCCTTTAGAAAATTGTTCAGTTCGGTTCGAAAGGTTTGCCAGGCTTTCTCATTGGCCAGCAGGATATGGTTCTTGCCTTCAAGCGGCGCAAATCGCGCATTTGGAATGGCTGCGGCGAGCCGGCGCCCCGCCTCGAACGGCACCATCGCATCACCTTTGACGTGGAAGACAAGGGTGGGAGTTCTCAGTTTGCCGGCCTCGGCGCGAATGTCGAAGCTGTTGAAAGCGTCCCACAGCTTCCGGGCGTTCATTGCTGAAGCACTGCGCCGCTGAAGCTCGCCGATCCAGCGGAGCTGCTCCCTGGTCGCGTCCGGCATCAGCAGATTAGCGAAGACTTCTCGAAATGCCCCAGCGTCGCGGCCCCAGCCAAGTTCGATCATCTGCGACAGTGTTTGCGCTTGCTTTTGCAATCCTTCATCGACGCCAACGGCATAAGCGCCGGACAAATAGCTGTCATAAAGGATAAGCCGGCTGACGCGGTCGGGGTAGCGGGCGGCATAGGCGGCTGCGACGACGCCTCCTTGGCAGAGTCCTATGAGCGGAAAGCGCCGAAGACCCGCGGCGTTGACCACTGCTTCGAGATCGCTGATCCATGCGTCCAGGCCAAAATCATCCACATTACGGTCAGACAGGCCCGACCCGCGCGGGTCATAGCGAATGAGCGTGCGTCCCTCGGCAAGCACCTCAAACCAGTGGCGCCAAATTGCGCTATCCCAGTCCAGTTCGAGATGGGTAAACCAATTTGCTGTCCGAACCAGCGGCGGACCGTCGCCGGCCTTGGCAAAGGCTATTCGTATTCCGTCATGCGCGGTGCAGAATTGTATCCGCTGCTTCATTTGGTGTGAGCTGTATGCACGGTAACACCCGTTCTAACAAAGATAGCATAACCGAGCCGGGCTGAAACAATGCAAATCATACAAACAGACCATCGCGGCCAAACGTCGGTGCTTAGCTGCCGCC
>JBKQIH010000239.1:0-7592 GCA_052148445.1 Rhodomicrobium sp.
CGCCCAAGGGGTCGGAGTGGGACCAGGCGGTCGAGGACTGGCGCCAGCTGGTCAGCGACCAAGACGCCGCCTTCGACGCCGAGATCGTCCTGCACGCCGCTTCTATCCGGCCCCAGGTCTCCTGGGGCACCAATCCCGCCCAGGTCGTGTCGATCGACGGCGCCGTGCCGAGCCCGGACGACCTGGCGACTCCCGCCGAACGGGAAGCCGCCGCCCGGGCTCTTGTCTACATGGGCCTCGAGGCCGGGACGCCGGTCCGGGCGATCGACGTGGACACCGTGTTCATAGGCTCGTGTACGAACTCTCGGATCGAAGACCTGCGAACGGCGGCCGAGGTGCTCGAGGGGCGCCACGTCCGCCCCGGGCTGCGAGCCCTCGTCGTGCCGGGCTCACGCCGGGTAAAGCGCCAGGCCGAGGCGGAGGGCCTGGACCGCGTCTTTGTGGCGGCGGGCTTCGAGTGGCGCGAGAGCGGCTGCTCGATGTGCCTCGGCATGAACCCCGATCAGCTCTCGGCCGGGGAGCGCTGCGCCTCGACCTCGAACCGCAATTTCGAGGGCCGGCAGGGCTTCAAGGGCCGTACGCACCTCGTGTCGCCAGCAATGGCAGCGGCTGCGGCCATCGCCGGCCGGTTCGTCGATATCCGCGAATTCGGCAAATAGCCGCCGGCGAAAGTCCCTTTGGCAGGCAAGCCCGCCGCTTCCCTCGCGAGGCCGCTTCACACCGGAAGCGGCCCAAAGCAAGGACTATGCGTTGGGCCAGTTGCACTCATTCCATTCCATTGTAGCGACGCGGACAGCCTCGAATTCGGCCACCCCCTCATCCGAACCTTGGGAAAAAGCCGCGACAATAGGTGCTCCAGGTAGATCGGAAAACGCATAGAGAGCCGACACGGTGTCAGGCCCCACACCAGAGTGGCCGGCAACACGGCCGCCTCTCTTCATCTTTCCGATCATGAGGCCGAGGCCATAACCTGTTTCCTCCCATGGGCGATTTTGTAATTTACCGCCGAGTACGCGGCAGGTTTGCATAGCCGAAAGCGACGCCTCCGAAAGGAATTTGTTTGCCAGTAGTTGCTTTAGAAATTCGACAGCATCAGCTGGCGGCCCGATCAGCAACCCATGATAAACCCAACGCGGATCGTAGTTTGTGGGGTTACCCCAAAGCGTTTCCGCCGTATCGCCGGGCGTCGCGGCAACCCGCGTGCACTCGATACCCATCGGAGAAAAGATCAGCTGCCTAAGAGCCCGATCGAGATCCAATCCTGTGATGCGCTCGATCAGTTGCCGAATGAACAAATATCCGATGTTCGAATAAGCCCATCCCTCGCCCGGAGGAAAAAGAAGCTGTTTTGCGTTCCGGCGCTCCAATAGCTCATCGACGGTCCAAACCGGATGGCCATTTGCGGCGGCGTGCCGGTAGACCTCTCCGCCGTAGTTCGCCAAACCAGCCGTGTGTTGGAGCACCTGCCTGATTGTGAATGGCCAATCATCAAGGCGGCCGTCGAGCACGAGCGAGCCCGACTCTGCCATGCGGAGGACGGCAACCGCGAGAACCGATTTCGTAATGCTCCACCAAGGCACCAAGGCACAATGCTCGCCCTGGGTAGGGCACGATTGTCGCGCAATGGCGATCGGAAGTGAAGACGAGGTCATGTGAGCCAAGATGGCTCAGGTTCCAGTAGGCATCAAGGATGGCGGCGAGGGTTGACCTTCCGCTCCCGAAGGAATGTCCGCTTCGCACCGGAAAGAGAATCCCCAGCGGAGTTAAGAGCAAAAAAATGGCCGGGACGAACCCGGCCATTTTTCTAATTTCTCTAAGAGCTGTTCTTAGTGCTGGTGGGCCAGCACGGCCAGGATCAAGAGCGCGACGATGTTCGTGATCTTGATCATGGGGTTGACGGCCGGGCCGGCGGTGTCCTTGTAAGGATCGCCGACGGTGTCGCCCGTAACCGACGCCTTATGCGCCTCCGAACCCTTCATGTGCCGGTGACCGTCCTTGTCGACAAAGCCGTCCTCGAACGACTTTTTCGCGTTGTCCCAGGCGCCGCCGCCGGAAGTCATGGAAATGGCGACGAAGAGCCCGTTAACGATCACGCCCAGCAATAGGGCGCCGAGCGCGGCAAAGGCATTCGATTTCCCGCCAATCCAAACGACCGCCGCGAAAACCACAACCGGCGAGAGGACTGGGAGAAGAGATGGAATGATCATCTCTTTGATCGCGGCCTTGGTCAGCATGTCGACAGCTGCACCGTAATCGGGCTTCTCCGTACCCGCCATAATGCCGGGTTTTGCCCTGAACTGCCGGCGGACTTCTTCAACAATCGAGCCCGCGGCGCGTCCGACGGCCGTCATACCCATCGCAGCGAAGAGATAGGGCAGCAGCCCGCCGAAGAGCAGGCCTACCACCACATACGGATTCGACAGCGAGAAGTCGACATTGACGCCTTCGAAGTACGGGAACTTGGATGGGTCTGCGATGAAGTGATGCAGGTCTTCGGTGTAAGCTGCGAACAAAACGAGCGCACCGAGGCCGGCCGAGCCGATGGCATAGCCTTTGGTCACTGCTTTGGTCGTGTTGCCAACCGCGTCGAGCGCATCCGTCGTCTTGCGCACGTCGGAAGGCAGGTTCGCCATCTCCGCGATGCCGCCTGCATTGTCCGTTACGGGGCCGAAGGCGTCGAGCGCGACGACCATGCCGGCAAGTGCAAGCATCGTCGTTACGGCGATGGCAATGCCGTAAAGGCCGGCCAGATTAAAGGTCACAAGGATGCCGGCGATGATAACAAGCGCCGGTGCCGCTGTGGATTCGAGCGAGACCGCAAGGCCCTGGATGACGTTGGTGCCATGGCCGGTCACCGATGCTTGCGCAATCGACCTCACAGGACGGAAGCCCGTGCCGGTGTAATACTCGGTGATGACGACGATAAGCGTCGTCACAACGAGCCCAACGATTCCGCAGTAGAAAAGAGACATGCCGGTGAAGGTCGCGCCGCCGGCGGTCATTGTTCTATCCATACCGACGAGGTATTCGGTTACGGGATAGAGCGCCACGAGCGAAAGGATGCCGGTTGCGATGAAGCCCTTGTAGAGCGCGCCCATGATGGAGCCGCTCGATCCGAGCTGCACGAAGAAGGTGCCGATGATCGAGGTCACGACGCAAGCTGCGCCGATGGCAAGCGGATAGAGCATCATCCGTTCGAGAAGAGCGGGTTCCGCGGCAAAGTAAATCGACGAAAGCACCATCGTCGCGACAACCGTCACGGCGTAGGTCTCGAACAAGTCGGCGGCCATGCCTGCGCAGTCGCCAACATTGTCGCCCACGTTGTCGGCAATCGTAGCCGGGTTGCGCGGGTCGTCCTCCGGAATACCCTTTTCCACCTTGCCGACGAGGTCGCCGCCGACGTCCGCACCTTTGGTGAAGATGCCGCCGCCAAGACGCGCGAAAATCGAAATCAGCGAGGCGCCAAAGCCGAGCGCGACGAGCGCATCCACGACTTCGCGGCTCTCGGGCTTAAGGTGCAGGACACCGGTGAGAATGAAATAATAGGAGGTGACCCCAAGCAGGGCAAGGCCAGCCACGAGCATACCCGTAACCGCACCGGCCCTGAATGCCATGGAGAGGCCTTGGGCCAAGCCCACGGACGAAGCCTGGGTCGTGCGAACATTGGCCCGCACCGACACAAGCATGCCGATGAAGCCGGCTGCTCCGGAAAGCACCGCACCGATCAAAAAGCCAATGGCGACCGTGAAGGAAAGCAGGAAGGCGAGAAGTGCGAAAATCACAGCGCCCACGATGGCGATGGTGGTATATTGACGCGCGAGATACGCTTGTGCGCCTTCTTGGATCGCAGCAGCGATTTCCTGCATGCGCGCATTGCCGGGACTCGCCGCAAGAAGCGAACGGGTCGTTAGCGCGCCATACACGATGGAAAGCGCGCCCCCTGCAATGATAATCCAGAGAACTAGGTTCATGAGGTGATGATCCTGGATGTGAGAGTTGGGCGGATATGCCGACTTATTTTAATGCCCACCGGGAACACCGAACGGCACGACAGGATTATCTTTCCCCCCCCGGCATAGGCCGCGGGACTTTAGAAAACTTGGGAGCGCCGCGCAACAGGGGATTGACATTGAGCAGCCCCAATAAGCGCAATAAGATCTGCAGCCCCGTTATGACTTTTAACGATCGGCCGGAGGCCCGGCAAAATGTGCTTTCCTAAGGCGTAAGTAGGGTTCTCGCGGCGCTGGCGATGCCCGGCGCCGTTAGCGAAAGCGTGACCGGCCGGCTGCGCCGCCAGCGACAAAATACCGCGCATTCTGCCGTGACGCTCGCAACATAGGCTCGCGCCAAAAGCCTCGGGCGGGCCGCGGAGCAGTGCTTCGCGGGTGAGACGGCGGCAGCGGGCGGTGAAGCGGCCGGGCGCATCCGTTGCAATCCGCGCATACGATACCTTCCCGGTTCTTGCCTCCTTACCTTATTGCAATCTTGAAACGCGCTACCCTCACCGGCCATATAGTCCACACAAAGTTTAATCGCCGGGGCAGCCCGTTCGCTGCCATGCGGAACCGGTCCCCGGCTTAACCTTGGAGGGAAGTGCGAGCCCATGGCGAAGAGCGAGTTCACAAGCTGGATGTGGTTCGAGGCGGTTGACCGGCTTTCGCGGGCCCAGCGGCTGCACCAGCAGTTCTTCACGCTCAATCAGCATATGGGCGGCCCTTCCTGGGAGCCGCCGGTGGACGTGCTCGAAACACAGACCGAGGTTTTGATCTTTTTCGCGCTTCCCGGCGTTGACCCCGATAGCGTGGACGCCGTGATCGACGACGGCGTGCTGTTCGTGTCGGGCAGGCGGGTACTGCCCGACGAACTTCGTACTGCACTTATCCATCAGCTTGAGCTGCCGCAAGGCCGCTTCGCCCGCAGGATTCCCCTCCCCCCCTGCCGTTTCGACGGCGTGAAACGCCAAGCCATTAATGGTCTTTTGCTGATTAGCCTCGAAAAATCCGCTTCTGAATAAAGTCCGCCTCTGAAAAAGGAACGGCATCATGGATAATCCCAATCCCAGCGAGGCATCGGCCGTGGAACTCAAGTCCGATGAAGGCACGGCCTCGCTCAGCACCGGCCCGAACACGCTGCTCATCTTGCCCGTGCGCGACACGGTGCTGTTTCCGGGTGTGCTCTTTCCGATTTCCATCGGCCGGCCGGTCTCGATCGCGGCTGTGCAACAAGCGATGCGCGAGGAGCGCCAGATCGGCATTTTGATGCAACGCGACGCGGAAGCCTTGGAGCCCTCGGGCACTGACATGCACCGCGTAGGCACGGTGGCCAACATCGCGCGCTATCTCACCGCGCCCGACGGCGGTCATCACGTGATCGTGCAGGGGATCGAGCGATTCCGCGTGCTCGATTTCGTCCGCGAGCGGCCCGTGCTTGCGGCCAACGTGCAGCGCATCCCCGAGCCTGAGATCGAAAGCCCCGAAATCGAAGCGCGCACGCTGCTCTTGCGCCAGCAAGCCATCGAGGCGCTGGAACTCCTGCCGCAGGTCCCGGCGGAACTTGTCGCCGCGATGCAGAACGCGCAATCGGCCTCCGCGCTTGCAGACCTAACCGCCGCCTATATGGATATCACTTCGGAGCAGAAGCAGGAAATCCTCGAAACCGTCGATCTGACACTCCGCATGGATAGGGTCTCGCGTCTTTTATCGCAGCGCATCGAGGTCCTGCGCATCAGCCAGGAAATCGGCCGGCAGACCAAGGCCGTGTTCGACGACCGCCAGCGCGAGGCCGTGCTGCGCGAGCAGATGGCCGCGATCCAGCGCCAGCTCGGCGAGGGCGACGGCAAATCGGCCGAGATTGCCGAGCTAAACGAGGCCATCGCCAAGGCGCAGATGCCCAAGGAGGTCGAAGCCCAAGCCCGCAAGGAATTGCGCCGCTACGAGCGGACGCCCGAACAGGCCGCCGAGGCAGGCATGATCCGCACTTATCTCGACACGCTCGTCGAGTTGCCTTGGGCGCTGCCAGAAGAGAAGCCCATCGATATAGCCGAGGCGCGCCGCATCCTCGAAGAGGACCATTTCGGCCTCGAAAAGATCAAGCAGCGCATCGTCGAATATCTCGCGGTGCGCAAGCTCGCACCGCAGGGCAAGGCGCCGATCCTTTGCTTCGTGGGCCCTCCCGGCGTCGGCAAAACCTCGCTAGGCCAATCCATCGCGCGGGCCATGCAGCGAGCCTTCGTCCGCGTGAGCCTCGGCGGCGTGCACGACGAGGCCGAGATCCGCGGCCACCGGCGCACTTACATCGGCGCGCTTCCGGGCAACATCATCCAGGCCATCAAAAAGGCCGGCGCCCGCAATTGCGTGATGATGCTCGACGAGATCGACAAAATGGGACGCGGCTTTCAGGGCGATCCCTCTGCCGCCATGCTTGAGGTACTCGATCCGGAGCAGAATTCGACCTTCCGCGACAATTATCTGGGCGTGCCCTTCGATCTGTCGCGCGTCACCTTTATCACCACCGCGAATTTGCTGGATACGATCCCCGGGCCGCTGCGCGACCGCATGGAGATCATAGAGCTTTCCGGCTACACCGAGGCGGAAAAGCTACAAATTGCCCGCCGCTATCTCGTCCAGCGGCAGCTTGAGGCCAATGGCTTGACGGCCGCCCAAGCAAACATCGACGATGAAGCGCTGAGGCATGTTATCCATGACTTCACGCGCGAGGCGGGCGTGCGCTCGCTCGAACGCGAAATTGGCAAGGTGTTCCGGCACGTTGCGGTCCGCATCGCCGAATCGCCAGACGCGCAGGTGCGGGTCACGGCTGGCGATCTCACCGAGATCCTCGGCCAGCCTCGCTTCGAAAACGAAGTTGCCATGCGTACGAGCGTGCCGGGCGTCGCCACGGGCTTGGCCTGGACGCCTGTTGGCGGCGATATCCTTTTCATCGAGGCGACGCGCGCGCCCGGCAAAGGCGGCCTGATCCTCACCGGCCAGCTCGGCGATGTGATGCGCGAAAGCGCCCAGGCGGCTCTAAGTCTCATTAAAAACCGGGCCGCCTCGCTGGGCATCGATCCGGCGGTTTTCGAAAAAAGCGATATCCACATCCATGTACCGGCGGGGGCAACTCCCAAGGACGGGCCGAGCGCGGGCGTGGCGATGTTCACTGCGCTTTACTCGCTCTTGAGCGGGCGCACCGTGCGCAGCGACACAGCGATGACCGGCGAGATCAGCCTGCGCGGCCTCGTGCTGCCCGTGGGCGGCATCAAGGAGAAGGTCACGGCCGCGGCCCGCGCGGGCCTAACCCGTGTCATGCTACCGGCGCGCAATCGCAGGGATTACGATGAGATCCCCGAGGATACGCGCAAGAGCCTCGAGTTCATTTGGCTGGAGAACGTCGACGGCGTCATCGCAGCGGCGCTTGAGGACGGGTAATATAGGCAAGCATAACGATAGACCCGCCAAGGCCCCCTCAGCCCAGCCCTCTCCCAGCAAGCTCGCCTTGGTGTTATGTCCCGTCTGATTAGCGAGGGCTTGCAAAGGGGCGAGGTATCCAAGGCATCGCAGTCTTGTGCGATTATAATTATGGACGAAAGCGTGAAT
>JBKQIH010000240.1:0-4777 GCA_052148445.1 Rhodomicrobium sp.
CTCCCTCTCCCCCTGGGGAGAGGGCCGCAGCCTCATCACCCTCTCCCCGTGGGGAGAGGGGCGGGGTGAGGGGGTCTTCGAAGTCCACGCCGGTGGTTTCGGGCGAGCCAATTTCAAAAATCAAAGGCTCCTCGATAGCGAGGCCCCGGTTGCCGGTGAATGTCTGCTCCTCGCTCATCGTTTTCACGCTTTCCGGTACAAATTCCTTCGGCATCTCAACCATGGAGCACCTCGCTCAGCGCGCCCCTGTAGGCGGCAATATCGTCTTGAGTCGTTACTTCGGTCGCGGCGGCGACAATAAGGTTCGCAAGCGTTGGATCGTCCGGCCACAGACGGCTTGCGGGGACGCCGCCAACGATGCCCCGGTCCGCCAGCCTATCGATGATTTCGGCGCCCGGTTTCGGCGTTGCGATCGTAAACTCATTGAAGAAATGCGGCGTGACAATCTCGACCCCAGGGATCCCGGCGAGCGCATCCGCCAATGTCACTGCGCTGGCATGGTTCAGCGCGGCAAGCTTGCGCAACCCCGTCTCGCCGAGAAGCGTCAGATGCGCTGTAAACGCAAGGGCGCACAGCCCCGAATTCGTGCAAATATTGCTTGTCGCCTTTTCGCGCCGGATATGCTGCTCGCGCGTGGAAAGCGTCAGCACGAAGCCGCGCCGCCCCTTGCGGTCTAACGTTTGCCCGCACAGGCGTCCCGGCATCTGGCGTAGAAATTTCTTCCGGGTCGCAAACAGCCCCAAATAGGGACCGCCGAAATTGAGGCCATTGCCGATAGATTGGCCCTCGGCCACAACGATATCGGCCCCCATCGCGCCTGGCGATTGCAGCGCGCCAAAAGAGACGGCCTCCGTGACAACCACGACCAGCAGCGCGCCGGCCGCGTGAGCCTTCGCCGCAAGGCCCGTAAGATCGCTCACCCGCCCGAAGACATCGGGCATCTGCACCACAACACAGGAAGTGCCGTTATCGCACCCGGCTTCGAAGGTCTTGGCGGGGTCAGCGGCCGCCGCTTCAACGCTGTGGCCGGAATAATGCGAAATCGTCTCGATCACCGCACGGTAGTGCGGATGCAGCCCGCCCGCGAGCACGGCCTTCTTGCGCTTCGTGAGCCGGTGCGCCATCAGCACCGCTTCGGCAGCAGCGGTCGAGCCGTCATACATGGAGGCGTTGGCAACTTCCATGCCGGTCAGCGCCGCGACCTGGCTTTGAAACTCGAAAAGATACTGCAGCGTACCTTGCGCGATCTCGGGCTGATACGGCGTATAGGCGGTCATGAACTCCGACCGCTGGATGACATAATCGACGGTGGCGGGCACGTGGTGCTTGTAGGCGCCGCAGCCGGCGAAAAACGGCACAGAGCCCGCCGGAACGTTGCGGCTGGCAAGCGCCGAGAGCGCGCGCTCGACGGCCATCTCGCTTTGCTTGCGAGGCAAGTCCGGCAGCTCGCGCATAAGCTTCGAGGGCGGCACGTCCGCGAAAAGATCATCGATCCCGCCCGCACCGATAACTTCCAGCATCTCCCTGCGGCCGCTGTCCGTATGGGGAAGATAGCGCATCAGTGGTCCGCTCCCGCGTGGGCGAGATAAGCGTCCCGGTCCATCAAGGAGTCGAGCTCGGAGGGATTGCCGAGCTTGATTTTGAAAAACCAGGCGGCTCCCTCGGCGTCCTCGTTCACGAGCTCGGGCTTATCGTTCAGCGCCTCGTTGATTTCAACGACCGTGCCGCTGACAGGCGCGAAAACATCGCTCACCGCCTTCACGGACTCGACAACGCCCGCGACGGCGCCCTGCTGCAGATCCTTCCCCACGGATGGCAATTCGACGAAAGTCACGTCGCCGAGCTTGTCTTGCGCGTGGTTTGTAATGCCAACGGCGCCAATGTCCCCTTCGACGGCGATGTATTCGTGATCCTTGCTATATTTAACCTGGCTCATGGCGTCTCACCTTTGCTTAGACTTGACGGGCGTAATTGTGCGGGACGAAGGGCATGGGCACGATGCGCGCGGGCACCGGCGCGCCGCGGATTTCGACAGCAATTTGCGTGCCGGGACTGGCGGAGGCGGGTGGAACGTAGGCCATGGCGATGGACGCCGCCGCCGTCGGCGTAAAGGCTCCGCTTGTTACCTCGCCCATTGTTTTGCCGGCCGCACCGACGACCTTCATATGCGTTCGCGCCGCCGCCCGGCCTTCGAGCTTGAGGCCAACGCGGACGCGGTCTAGCGCCCCGGTAAGCTCGCGCAGAACGCGCTCCGCGCCGGAAAATCCGCCGGCCGCGCGCCTGCGCTTGCCGATTGAGAAAGCAAGGCCGGCCCCTACCGGCGAAACGGTTTCGTCCATGTCCTGACCGTAGAGCGGGAGCCCTGCCTCAAGCCGGAGCGTATCCCGCGCGCCAAGCCCGATGGGCAAGACCTCCGGCGCGGCTAGCAGGGCCCGCGCGAGGCGTGTGGCGGAGGTGGCGTACACGGAGATTTCGAACCCGTCCTCGCCGGTGTAGCCCGAGCGAGAGACTTGAACCGGTTCGGAATTCACGTGGAACACTCCGCTCGCCATGAAGCTTAGGGTCTCCACGCCGGCGATCGAAAGCGACAGCACTCCAGCGGCTTTCGGCCCTTGTAGCGCGAGCAGCGCCCGGTCCAGTTCCGGGATAAGCTGGACGGTTGCCGGCAGACGCGCGGAAATGTGGGCGAAATCGATTTCCTTGCGCGAGGCGTTGACGACGAGCGACAGGCCCCGCCCATCAGGGTCGCGCGTCACCATCAGATCGTCGATTATGCCGCCTTCGGCATTCAAGAGCTGCGTATAGCGCACGCGCCCCGGCTTGAGCCCGAGAATATCGGCCGGAACGAGCGCCTCCAGCGCGGCTGCGGCCGTCTCGAAATCCGGAGCATCGAGCCGCGCCTGCCCCATATGGGAGACGTCGAACAGGCCGGCGGCGGCGCGCACATGATTGTGCTCCTTGACGATGCCGGCCGCATATTGGAGCGGCATCTCATAGCCCGCAAAAGGCACGAGCTTGGCGCCAAGCTCGCGATGCAGCGCGTTCAACGGTGTAAACCGCAACGCGCCGGAAGGATTTGTAGATTGAGGCTCGATCATCGGTGCATCCGTGACAATAAGGCTTTCCGCTTTCGCGGCTCTGCGCCCCCTCTGTCACGGAACCTGAGAGATTTCGCCTACAATGCAGGCCTACCCCATCGGTGAGCCACCTACCTAGCGGCTGCTTTCCAGAGTGCTGTCTGCACGCGGTCCTTTTGCCTGAGAGTTTCCGGGGCGGTTGCTCCTTCGGCGCCAGCGCTGGCTGGTCTCTCCCGCATGCATCGATCAGCGCATAATACGTCGCCCGGGGAGGCCGCGCTGTCAACCGGCATGAGGGCGGAACGCGGGCAGATTCACATAATTATTCGACCTCACCGTGGCCTACCAGCTACGCACACACCGGTGCACGTTCCAGCCAAGATGATATCCTCGCGGACAGCCGGACGTCCGGCCGTAATTCGACACGCAGCGTCCCCAATAGTTGCGATGAGCGCCATGACCGCAATTGTCCCAAGCCTGAGCGCTGGTACAGGCCAACCCGGCCGCCACCGCGGAGACGGAAAGCAAGACGAACTGTTTCTTCATGATGGGTACTCCTCTCAATGGTACGGCGCTTCGATGCGCCGTCCATAAGTCGGAAATCGAACGCGCCAGGTTCAAAGAATTTGCCGTAGCTTCGATATCTGGCCGTGACCGATGACGCTCTGCAGGCAAATTGTGCGGCTTTCGAACTCGTCTGCCATCGTTGTCTCCGAGCCTAACAATAGAGCTTGAGTCTCGCAGAAAGCGGTTTACTTGCTAAAGAAAAGCCTGCGTTTCCAAACCGGTGAATCGTGCTCAGACGAAGGGGTTGTAGGGATGCAAGAACGGCAGCCTGGAAATCTTCGATTTCCGTTCCAGCAACCGCCGGAAGCCGGGGCGGTAGCCGAAATTGCGCCGGGTATTTTGTGGGTTCGCATTCCGCTACCTTTCCGGCTGAATCACATCAATATCTACCTCATCGACGACGGGAACGGCTGGGCGGTTCTCGATACCGGGATAGCGAACAAAGTTACGCGGGACATTTGGGAAGGGCTCGCCGCCGGTCCGCTCGCCGGACGGAAGCTGACGCGGCTCATCGTTACGCATTATCACCCGGATCATATCGGCCTCGCCGGGTGGCTTGGAGAGCGCTTCAGCCTGCCGCTGCTGACCACGAAAACGACCTATCTCAAATGTCTCAACATCTCGCTCAGCCCAGGCGCGCTCGATACACAGGTCTATCGCGATTTTTATCTCCGCAACGGCTTGAAAGCTGAGATCGCAGCGATCGTGACGACGCAGGGCCACGGCTATCTGAAACTGGTCACCCCGCTCCCGCCCGTTTTCGAGCGAATTACCGAGGGCGAGAAACTCAACATCGGCGGGCGCACATTCGAGGTTCTGATCGGCGAGGGTCACGCGCCCGAGCAGGCGATGCTCTATTGCGGCGAGGAAAAGCTCTTCTTCGCAGCAGACCAAGTGCTTGAGAAAATCTCGCCCAATGTGAGCGTGTGGGCTTCCGAACCGCGCGGAGATCCCTTGGGCCTTTATTTGCGATCTTTGAATGGGATCAAGGGGCGCTTACCCGCCGATGTGCTTGTCCTGCCCGGGCATCGCCTGCCGTTCATAGGCTTGCACGCCCGCGCCGATGAACTTGCGGCTCACCACGCGCATCGCTGCGCCGCAATCGAGGAGGCCTGCCGCGAACCGAAATCGGC
>JBKQIH010000241.1:0-36014 GCA_052148445.1 Rhodomicrobium sp.
GCCTTCGCTTCCTCCGTGAGTTGCGGATGGCCGAAGAAGCCCAGCGGGCCAAGGCGGTAATTCAGCGTCACCATGACCACGCCATGGTTCGCGATGTTCGAGCCGTCATACATCCGCAAGCCGGTCCAGCCGGTCTCGAACGCTCCGCCATGGAGCCAGACCATGACCGGAAGCTTGGTTCCGGTCCCGCGCGCGGGCGTCCAGACGTTGAGCGTCAGGCAGTCCTCGCTCATGCCGCGCTCGTGAATATCCTTGCTCGAAGCTTGGGGGCAGGGGGCGCCGAAGTCGCGGGCCGGCCACACACCGGTCCAGGAAGCGGGTGGCCGCGGCGAGCGCCAGCGCAGGTCTCCCACGGGCGGCGCGGCATAGGGAATGCCCTTGAACGCGCGCACCCCGTCCTGCCAGCGGCCCTCAACCCGGCCGTTCGCCGTTGTGGCAAGAAGCCCGCTCTGAGCGAAAGCAAGCCCCGGCGCGAAGGCGGCAAAGAACATCGTCAAAGCGGCTACGATCGCGGCTCGGGCGCGGAGCTTATGAAATTCCATGAGATGACTTTCAGAATTGAACGGAGCGCCGCAATGCTTGCACATTCCAGCGTGGGGGCGCGAGTCCAAGATGCAGAAATCCGTGGCCTGAATTGGGATGAAGTTCGGCGCAATTGGGATGGGCGCCCGAACCGCCGGCCTAAAACAAGCCGCATTGGCCGGGGTTTCGGGCGCTAGGGAAGCGAGACCCCGGTTCAAATCAATTTGATGCAAAAATAGGCGAACCGCCGGCCGGAGGCGGAGCATCCTATTCAATTGCGTGTTCTAGTTGTATGCGAGAATGTGCCGCGGGCACGTGTCCGGATTGGCGGTGTGACGATGGCAAAGGTCTTGGACGCCCATACGCGGATCGCCATTTACGGCGCCGGAAGCGTTGGCTGCTTCGTAGGCGGCCTTCTGCTCCTCGCGGGGCGGCGCGTGACGTTTTTGGCGCGGCCCCAGATCGCCGCCGGGCTTGCCGTTCACGGCCTCCTCATCACCGGTTTTGACGGCCTCCATGCAAGGTTCATCCCCGAGTCGCTCGATGTCGAGACCGCGCCGGGCTTCTTGCGCGGCGCCGGGCTCGTGCTGCTCACCGTCAAGAGCCGCGGCACGGCGGCGGCGGCGGACGAGATCGCGGCCCTGACTGCCCCGGGCGTGCCGGTGCTCAGCCTCCAGAACGGCGTCGATAATCCTTGCATCTTGGGCTCCCGCCTCGGGCCGGACCGGGTGCTCGGCGGCATGGTTGCCTTTAACGTGGTGAACAAGGGGCACGGGATCTTCCATCGCGGCACGTCGGGCGGCCTCGTCATCGAGGAAGGGCGCCCAGACATTCTGCGCCTCCTCTCAGTGCCCGGCCTCGACGTGTCGCCCACCTCCAACATCGCGGGCGTGCAATGGGGCAAGCTGCTCCTGAACCTCAATAACGCACTGAATGCGCTTTCGAACCTCCCGCTCCGGCAAGAGCTGCAACACCGGGGCTGGCGCCGCCTCCTCGCCGCACAGATCGCCGAGGCGCTGGCGGTCATGCAAGCCGCGGGCATCGAGCCGCTGACGGCGAACAAAGTACCGCCGCGCCTGATGCCGCCCATCTTGCGGCTGCCCGATGCCCTATTCCGGATCGTGGCCGCGTCCACGCTGCAAATCGACCCGGAGGCGCGCTCCTCCACCTGGGAAGACCTCATGCAAGGCCGTCCCACCGAAGTGGACCGGTTTCAGGGCGCCATCGTCCGGCTCGCGCGCGCCCACGGGCTGAAGGCCCCGCTTTCCGAGGCCATCCTTAGCCGCGTGAAGCAAGCCGAGGACGCAGGCGCCGGGGCGCCGCGCCTTTCGCCGGAAGACATAACCCCCTGCTTGACAGCGCAGGCCTGCTAAATCGCGAAGAGCCTTGGCCTCCCTTCGTTCCGATGGATGACAGACTTTGAAGCTCCGCCGGCTTACCAGCCGATAACGATCCTGTGCTTGTCCGAAAGATCTCGCCAAACCGGCCGCCGCGATTCTAAACTGCCTTGAAGCATAAGCGATCGGGTGCGAGGCCGGACATCATGGCAGAAGCGATTGGCAGATCCGCCAAAACCCTTGAGGCGCTGTACGCCCATCCGATCCCCGCGAACCTGCATTGGACCGATGTGCTGACGCTCATCCGCCGCTTCGGCAGCGTCGAGCATCAGCGGCACGGCCATTTGCACGTCGATGTTGGCGGGCATGGGCTGACGCTCAAGCATACCAACGCCAAACAGGTGGACAAGGACCAGGTTATTCAGCTCCGGGACTTTTTAAAAGGCTTGGGGATCACGCCCGGCCACCCCTCGGCCGGCGCGCTCGGCCTCGATACCTTGGCCGAGCCGGGCTTGATCGTTGTGCTCGGCGATCATGACGCCAAGCTTTGGCACCGCCCCGCTGCACACGCCCAGCCCGAAGACGGGCATTTGCTTTATCCGCACGATCCGCATCATCTGCGCGGTCCTGTGCATCTTGCAAAAGAGACCGCTTTCGAAGGCCAGCCGGCGCCGGAGGATTATGAATTTTACAAAGCGCTGGTGAAGGCGCTTAGCCCCGCGCCGAAGATCCTTGTGATCGGCGATGCGGCCCGCAAAGACAGCGCCATGCAGCTTTTCCGTCAATACCTCACAAAACATCACAGGGGGCTGCTCCAGCGCGTCGAAGCCTTCGCCGATGCCGATGTTGCGGCGCTGAGCGAAGTAAAAATCGGCGCGATTGCCGCGCGCTATTGGCACTAAAGCACGCCCGCCGCGTTCATACCCGCGAGAAGGGATGGAGGCTACCGTGGAGAAACCCTCGTTTTCGTCGGCGCTGATTGTGGGTGCGGGACCTGGATTGAGCGCGTCCGTTGCGCGAGCGTTCGCACGGAGCGGCATGAAGATCGCGCTCGCCGCGCGCGATACCGCCAAATTGAAGCCGCTCCAGGGAGGGCTCGGCGCGGCCGCCTTTGCTTGCGATGCCACAAACCCCGGCCAGGTGCGCAATCTGTTCGGCGAGGCGGCGCGTGTGAATGGCGAGCCCGACGTGGTGGTTTACAATGCCGGAGCGCGGCTGCGCGGTCCCCTGATCGATCTCGATCCGGCGGCGGTCGAGCGCGCGTTGCAAGTCTCGGCGTTCGGCGGCTTTCTTGTGGCGCAGGAGGCGGCGCGGCGCATGCTGCCCAAAGGGCGCGGCGCGATCCTATTTACCGGCGCCTCGGCGAGCGTGAAGGGCTACGCGCAATCCGCGCCCTTTGCCATGGGCAAATTTGCGCTGCGCGGCCTCGCGCAGAGCATGGCCCGCGAGCTTTCGCCGCAGGGCATTCATGTCGCGCATTTTGTCATCGATGGCGCGATTGCGGGCTCCGGCCACGAGAGCGCTTCGGCCAAACCCGATTCCATGCTCGACCCCGATGCCATCGCGGAAACCTACCTCCACGTCCTCCTGCAGCCGCGCAGCGCCTGGACCTGGGAGGTCGAGCTTAGGCCCTGGGTTGAGCGCTTTTGACCGGCCGCCGTTCGCGAGAGCGAGCGCAAACGGCAACTTTTGTCTCACCTAAGACCGCGCACGTAATACTTGCAAAGCCCCGCTTATGGGGGCACGATCCCGGCGAAAGGCAATCGGCCGGCGAGAGATTGGGCGCGCCACCCGAACGCGGTGCGTCATTCCGAGGGCAGCATGCAGTGGGCAAAGTTCCGGAACGGCGAAGCGCATTTCCATGCGATCATCGACGCCACGCCGGACGCGTTCGTCGCTGTGGACTTGGCTGGTACGGTGGTCGCCTTCAATCGCCTCGCAGAGGCGCTTTTCGGCGTTCCGGCTTCGGCGGTGCTGGGGAACCCGGTCGCCGGAAGCTGCTTGCCGGACTCTTTACGCCAGGGCTTTGCCGTCTCATTGCGCAGAGCTTGTGCTGGCGGCGCCACGGTAGATAACAGTCTCGAAATCGAAGGCCGGCACGCCAGTGGGCAGGCTTTCGTGGCGGAAGCCAGCTTCTTCGCCGCCAAGGCCGGCAAAGAAACGGTGCTCGCCGCCCGCATCCATGACATCACCGCACGCCGGCAAGCCGAACAGAGGCTCAACCGGATCCTCAGGACGATGAAAGGAGGCAATCAGGCTCTGGTTCGCGCCACGAGCGAGGAGGAGCTCTTTCAGGCCATCTGCAACGTGATCGTCGATACCGGCGGGTTCCGCATGGCGTGGATCGGCCAGGTCGAACATGATGAGGAAAAACTCGTACGGCCCCTCGCGTATGCCGGCTACGAAGAAGGCTATCTCAGCGCTATCAAGATTAGCTGGGGCGAAAACCCGCATAGCCGGGGGCCTTGCGGCATGGCGGTCCGCACCGGCATTCCCCAGATCAACAACGATTTCAGCAGCAACCCCGTCATGGTCCCTTGGAGGGAACAGGCCCTGGAGAGGGGATACCACTCAAGCATATCGCTCCCTCTGAGGGACAAGGCGGGCGTGTTCGGTGCGCTAACCATCTATGCAAGCGAAACTCACGCGTTCGGCCCGGAGGAAGTGGCCCTTCTCGTCGAACTGGCCGGCGACGTCTCCTACGGCGTCACCGCGCTCCGCACCCGCCGGGACCGTGACGAGATGGCGCGGCTCATCGACGAACGCAAGCGGGCGGAAAATGCGTTGCGCGACACCAAGCGGCGCTTCGAGCTGGCGCTGGCGAACTCGCACCTGTCCGTATTCGAGCAGGATCTGGACCTGCGCTATACCTGGTTTTGGAACCCGAAACTCGGCTACGCGCTCGACGAAGTCATCGGCAAGACCGATGCAGACCTTATGGATCCGGCCTGCCTGCCGGAACTCGAGCGGGTTAAGCGCCGGGTCATCGCCACGGGACAGAGAATCCGCCAGGAAGTGGCCGCCGGAGCGCCGGGAGGTCCCATCGAATATTACGACCTCACCGTGGAACCGCGCCGCGACGAGGCGGGACGGATCGTTGGCATTGCCTGCGCGTCGGCCGACGTCACGGCCGCGAGAGCGATCCGCGATGCCTTGCAAATCAGCGATCAGCGCTTGCGCTTGGCGATGGAAATGAACGCGACCGTCGCCTACACAATGGATCGCGATTTGCGATGCACGTGGATCCGTTCGCCTGTGGCCGGCAACAGCGTGGAGGGCACGCTCGGCAAGACGCTGCACGATGTTTGGGCCGGGGAGAGCGCCGATCGGATCGCCAGCTATTTTCGTGAAGTGTTGCGGACTGGGCAGCGCTTCCGCGGCGATATCAGAGTCCAAAGCCGGTTCAAATCCCATCCGCAGGATTTCGACTTCGCCGTCGAGCCGCTGCGAGACGCCGCGGGCGCCATCGCCGGCATAATCGTCGCCGCCACCGACATCACCGAGCGCAAGCGGGCCGAGGCGGCGCTGCGCGAGAGCGAGGCGCAGTTCCGTACCCTGGCCGATGCCATTCCGCAATTGGCCTGGATGGCCAACGCCGACGGTTGGCTCTATTGGTACAATCGCCGCTGGTACGAATACACCGGCACCACGCCTGAACAAATGGAAGGCTGGGGCTGGCAGAGCGTTCACGACCCCAAGACGCTGCCGGAGGTGTTGGAGCGGTGGAAGAGGTCTATTGCCACCGGCGAACCGTTCGACATGGTTTTCCCGCTGCGTGGGGCAAACGGTGTGTACCAGCTGTTCCTGACCCGCGTGCAGCCGCTCAAGAATGCGGAAGGACGGGTAGTACGCTGGTTCGGGACAAACACCGACGTGGACGAGCTTAAACGGGCCGAGTCGGCGCTGCGCGAAAGCGAGGAGCGCTTGCGGCTCGCCCTCGATGCGGGAAGCATGGCGGCCTGGGACTGGCATATCCCCAGCAACGCGGTTCTATGGAACGATGAGCACTATCGCGTGATGGGCTACAAGCCTGGCGAGGTTGAGCCGAGTTATGAGGCCTGGGCCCGGCGCGTTCTGCCGGAGGACTTTCCCGCAACCGAAGCGCTGCTGCAACAATGTCTTCAGGAAGGAAGAGATTATCACACCGAATTCCGTGTGCTGGGCGCGAACGGCCAAATACGCTGGCTTGAAGCACGCGGCCGCTTCGAGCACGGCAAGGAGGGACAGCCCGTCCGCTCCTATGGCGTCATGATGGACATCACGGGGCGCAAGCAGGCCGAGGCGGCGCTGCGCGAGAGCGAAGAGCGGTTCCGGGGTATCTACGAGCATGCCGCCACCGGCATCTCTATACTGAACCTTCAAGGGCAGTTCCAATCTTGCAATCCAGCCTATTCCGCGATGGTTGGCTATACCGGGGAGGAACTGCGCGGGATCAATTTTCAGGACCTCGTACATCCCGCCGATATCGAGGCGAATATGCTCTTGAACCGGCAGCTTCTGGCGCGGGAGATCCCGTCATTCGAGCTCGTAAACCGGTATGTGCGTAAGGATGGCAAGCCCATCTGGGTGCACAAGCACATCTCGTTGTTGCGGGACGCCGCCGGCGCGCCGGCCAGCCTCATTGCGCTTGTGACCGACATCACCGAACGCAAACTCCACGAAGAGCGGATCGATTTGCTCATGCACGAGGTGAATCATCGCGCCAAGAACATGCTCGCGGTGGTGCTGGCGGTGGCCCGGCAGACGATAGCCACGCAGCCGCAAGACTTCATCGCCCGGTTCGGACAGCGGATTCAAGCCATGGCCGCGAGTCAAGACCTCCTCGTCAAAAACGAATGGAAAGGCGTGCCTATCGGCGAGCTTGTGCGCTCGCAACTCGCCCATTTCCACGACCTGATCGGCACGCGGATCGAGCTGCAGGGGCCTTCGCTGTTCATTTCCGCTTCCGCGGCCCAGACCCTGGGCATGGCCCTGCACGAACTTGCCACCAACGCCGGCAAATACGGCGCGCTCTCAGACGGTGGCGGCCGCCTTCAGGTTGAATGGAGTCTTGAAGGCACCGAAGGGGGAGAAGGGACCTTTGTCATCAGCTGGCGCGAGCTGGGCGGCCCGCCCGTCACGGCGCCGGCCAAACGTGGCTTCGGCTCGACCGTGATCTCCCGTATGGCGAAGGAAGGACTCGATGCTAAAGTCAATCTCGATTTTGCCCCGGCGGGACTGGTCTGGCGGCTCGAAAGTCCGTCGAAGGAAGTTACCGGCCGCAGCCACTAAGCCGGGGGGGCTTCCCAGCGGCCGATGTCCGGATCCTCGCCGATCAACGCAAGTCCCGAGGCCACGGCAAGCAGCTCGTCTCCCGTCTCGACGCGCGCGGGCCCGAATAGCCGGTCGAAGATGCGCCTAACCGCCGGCACGAAAGATGTGCCGCCCGTCAGAAAGACCTTATCGATCTGCGCGTAATCGAGATGCGCGAGCTTCAGCGCCTCTTCGACGCAGGTTTCGATCCGCGCGAGATCGGGCGCAATCCAGCCCTCGAAATCTTCCCGCCGGATTGTCGCTTCTATGCTGACGCCCGCATCGCTGAACGCGAACTCGGCAGCGGGCGCTTGCGAAAGCTTGGTTTTGGCCCGCGACACCGCCGTGTACAGCGCGTAGATGGCATCGGATTCGATCAGCGAAATGAACCGGCCGAGTTTCTCCGGCTCCACGCTGTGTTTCGCAAGCGCTTTTAGCTCGCGCATGGCTGGCGAATGATGAAAGAGGCAAAGCTCGTTCCACTTTGCAAAGGTGGTGTAATAGTGCGACGGAATGGCGAGCCGCTTGCCCCAGCTTTCGTAGAGCGAGCCCTTGCCGAGCCGCGGCGAGATCACCGAGTCGATGATCCTAAAATCGAACGAGTCGCCGGCAAGCCCGACGCCCGTTTGCGCCAGCGGATAGGCGCGGAATTCGCCGCCCGCGCGGTCGAAGCGGATGATGGAGAAGTCGCTCGTACCCCCGCCAAAATCGCCCACGAGCACGGTCGCGCCCGAGGTTAGGCGCTGAGCATAAAAGTAGGCGGCGGCGACCGGCTCCAAAACGTGGACGATGCGCTCGAAGCCGAAGCGGGTGAAAGCTGTTTCGTACCGCGTCTTGGCAGTTGCAGCATCGGAGTTCTGGCCGGCGAATTTGACCGGCCGCCCGAGTACCAGCGTCTTCGGCAGTTCGCGCAACGGCTCCCCGCCGTGCCGGAGAACCGTGCGGAAATACGCCTCCAGAATGTCCTCGAAGCGGAAGCGCCTGCCGAAGATGCCCGTGGTGTCGAATAGCGGCGAGCCGGCGAAGGTTTTGAACGATTGCAGGAATCGCGTGTCGCCGGGATGTTCGATGAAACGGTCTATTGCAAACGGGCCGCCTTCGGTCCTAAGCGTAGCCCCGGCCTGCTCCTTCCAGAAGCTCACAACCGAGCGGAAGGTGGAAAGCGGCTCCGGCGGCCCGCCGAAGAGGACCGTTTGCGCGCGTCTCTCCGCGTTGACTGTCGCGGCAACCGTGTTGGTGGTGCCGAAATCTAGGCCGAGCGCGCGAGCCATGGTGCCCTCTTTGTTATGTGGGGCGTCATGCATAGAGAATTATGCGCGCGCGGTGAAGCCAGATTTGCAAATGCAGAAATTCAGTCCCCGGCCGCCGCTCGCGGCCCCAGTTTCGCGGCAAGGCCGGGTTCGGCCCAAGCGCGATGGTCCCCGTGCGCGTAGGCCAGCGCGTTCTCGTGATAGAACAGCGCGTTCAGGCGATTGGCGATGCGGTTATCGTGTTTGCGGATAAGGCGCGCGGGCACGCCGGCCAGGATGGACTCCGGCGGAGCGATGAAGCCCGGCCGGACCAGCGAATGCTCGCCGACAATCGAATTTTCGCCGATAACAGCGCCATCCATGATTGTTGCACCGATGCCAACCAGGCAATTATCGCCAATGGTACAGCCGTGCAGCGTCGCATGATGGGTGATCGAACAATACGCACCGATCTTGAGCGGCGTCCCGTAGCCGATATGCAGCATCGCGAAGTCTTGGATATTGGTGTAATCGCCAATGGAGATGTAATGCACCTCAGCGCGCGCGACGGCGTAGGGCCAGATCGAAACGCCGGTACCGACCGCGATAAGTCCAAAGAGAAGCGCGCTTGGATGCACGTATGCTGCCTGCGACGTGTCGATCATCGCTTCCTGCCTCTTATTCCTCTTGCGAGGCCTTTTCCTTGCGGGCGGGCTTCGGCGCAACGAGCGAGCGCTTCTCCAAATAGCGCTCCACCACCCCAATAAGATCTTCCACCTTGTCCTCGAAAAAGTGGTTCGCGCCCGGCACGATCTCGTGGCTCACCACGATCCCCTTTTGCGTTTTAAGTTTATCCACAAGTGTCTTCACCGCATTCACGGGCACGACACGGTCGCGGTCGCCGTTAATCATCAGGCCGGAGGACGGACAAGGGGCGAGGAAGCTGAAATCGTACAGATTGGCCGGCGGCGCGACCGAGATGAAGCCGTCGATTTCCGGCCGCCGCATGAGGAGCTGCATCGCGATCCATGCGCCGAACGAGACGCCCGCGATCCAGCACGATCTTGCGTCCGGGTTGGCGAGCTGGAGCCAATCGAGCGCGGTCGCGGCGTCGGAGAGTTCGCCCGGACCTTGATCGAACAAGCCTTGGCTCCTGCCGACGCCCCGGAAGTTGAACCGGAGCACCGAAAAACCCCGCTGAACGAACGTATAATAGAGGCTGTAGACCACTTGGTTGTTCATGGTCCCGCCGAATTGGGGGTGCGGATGAAGGATGATCGCGATCGGTGCGCCACCGGCGGGCTCGTGATGGTAGCGTCCCTCGATGCGGCCGGCCGGCCCATTGATGATAACTTCGGGCATATTTGGGAACCTCTTCTTGCCGATTGCCTGCCGGAACGCTGCAGCGGAATACTTGACTCCGGCAGTCGGAAATCATATCTGTATAACTCGGAAACGCCGGCTTCCGTTCAAGCGCGGGTTGCGTGCGATGTGGAGCGGCATTTAGAAGTGGCATATCATATCGCAGGCGCAAATTTCCATGACCTTCGCGCTAAGGTTGGCTCGAAGGAGAGGTTTTCATGCTGCTTAGCACCAAGGGCCGGTATGCAGTGATGGCGATGGTCGAAATCGCAAAGCAAGGCGATGCGAAGCCGCTGTCGCTCGGCGATGTCGCCGTGCGCCTTGAGCTGTCGCTCGCCTATCTGGAGCAGCTGTTCATGAAGCTGAGACGCAACGGCCTTGTCCAATCGGTGAGAGGTCCGGGCGGCGGCTACGTGCTCGGCCGCAACGCGGAAACGATCAGCATTTGCGAGATCATGGAGGCGGTCGACGAGCCGTTTAAAATGACGCGATGCGAGAACGAATCGGGATGTGTGGCAACGCACCGCTGCAGCACGCACTTTCTTTGGGAGGCGCTTAGCGCGCATATTGAGCAGTTCCTCGCGACCGCAACGCTGGGCGACGTTCTCTTTGGCCGCTATTCTGTGCCTGCGGAGGATTTCCAGATCGCCAAGCTCGCCGCCGGGACAGAGGTCAGTCAATGAGCGCCCGTGCCTATCTCGATCATAATGCTACTGCGCCGCTGCGCCCCGAGGCGCGAGCCGCGGTCATCGCGGCGCTCGACTGCGTGGGCAACCCATCGTCGGTCCATGCCGAAGGGCGTGCCGCGCGCGAAATCGTGGAGGACGCGCGCGAAAGGATCGCTGCCATTTTCGAGGTTAAGCCATCCTCGGTAGTTTTCACATCCGGGAGCACCGAGGCAGCCAATTGGCTTCTACAACCTCGCGGCGGCGAGACGCTTGCTCTTGCGGACGTGGAGCATCCTTGCGTTTTGTCTGGGCACCGTTTCGAATCCGCCAAAGTGTGCCTCATTCCCACGACGCAAGACGGCGTGCTCGACCTGGATTACTTTGAGGCCGCTCTTGTCCCCGGTTCCCTCGCTACCGTGCAGGCGGCAAATAACGAAACGGGCGTCATCCAGCCGGTCGCAGACGTCGCGGCAATCGCGAAGGCCAAAGGCGCGCGGCTTGTATGCGATGCGGTCCAGGCGGTTGGACGCTTGCCGCTGAGACTTCTGGATGGCGCGGACGCACTGTTTTTCTCGGGCCACAAATTCGGCGGTCCAAAGGGCGCCGGTGCGGCAATCTTTCGCGAGCCTAGCTTCACGCTTCCCCCACTCATGCGAGGCGGCGGACAGGAGCACCGTCAGCGGTCGGGCACCGAAAACGTGCCGGGCATTGCGGGCCTCGCGGCGGCGCTCGAAGCGGCGGCCGGGGACCAAAGCGAATTTGCGCTGCGTGCCGTGGCGTTGCGGGAGAAACTCGAAAGCGGCATGAAGGCCATCGCACCGGATGCCGTTATTTTCGGGGAGTGTGGAAACCGGCTGCCGAACACCACGTGCTATGCAGTTCCGGGCAAGAGCGCCGAACTCTCGCTCATCTCTTTCGACCTTGCGGGCGTCGCGGTAAGCTCCGGTTCGGCCTGTTCCTCGGGAAAAGTCGAGCGGTCGCATGTACTCTCCGCGATGGGCGTGGCGCCGGAGCTGAGCGGCGGCGCGATACGGGTCTCATCCGGCTGGACCACTAAAGAAGAGGATATCGAACGGTTTCTGGCCGTTCTGTCGGAAATTTGCAGCGTCCGGAGAGCCCGGCGCGCTGCGTAGCAATAGGACCTGCGGTGCCGCAGGCCGAAGTTAACTGGATGTCCGCCGGCGCGGGCATGACAGCTTGGAGTGAAATATGGCCACGCCAGTACAGGAAACCATCGAACGCGTTCGTGAGATCGAAGTCGAAAAGTATAAATACGGCTTCACGACCGACATCGAGAGCATCAAGGCGCCGAAGGGCCTCAGCGAGGACATCGTCCGCTATATCTCGGCCAAGAAGCAGGAGCCCGAATGGCTGCTCGAATGGCGGCTCGAAGCCTACCGCCGCTGGCGCACGCTCGAAGAGCCGAAATGGGCGCGCGTGCACTATCCGAAGATCGATTATGAGGATCTTTATTATTACTCCGCGCCGAAATCGAGCGAGGGTCCGAAAAGTCTCGCCGATGTCGATCCCGAACTCTTGCGCATGTACGAGAAGCTCGGCATTCCGCTGAAGGAGCAGGCCGTGCTTGCGGGCGTTGAGGGCGCGAAGGTTACGGGTCCGCGCGTCGCGGTCGATGCGGTCTTCGATAGCGTTTCGGTCGTCACAACCTTCAAGGAGGAACTCGGCAAGGCGGGCGTGATCTTTTGCTCGATTTCCGAGGCGGTCCGCGAGCATCCCGAACTCGTGCGCAAATATCTCGGCTCCGTGGTGCCCACCACCGACAACTATTTCGCCACACTGAATTCGGCGGTCTATTCCGATGGCTCCTTCGTCTATGTGCCCGAAGGCGTGCGCTGCCCAATGGAGCTTTCCACCTATTTCCGCATCAACGAGAAGAACACGGGCCAATTCGAGCGCACGCTCATCATCGCGGACAAGGGCTCCTATGTGAGCTATCTCGAAGGCTGCACCGCGCCGATGCGCGACGAGAACCAGCTGCACGCCGCCGTGGTCGAACTGGTCGCGCTCGACGACGCCGAAATCAAATATTCGACGGTGCAGAACTGGTATCCGGGCGACAAGGACGGCAAGGGCGGAATCTACAATTTCGTGACCAAGCGCGGCGATTGCCGCGGCCGCAACTCCAAGATCTCCTGGACGCAGGTCGAGACGGGCTCGGCCATCACCTGGAAATATCCGAGCTGCATCCTGCGCGGCGACAACAGCCGCGGCGAGTTCTACTCCATCGCCGTCTCGAACGGCTATCAGCAGGTCGATAGCGGAACCAAGATGGTGCATCTCGGCAAGAACACGTCGAGCCGGATCATCTCGAAGGGCATCGCGGCCGGGCGCTCGGACAACACCTATCGCGGGCTCGTCTCCGCGCATCGCCGCGCCACGAACGCGCGCAACTTCACACAATGCGATAGTCTTCTGATCGGCGATAAATGCGGCGCACACACCGTGCCTTACATCGAGGCCAAGAACGCGAGCGCCCAGTTCGAGCATGAGGCGACGACCTCGAAAATTTCGGACGACCAGCTGTTCTATTGCCTGCAGCGCGGCCTTTCCGAGGAGGAGGCGGTGACGCTGATCGTGAACGGCTTCGTCCGCGACGTTCTGCAGCAACTGCCGATGGAGTTCCTCGCCGAAACGCAAAAGCTGATCTCGATCAGCCTCGAAGGCAGCGTGGGATGATGCTTCGAATTATTGGGTTATGGAGCAGGTTCATCATCTGGCTTTTCGACGGCTTCAAAGGCGTGGCCGCTCTGAAAGACGCCTGGGTCATTGGAAGCCCGAGATTCTACATCCGTATGGGTGGGAGCTATTCCGGTTTCAGGTGCAGGCTGGATGCTATTCTTGGGACTTGGCGCTTATCTCTTCGCCCTCTTTTTTTTGCTGCCAATGTTTGCATATGTGCCTTTGGCGCTGCTGGGCATAGGCGAGTTTTACCGTCTGGTGCCGGCTAGGACGTATTGGACAACGCGAGAAAAACTTAGGGAGTTGTACGGACGGTAGTGGGGAATAGCGACAGCCGCAACAGCGTCCCCTCTCCCGTTGGGAGAGGGACAGGGTGAGGGGTTACAAGGGTGCAGAACCAAGTAGAGCGGAGGATAAGCAGGGCGCGTGAGTTGCGCAGCGCAAGTACTGACGCTGAAAGAAAGCTCTGGAGGCACCTCAGGAACCGGCAGCTCGAAGGCCTGAAGTTCCGGCGCCAGGTTCCGCTGTTCGGTTACTACGCGGACTTCTTTTGTGAAGAGGCAAAGCTCATCGTTGAACTGGATGGCGGGCAGCACTGCAGCCAGGCGGATAAAGACGAAGTGAGGACAGCAGTGTTGCAGGAAGCAGGATTAATCGTGCTGCGGTTTTGGAATAACGATGTGCTGGAAAACATCGAGGGCGTGCTCGCCGAAATCGTGAAGTTGGCGAAGGCCGCATCCCCTCACCCTGTCCCTCTCCGAACGGGAGAGGGGACCGTGTTGCACGGGAGTGGATTATAATGGCGCTGATATTGGCGGGATTGCTGGGAGCGTTCATGGCCCTCGTTGGCCTCGCGCTGATCGCGTCCCCTTTTAGCGCGGTGCAGGCGTTCGGCATCGACCCGTCGCATATGGCGGATCTGGGGCTCGCGCCGGGCATGGGCGTGCGGGAGCTTGCGCTCGGCCTCGCCATTATCGCCTTGGCTTTCATGCGCAAGCCGGGCGCATTGGGCGCCGTGCTGCTGATCGGCTCGATCGTGCCCATCGGCGATTTTGCGATCGCGGGCAAGACGCTGGGTTATGCGGCTTCGGTGCGGCATCTCATTACGCTGCCGTTTTCACTTATCCTTGGTCTGGTCCTAGTGAGGAGATGATGGAGGACGCCATGAGCTACTGGTTCAGGCCTAAGCGTTACGGCTGGGGCGCGAGCCCTGCGAATTGGAAGGGCTGGCTCGCGATTGCGCTGTTTGTGATTCTGGCCACCGCCGTAAGGCTAGCGATGGCCGGCCAGCCGCAGCTAATGCAGCTCGGCGCCTTGGTTGTCCTCTTGGTGCTGTTTGCTCGGATTGTCTGGAAAAAAACGGACGGAACTTGGCGCTGGCGCTGGGGTCCGGACGCGAAAGAGAAGTAGGGAAACGGAATGCTCGAAATCAAAAATTTGCACGCCGAGATCGACGGCAAGGAAATCCTGCGGGGCTTCAACCTCACAGTGCCGAAGGGCGAGGTCCATGCGATCATGGGGCCGAACGGCTCGGGCAAGTCCACGCTCGCTTACGTTCTCGCTGGCAAGGAGCCGTATGAGGTCACGGAAGGCTCCGTGACGTGGGATGGCAAGAACCTCCTCGAAATGGAGCCCGACGCGCGCGCCCACGCCGGCGTTTTCCTCGCCTTTCAATATCCTATGGAAATTCCCGGCGTTGCCTCGCTGACCTTCCTGCGCACGGCGATGAACGCTAACCGCAAGGCGCGCGGGCAAGGCGAAATCTCGATCCCCGATTTCATGCGGACGGTGCGCACCGAGGCGGAAAAGCTCAGCATGTCGATGGATATGCTGAAGCGTCCGGTGAACACCGGCTTCTCGGGCGGCGAAAAGAAGCGGCACGAAGTGCTGCAAATGGCGCTATTGCAGCCTACCCTGTGCATCCTGGACGAGACGGACTCCGGCCTCGATATCGACGCGATCCGCGTCGCCGCCGAGGGCGTGAACCGCTTGCGCTCGCCGGACCGCGCGATCCTCGTCATCACCCATTATCAGCGGCTGTTGAATTTCATTGTGCCCGATCAGGTGCACGTCATGGCGCGTGGGCAAATCGTACGCTCGGGCGGCAAGGAGCTGGCGCTGGAGCTGGAAGAATCGGGCTATGCGGCTTACGGCGCCGAAGCGGCTTAAGGAGCGGCGATGACAGTTCACCCAACCACGATCCGCCCGGCGCTAACCCCATTCGAGCAGCGCTTCGCCAGCCTTTATGCGAGCGCCGCGGAGCGGCTGCCCGGTGCACGCCACGCCAACGTCCGCGCATGGCGAGAGGCGGCGCTGGAGCGCTTCGCCGCGCTTGGCTTGCCTCACCGCCGCGTCGAGGAATGGAAATACACCGATCTGCGCAACCTGATGCCGGAGGTTCATCCGCTCGCCGGGCTCTTGCCGGCTGTAGCGGCGGATATCGGCCTTGAGGCTGCGGTGGGCAAAGCCCTGGCTTATCTCGACGCAACCCGCGCCGTGTTTGTGGACGGCATGTTCCGCCCCGACCTTTCGACGATGGACGAAGCGCCGGGCATAGTCTTCCGGTCTTTGCGCGCGAGCCTTGAGGACGAAGCCGGCTCCGCGCACGCCCTTGCGCAGCTGCCCGCCATCGAGCGCGACATTATCGCGGATTTGGCAACGGCGTTTGCAACCGGCGGTGCCATCCTTTCCGTCCCGCCAAAGACGCGGCTGGAAAAGCCCATCCATCTTATTTTCATTGCGAGCGGCGGCTCGAAATTAACGGCAACTCAGAGCGCGATCGCAATCGGAGAGGGCGCGGACGTCGCCCTGATCGAGACGCATGTGGCAGCTGCTGATGCCCAGGCTTTCTCGTGCACACGCTTGGCCATCGGAACCGATGCGCGCCTCAGCCATGTCCGGCTGAATGAGGGGGCAAAGCAGCTGTCTTCCGCCCCGGCGGTGCTTGCGGCCAGGGCGCAATACCATCCCGTGCAAATGACCGTGGACGGCGCGCTGACGCGGGCGCAGACACGCATCCGATTCGAAGGACCGGACGCGCGCTGCCATTATGCCGGCGCGATGATGCTGCGCGGCCATGCACACGCCGATTTCACTCTTGTGGTGGATCACGCTGCACCCGGCTGCGAAAGCCGGGAGCTTGTGAAAGCGGTCGTGGACGGACGCTCGCGCGGGGTGTTCCAGGGCAAGGTGATCGTCGCGCGCGGGGCCCAGAAAACCGACGGCAAGCAAATGGCGAATGCGCTGCTCCTGTCGGACGAGGCCGAGTTCGATTCCAAACCCGAGCTTGAGATTTTCGCCGACGACGTGGTTTGCGGGCATGGCGCGACCTCGGGTCAGCTCGATGAGAATTTGATGTTCTACTTGCGTTCGCGGGGCATTCCAGAGGCCGAGGCGCGGGCGCTGTTGATCGCGGCGTTCGTCGGCGAGGCCCTGGATAAGATCGAAAATGAGGCGCTACGCGGCGCGCTGCAGGAGAAGGCCGATGTTTGGCTCGCTGCGAACTGAAACGGCGGTCACGCCCCTCATCCTGTCCTTCTCCCCATGGGAGAAGGGACGCCTGAACATGGCGCTGAGCGTGCAACATCGTCTCCTCTCCCGTGGGGAGAGGGACGGGGTGAGGGCGTACGAGCTTGGAGAAGGATCATGACGATAATGCAAAAAAATATCCAAGCCGGAGGGTACGGCATCGAGGCGATCCGCCGCGATTTCCCCGCGCTGTCGCTTCAGGTTTATGGCAAGCCGCTGGTTTATCTAGACAATGCAGCGAGCGCACAAAAGCCCCAGGCCGTGCTGGATGCGCTGATGAAGGCATACCGGGACGAATACGCCAACGTGCATCGCGGGCTGCATTACCTTGCCAATGCGGCGACCGAAGCTTATGAGGGCGCGCGCATCCGGGTTGCGAAGTTCCTGAATGCGCCAGACTCCAAGCAGATTATTTTCACCAAGAACGCGACCGAGGCGATCAACCTCGCGGCGCAATCCTTCGGCGGGCTTCACATTGGCCCGGGCGACGAGATTGTGCTCTCGATCGCGGAGCATCATTCGAATATCGTGCCGTGGCATTTCCATCGAGAGCGGCGCGGCGCGATCTTCAAATGGGTGCCGGTAACGGACCGGGGCGAGTTCCGGCTGGAGGATTTCGAGGCGGCCATTGGCCCCCGTACCAAGATGGTCGCCATCACGCATATGTCGAACGTACTCGGCACTGCCGTGCCGGTGAAGGAAGTGTGCAAAATCGCCCACGCTCGCGGCGCCTTCGTTCTCGTCGATGGCAGCCAGGGCGCGGTTCATCTGCCCGTCGATGTGCAGGACATCGATTGCGATTTCTACGCCATCACGGGGCACAAGGTTTACGGGCCGACCGGCATCGGCGCGCTCTACGGCAAGGCTGAGCATCTTGAGGCCATGCCGCCGTATCAGGGCGGCGGCGAAATGATCGAGCGCGTGACGCAGGATACAGTCACCTACATCGACCCGCCCTATCGCTTCGAGGCCGGCACCCCGCCGATTGCCGAAGCGGCAGCCCTAACTGCCGCGCTCGACTATATCGACAGCATCGGCAAGGAGCGTATCCGCGCCCACGAGGACAGTTTGCGCCGCTATGCCGAAGAGCGGTTGAAGCCGATGAATTCGCTTAAGTTCATTGGCGAGGCTGCGGAGAAGGGGCCGATTATCTCCTTTGCGATGGAAGGCGCACACGCGCACGATGTCGCCACCATCCTCGACCGGTCGGGCATCGCTGTCAGGGCCGGCACTCATTGCGCAGAGCCGTTGCTCGCGCGGTTCGGCGTTACGGCTACCTGCCGGGCGTCATTTGGGCTTTACAACACGCGCGCCGAGGTGGACGCGCTGGCGGATGCGCTGCAAAAAGCGGAGCGGTTATTCAGATGACAGATACGATGGACGACAGAAAAACGCCGGTTGAGCTGGCGCCATGGGATGGGCCGCAAGAGCCGCCCGCGCATCACGAGCATCACGGCCTGCCCGATCCTTGCGCGCACACGGTCGAGGCGGCCAAGGATTTCAGGAGCGAAAGCGCGATCCACGAGCAGGAGTTGGAGCGGCTCACCCACGCCATCATCGCGGCTCTGAAGACGGTCTACGATCCGGAGATCCCCGTTGATGTTTACGAGCTAGGGCTCATTTATAAGGTGGATATCAGCGACAACCGGGAAGTGGATATCGACATGACGCTCACCGCGCCGGCGTGTCCGGTGGCGGGAGACATGCCGTCCTGGGTCGAAAGCGCCGTCGGCGCGGTCGAAGGCGTGAGCCTCGCGCGGGTGAAGATGGTCTTCAACCCGCCCTGGGATCCGTCGCGCATGTCGGACGAGGCACGCGTCGCGTTGAATATGTTTTAGTTTTGGGATTGGATGGCCGGGCCGAGACCGGTCATGACAGCGGTGAAGGGAAAAATCGCATGGCACGGGCGAGACCGAAAGTTGTGACATTGACAGACGCGGCGGCCGAGCGCGTGAAGGCTATCATGGCCCGCTCGGAGACGCCGCTTGCCGGCTTGCGCGTAGGCGTGAAGAAAGGCGGCTGCGCCGGCATGGAATACACCATGGAATACGCCGCCGAGGCGAGCCCCATGGACGAGATCGTCGAGGAGAAAGGCGTGCGCATCCTTATCGACCCCTCCGCGATCCTGTTCCTGCTCGGCACCGAGATGGATTACAAGAGCGACAACCTCAAATCCGGTTTCGTGTTTAGCAACCCCAATCAGACAAGCGCCTGCGGCTGCGGCGAAAGCGTGGAAATCCACCCGGCGCATTTGGAGCGCACGTCCTAAGGCGTGACCTGGCGAAACGGGAAAAGGACTTATCGGACCTCCGCTCGGCCGGTGACAAAGTCCCCCTCACTCTGTCTCTCTCCCCGAGGGGAGAGAGTACGCCTGAAACGTCCGTTTCGCCTGGGCGAGGGCTGTAGCCAACTCCCCCTCCCCTTGGGGTTGAGATGAGGGGGCCGGCCGCCGCCACTTAAACGAAGCAATCGCCCGGCTCCCGTTTTACGCGCGATTACCTGCAAAGCAAAATGCGCCTTTTGGGTTGAGCCCAATTCCCTTTCAAAACAGCGCCGGCCTCGGGTATAACAGCGGACAGGCGTTAGCTTGAGGGGCGTTCCATGACCTACAATTTGCTTGTGCTCGGACCGATGCAGCATCGCGTCGGCGACACGGTCATCCGGCAATCCAATACCAAACGGATCGGCGAAATCTTGGAGCAGATGTCGCAAGCTCTCACGGTGGGCGGGCTGAAGCCTTTCCGGGTCGCGACGCCCGAGAGCCCGAACGAGACCTCGATTATCGAGCTTGTCATGAGCGAAATCGAGCAGGCCGATCTTGTGGTGCTCGACCTGACCGGGAACCGGCCGAGCGTCGCCTATGAGGCCGGGATCATCCACGCGCTTGGCATCCCGCATATTTTCGTGACCGAGGACGAGGAAACCTCATTTTATTTTTCCTCCGTGCGCGTCGTGCGGGGCTTGCAAACTCAGAAGGATTTCGACCCCGTCGATCCCGGCCCAAGCCAAGGCGAGCTTTTCGCCCGGCTGAAAACATTCCTCAGCACCGCGGACGCCAGAACCGCGATGGCGGGGAATATCCTCACCGCTCACTTCGAAGGCCTGCCCATTATCGACCTCGCAGGGCCGGCCGGCATGGCGGCGAGCTATTACGCCAACGCCGTCAAGCGCTTCATCCGGCCGAACGGCTTTGCGGGCCGGCCCGGCACGCTCATGTTCAAGGACGAGCGGCCGGCCCGTTTCGGCAGCAAGACGGTCACGTCCACGCGCTCCGTTGCGGTGGCTGTGAAGGCTCTCATCGCCGTCGAGCCGCCCGCGCAACTCAGCCAGAGCTTCTTCGAGGACGACAGAGCCCTCAAAGCGGCACTGAAGGAGTGGGGCGTTGAGTTGGAACGCGCAACGATCGCGGCCAGCGACCCGCTCGACAAACGCGACTATGCCGGCTGGTTCGACGCGAAGGGGATCGCGCGCGGCTCCACGGTGTGCATCGAGATCCCGTCGATCGTTTATCCCTTGACGGAATCGCCGCGAATCTTGCGCCTTAGAAAGCGGCGCAATCGATTTGAGGGTGAGCAAAGGCAAATTATGCAGGAGGTCGAGGAACGGGCGCTCGAAAAGATGCTGGCTTCCTTCAAACGCAATCTTTTTTATCATATCGACATGGAAAATGAGGCCAATAAGAGCGGTTTTTATTATGTTCCGCTTCGCGATCTTCACGGCACTTTGAAGAAAATCGGTGTTCTATAACGCACGGCGTCCCGGGGCCCGCTAAGCCATGGTGGAATGGTCAGTTCGCGGTGTGTGGGATGTCTTGTATGCCACACACCAGGAACGTTATGCCCGGCGGCGGCTTAGCCGTGTTTACAATAAGCGTGGCCGTGCAATAATTGTGCATCGCCTGGACCCAAGAAATCGCATACGAGAATTAATTGGGAAGGTGCCCGCAATTTCCGGCAATACTCGATAATCAGATTGGGGCCTGAGAATGAAAGAAGTTCATCGGCATCGCCTGGCTAACGCGCGAACTCAAGCTGACGCTCTGGACCTGAACCTCCGCTCCCTCGAAGTTTTCGTAAATATCGCCGAAAGCGGCGGCATGAGTTCAACGGCGCGGCGCATGGGTCTCACTCAATCTGCCATAAGCCAAATGATCGCTAACCTTGAGAATTCGCTTGGCGTGCAGCTTTTCGACCGGCAGCTACGGCCTATTGCGCTCACACCTTCCGGCATCGTTCTTCTCGACAAGGCTCGGGACTTGCTGCTCGCCGCGCGCGACGCGATCAAATCGGTGCGCGAGCCGTCTGCGGCATCGTTTCCCAAGCTGAACCTCTGCCTGGTCGAGACGATTGCCGGCACGATCGGACCGAACCTCGTTAGAGACATTCAGGGCTTTGCTGAGCTTTGGTCGATCCATTCCGGCTTGTATAGCCAGCACAACCGCGCGCTCCTCACCCGCGAGGCCGATATCGTCCTGACACCGGACCCGCTTGAGGATCAAGACAACGTGGAGCGCCACGAAATTTTGAAAGAGCCGTATTTTCTGGCTCTACCAAAGAACGCAGGGCAAGGGGACGGAGGTCTCGCCGGCCTGGCTGAGCAGCGCAATTTCATCCGCTTCAGCGGGCGTACCATGCTCGGACGCCAAATCGAGAGGCATCTTCGCCGGCTCAAGATCGACGCCAACGGCCGTGTGGAGTTCGACACCCCCGATGCCGTCATGGCGATGGTTGCGGACGGTCAGGGCTGGTCCATCCTCACGCCGCTTTGCGCACTTTTGGGACGCCCATTCTGGCCGGAGGTGAAGTTTGTGGCAATGCCGGGCCCCGCGCTTCACCGCCGCCTTCACGTTATCGCGCGGCAGGGTGAGCTTGGCGATGTTCCCCGCAAGATTGCGGAGGCGGCGGTCGAATGCATCCGCAATATCGTGCACGAGCACTTCGCGAACTATCCCTGGATACTCTCCGCCTGCCACATACCCGAACCGGTTCCGGTCCGCTAGAGCGGTTCCGGAAAAGTGTGATGCGGTTTTCCGATAAGAAGCACGGAAAAACAAAGGCTTAGAGCCCGCTTTCGATAGAATCGACAGGGAACCGGCCGGCCGGTGCGCTCAATGCCAGGTGTCAGCTCCATCGATGGAGCGCCGCACCGATGACTGCGCGCGCCGAACGCGCCGGCTTTTAGACTTGCCGCTCCACCATCATTTTCTTGAGCTCGGCAATGGCCTTGGCGGGGTTCAGGCCTTTTGGGCAGACCTGGGCGCAATTCAAGATCGTGTGGCAGCGGTATAGCCGGAAGGGGTCTTCCAGATCGTCGAGCCGCTCGCCGGTCGCCTCGTCGCGGCTATCGTGCACCCAGCGCGTCGCTTGCAAAAGCGCGGCGGGTCCTAGATAGCGGTCGGCGTTCCACCAATAGGACGGGCATGAGGTCGAGCAGCAAGCGCACAGAATGCACTCGTAAAGACCGTCGAGCAGCGCGCGGTCCTCGCGGCTTTGGCGCCATTCTTTCCCGGGTGCCGGCGTCTCGGTCTTGAGCCACGGCTCAATCGAGCGGTGCTGCGCGAAAAAGTGCGTCAGATCGGGCACGAGATCCTTCACCACTTCGGTATGCGGCAGCGGATAAATGCGGATCGTCCCTCCCAGAGGCTCGATCGCCTGCGTGCAGGCCAGCGTATTCGCGCCATTGATATTCATGGAGCAGGACCCGCAGATGCCCTCGCGGCAGGACCGGCGGAAGGCCAGCGTCGGGTCGATCTCGTTCTTAATCTTGAGGATCGCGTCGAGCACCATCGGCCCGCAATCGTTGAGGTCGACATAGAAGGTGTCGATGGACGGGTTGTCCGGCGTATCCGGATTCCACCGGTAAATTTCGAATTTCCGCCATTTGGCCTTGCCGTTCTTTTCCGGCTTGTTCCAGGTTTTGCCTTTTTTGACTTTCGAGTTTTGCGGCAGCGTGAGCTGAACCATGGCGAACTCCGGCGATAAGCAGGTGACGAGGATTGAGGCGAGCGCGGCGCAATTTGGCAAACATCCGCGGCCCGCGCAAGCCCAAGCCGTTAATTTACCTGAAAGGCGTATTAAGCTCCTTTGAATGAATAGTCCTGCGGCTTGTTGTCCTCCCAGAACGGTTGCGCGCGCCATCGTCATCCCGGAAACGCCAGCGGCGTTATCCCGGATCGTTAGACGCACCGCGGCGCGCACGGAATGACAATAAAGCTCCTATTAACCCAACTTTCCTGACTTTTGGAGCGGTCCCGCGCACTTCAATGTTGAGCTAATTTAACAGAAACGCCTTGATCAACCGTTAAATTCAGAGCTTTTCGATATAAGTCTTTGATACAACAACACAAACTTTGCGTGCAGCTTTATCTCGCATGCCGTGCTTTAGGTTAATGCGAAGACTGCGGGTATATTTAACGGGATTCTAGAATCGCAAAATTCGACCGCAAACTGCAAAAATTTCGCAAAAGGCGGCGGGTAAAATGTCTGAGAAGGCGCCGTTTACGATGGCCGCATTAACCACGATAGGGCCTTAGGCGAAACGAACTTTCCGTTAACCCGCAAGCCGATTGGACGCGAAGCAGACCGCGCCCTCCGCCGCGTTGGCGTTTCCGGGATGACCGTCATTGCTGCCACATTAGGCCGCGGGATTCGTCTGACTATCCTCGCCGGACCAATTCACCCGCAATGTGGCAAACATGGTGGCGGTCAGCAGGACGAACGCCGCAATCGCCCCTGCCAAAAGTGCATAGTCCTCTAGCTGCAAGATCAGATACAGCAGTCCGTAGAGCACGCCGAAAATGCCGAGCATCGTGAGGCCGCGCTTGAGGCTCTGAAGCGCCATCCCGACATAGAGGGAAATCATGCTTCCGGTGGCCACCGACGCGATGAGATAGGCTAGCGCAAAGCCGATATGTTCCGACAGCGAGAGCAACAGAACGTAAAAGGTCAGCATCGCAAGCCCGGCGAAGATATACTGGATCGGATGCACGCGCCGGGCGCTCAAAAGCTCAAGGACGAAGACGCCGCCGAAGGCCGCCGCGACGAACAGAAAGCCATATTTCAGCGCGCGCTCGGTCAACGCATAGAAATCGACGGGCACGAATAAGTTCACGCCGAAATCCTTGCCGGAAAAGCGGTCGAGGTTTAGCTGCGACGCGCTTTCCGCCCAAGCCTGCGGCACATCGCGCGCCAGATGCGGAACCCGCCAGGACGCGGAAAAACCATCGCCGGTGATCGTGCGCGACACCGGCAAAAAGCCGGCAAAGCCCGGATGCGGCCAATTCGAGGCGAGCGAGACGGCGCTTTCGCGCCCGGCTGGCGCAAAACGTAGCGACGACGAGCCATTCAACGCCAGCTCGATTTTGAAGCCAAGCGGCGCCCCGCCGTTAAGACCGCCCGCGCCGGCGAGCGGCTTCAGCCGCGCATGGATGCCGTTGACCCACGACCGCGTCTCATCGCTAGCCCCGATGCTCGGCTCGAAATCGATCCTCTGGCCGCCGGTCTCAAGCTGCACATTGTTCTTGAGCCCGGAAACGTCCGCGATCCCCAGCGCCAGAACCGCGTCCTGCCATCGAATAACGGCCGCGGCGTCGGGCTCGACCAGGCTCATATCCGGCGCGCGGAATTGCCCTTCGACCGTCAGGCCCGCCTGAAACACCGTCACATCGTAGATCGAGCGCCGCCGCTTTTCGGTCTGCGCCTTGCCGGTGACGTTCAGAACATCGGGCAAGAAAACCGCATGCCGCGCCCGCTCCACCTCGACGGTCTTGCCGGAATCGACCGTTTGCACCTTCACACTGTATGGGACGATGAGATACGGCCCGATAATACGCTGCGGGCCGCCCCAATCCCGCGCGATCTCGGCGGCAACCGAATTGGCGCGGGTCTGCCGCTCGCTCGCCATCATCCAAACCACGGCGAACAGCGCCGAGATCAGGAGCACGAGGAAGCCGACCAGCACGAATTTGAACGAGGGGGAACGGATGATGCTGGCGAAAATTCCGGGTGAAGCCACGAGCCTGTCCTCCGCGTGAAACTTGGCTCATGAGGCGCCACAGTTTTGGGCGGCCGTGTGGCCGGTTCCGGTCAGGCTTGCGGCGCGGGCCGCCATAAAAGGAACACGCGGCGGATGGGCCGGGCGGCGAGTGCGACCCTTATCGCGAGGCGAGCCTCTCCCCATCGTCATCGCGAGGCGCTTTAGCGCCGTGGCGATCCAGTGCTGCTTGCACCGCACCCGCGTTTGCCTCGCTGGATCGCCGCGGGGCGATGCCCCTCGCAATGACGGCGCGGACAGCGTCCCAATCCTCTTGGCTGATATCGTCAGGTTTTTTCTTGCGCATCGGTTCTCCCGCCGCCCTTCCGGCCCGCGAGCCAGCGCTTCAGCGACGCGGCGCTCTCCGCGGAAGGCCGCCCCGCCAGCAGCGCCTCCACGCTGACATCCTCATCGAGATCCGGCCAATGCAGCCCCTCGCCCTGGCCAATGAGGCGCGCCCGCGACCGCTCCTCCTCCGTGCCGTGCACCAGCCGCGGGAACCACGCGAGCGGCGCCGCGATGGTGCGCCCATCGTCAAGGGCAACCTCCAGCACGTCGGGCGTGACCGAAACCGAGATCGCGCGCGGATGGTCAGTCATCGAACTCAACGCCCATCCGGCAGGCCCTCGGGCAGCTCATCATGCGGTTCGGGCTCCGCGCCGCCCTCGCGATTGAGGATGCGCAGGAACGCCTCGCGATCCGCCCGCGCGCGCCGCTCTTGAAAGTAAGCCTCCGTTTGCAGCGCCGACACCTTCTCCGCGGCGGCCACGACCAAAAACTGGTTCATGCTGACGCCATCCTCTTCCGCGAGCTTTGCAATCGCGCTCTTCAACGATTGCGGCAGCCGGAGCGCGAATGTTCCTGTCTTTGCCGTCATACTCCGATCCTCCTAAGCGCTTCTTGGGGCTTGATCGCTTCGATACCGAAGCGGGCCGGCGCATCGCCAAAATCCCGCAAGTTGAAGGTGACGATAGCGTCCGCGCGACCATTCACAGCGGCTTCCAAAATCATCTCGTCGCCTGGGTCGCGCAACTGCGGACGCCACAGGAACCGAAGGGTCACAGGCTCGGGCAGCGCGGCAAGCCCATCGAGAAAGATGTATGTCTGCGCCTCTGAAAGCTTGGCCGCCTGTCAATTTTCGGGCCTCAAACACACGGCCTCATATTCGAGGGCGATTGCGACGCTCATCAGAAGCGTAATCTTACCTCGCGCAGCGAGGCGCAAGAGAGCTGCCGATGCGCCGCGCGGGCTTCGCAGGGCCGTCACGATCACATTCGTATCCAGGACCACGCGCATGGCATAATAATATGACATCGCGGGCGATATCGCAATCATTGTTTTCCCAGCGCCGCCCTCATTTCGCCGCGAGCAGCGCCTCGATCTCCGCCATCTGCCGGTGTTTCAGCCCGCGCTTCTCGAACTCCTTGAAATCGTTGAGGACCGCCGCCTCCCAGAGGCCAAACCCTTTCCCAAGGTCTTTGCCCTTGTAGCGCAGGTAAAGCGCGCGCGCCTCTTTCGCGCGGCCGAGAAACATCAGCGCATGCGCCCTGTTCGTGGCAAGGACGATGTTCTCCGGCTCGATGGCGATGGCGCGGTCCGATGCGGCGAGCGCGCCCTTGAAATCGCGGGCGAACAGCCGGTACCACGAAAGCGCAAGCAACTCCGAGGCTGTCTCCGGCCCCGGCTTGCCCGCCTTCTCGCGCTCGGCTTTTTCAATCTCCGCGGCAAGCTTCGCCCGCAACGCGGCCGCCTTTCCAAAGTCCTTCGCCTCGAACGCCGCCTGAATCGCCGCTTGCGCCTCCTCATAAGGCGACGTCTCCAGCGCCGCGATATCTGCATCGAAGCTCTTAAGATACCCGATCCAAACGCGATGCCCCGATTTCTCAGCGAAAGGCGCAACAATGGCCCGGCCGCGCTCGAACATTTGCCGAGCCTCGGCCTTGTTGCCTATCCGAACATAAAGCTGGCCAAGCTTTCCATGGCTTGCTGCTAGGTCCGCCTGCCAGCCCGCGTTGTTCGGGTCGGCCTTGGCGAGCCGGTCTGCAATCGCGAGGCTGCCCTGGTAGGATTTCAGCGCCTCGGGCAGGTTTCCCTGCGCCACCAGCACATCGCCCACCCTGTTATAGGAGACCGAGAGATCGCGCTGCCAGCCGGCGTTGCCGGGGTCGGCCTTGGCGAGCCGGTCCATTGCCTCGCGCGCGCCTCCGTAGACGCGCAGCGCCTCGGGCAGGCTGCCTTGGGCGCGGGCGATGTCTCCCCGCCCGTTCGCGGCCCAAAAGCGGATTTCATCGGCGCCTTCGCCGCTCGCTTTCAGCGCCGCCTGCTCGAAGGCGGCCTTGGACTCGTCCGTGCGGCCGGCATCTTGCGCGGCGAAGGCGAAGTCTTGCCAAGTTTGGGCGTCATCGGGATCGAGGTCCACGGCCTTCTTGTAATAAATGAGCGCCTTCGCCACGTCGCTCCAGCGCGACAGTGCGGCGATGTTCCGCGCCGAGGCAGCGGCTTTCTTGCGCCGCTCCGTCCGGCGCTGGGCCTCCGCCTTCTCCTCGGCCTCTTCCGCGTCGAGGTCTTCCTGGAACAGCCGCTCGGCCGCGGCCGTGTCGCCGGTTTTGAGCTTTTCGAGCGCTTGTTCGCCGCGATAGTCGTTGCGCGCGGCGAGCGAGCGGGTCGCTTCCTTCAGCGCGGCGAGTTCGCGGCGGCGTTCGTCCTCGCTGAACGGCTTGCCGCGGCTCTTCTCCTTGAGGGCCAGATAGTCCTTCGCCGTCTCGCCGAGTTCCTGGTCGCGGGCGCGGTCGCGTTGCAGCGCCGCCAGCTCTTCCCGCAGCGCGGCGGCTTGCGGGTCGGCCGCGCAACCCGCTCCTGCAAGGCAGGCCTCGGGCGCGCCGCCCCGGATTAGCATCTCGGGGATTTGCGTGAAGCCCTCCTTGGAGGTTTTCTCGATCACGGTCTTGGCGACGCGGTTGAACACCTGGTCGAAATGCGTGGACGGCGCTTGCGACAGCGCGGCCAAAAGCGCGAGCGCGAAGGGCGAATGCGCGCCGGGCAGGCCGTCATCGGCGACCTGGCCGGGCTTGGTCGAGCTGACCAGCAGGAAATTGCCGGCATCGGGGATTTTGAAATCGCGGAAGGTGAGCTTGGCCTTGGTGGCGGGCGGGCAGACCTCGCCGAGCGGGTTGTCGCGGCAGGCGTCGAGCACGATGATTTTCTGCTTGGCGCCTTCGAGCGCTTCGAGCACCTCGTCCACCAGCACGCCGCGCTCGACCTGATGGCGCTCGCAATCGACGCGGGCGTCGATGGGTGCGATCACGTTGCCCTCGGGCGCGCCCATGCCGTGGCCGGCATAGAACACGAAGGCGAGGCTGGCGCCTTGCGATTTTTGCGCGAGCTGGGCGATGGCGGCGGTGAGGCCGTCGCGGCTGAGGTCGAAGCAGCCGGGGCGCTTGCCGTCGCAGGAGATGACCTCGAAGCCGCGCTCGGCGAGGATGCGCGCGAGGCTGGCGGCGTCGGCTGTGGGGTTGGTGAGATCGTGGAGTTTGGTGTAGGCGTTGTTGCCGATCACCAGCGCGACGCGCTTGTCCGGCGCCGGCGCAGCAGGTTCGCCGGCCCCCGCCGCCGCGATAAAGCTGGATAGAAAAATGCACGCGAGAAAAGCATAGCGCATGTCCGCCCCCTGATTATCGCGCTTGCGATAGCGGGACTCCGTGGCATTTAATAGGCAGATGCGCCGGCCCAGGCCCGCCTCCGCGGGGCTAAGCTCGGGCGGAAATATCGCGCCGGGGCCGGTCCGGCTTCAAGGACGCCCTTAGCCGCTCCCCAGATAAGCCGCCGCCACCTCGGGGTTCCGGGCGATCTCCGCGGCCGGCCCGGAGAGCCGGATCTGCCCGTTCTCCAGTACATAGGCGTAATTGGAGATATCGAGCGCGGCGCTCGCGTTCTGCTCCACGAGCAGGATCGTCTGCCCCTCGCGCTTCAGTTCCGCGATAATGCTGAAAATCTCCTCGACGAAAAGCGGCGCGAGGCCCATGGACGGCTCGTCGAGCAGCAAGAGCTTCGGCCGGGCCATCAGCGCGCGGCCCATGGCCAGCATTTGCTGCTCGCCGCCCGAGAGCAGGCCCGCAAGCTGTCCGTGGCGCTCGGCAAGGCGCGGGAAGCGGGCCAGCACGCGCTCGCGGCGCGCGGCGATCTCGTGCGCGTCGCGGCAGAGAAAGGCGCCCATGCGCAAATTTTCGGCCACCGTCATATTCGCGAAGACTTGGCGGCCCTCCGGCACATGCGCGATCCCGAGGCGCGCGATGCGGTGCGCGGGCGCGTTCAGGGTTTCGGCGCCTTCGAAGCGCATCGAGCCGGCCCGCGCCTTGATAAGGCCGGAGAGCGCACGCAGCGTTGTGGTTTTGCCGGCGCCATTCGCGCCGATGAGCGAGACCGCTTGGCCGGCGCCGGCTTCGAGGGCGACGCCTTTGACCGCCGCGATGCCGTTATAGGAGACGTCGAGGTCTTCGACTTCGAGGAGCGGTGCGGCCATCACGAACGCCCCGCCAGCGAATGGGCGGCCTTCGCGCCGAGATAGGCTTCGATCACTTGGGCGTCGGCGCGAACCTCGGCGGGTGCGCCTTCGGCGATCTTGCGCCCGAAATTCAACACGGTGATCCGGTCGCACAGCCCCATGATGAAATGCATGTCGTGCTCGACGAGGAGGATGGTGAAGCCGCGCGCTTTGAGCGTTTGCAAGAGCACCGTCAGCGCGCGGGTCTCGGCCGGGTTCATGCCGGCGGCCGGCTCGTCCATGAGCACGATTTTGGGGTCCGAGGCGAGCGCGCGGGCGATTTCGACGCGGCGCCGGTCGCCATAGGAGAGATCGCCCGCGCGGCGCAATTCTGTGCCGGCGAGGCCAACGAGACTGAGGAGTTCGCGCGCCTTCGCCGCCGCCTCCCGCTCGGCGCGGCGGAACGGGGCGGCACGAAGCAGGATCGAAGCCGCGCCGCCGGCCGTGCGCACATGCCGGCCGGTCATGACGTTCTCAAGCACGCTCATATCCTGGAACATGCGGATATTCTGGAAGGTGCGCGCGATGCCGAGCGCTGTGCGCCGGTATGGGGGAAGCCGGCCGATGGGCTGCCCGGAAAGAGAGATCGCACCGGCGGTGGGCGGCAGCAGGCCGGAAATGACGTTGAAGGCCGTGGTCTTGCCGGCGCCGTTGGGGCCGATCAAGCCGTGCACCGTGCCCGCCGCCACGGCAAGGTCGAGTTCCTCCACCGCGGTCACGCCGCCGAAGCGGACGCTTAAACCTTCGGTCGCGAGCAGCGGCGGCGCAATCATGGGCGCTCTCCCGCCGCAGCCCCAATACGCCGGAAACGCCAGGCCAAGAGCCCCCGCGGCATGAACAGCACGGCGATCACGATGATGAGCCCGTTTACGGCGAAGCGGAAATCGTGCAGCGGACGCAGCACCTCGGGCAGAAGCGTGAGGATTATCGCGCCGAGCACCGGGCCGTAGGGCGAGCCGATGCCGCCGAGCAGCGCGAAGCTGAGGATGGTCACCGCCTGGTCGAACCCATATTCGTTCGGGCCGATGAAGGACGAAACATCGGCGCTGAGCGCGCCCGCGAGCCCCGCCAGAACCGCCGACGCGATCAAAGCCGAAAAGCGGTAAAGCGGTACGTTCACGCCCATGACGCCGGCGGCGGTCTCGTCCTCGCGCATCGCCTCCATGGCCCTGCCGATGCGCGAGCGCCCGATGGCCATGAACACCGCAAGCGCCGCGGCGAGGCACAGATAGATCAGCCACGCGCCGCCCTGCTGAGGAATGCCGGCAAGGCCGAGCGCCCCGCCGGCCGTGTCCGAATTGAGATAAAAGATGCGCACGACCTCACCGAAACCTATGGTGGCCAGCGCGAGATAGACGCCCGATAGACGCAAGGTCGGGACGCCGATCAGCGCGGCGGCCAGCGCCGGGGCGAGCATCCCCGCGCCCAGCGCCACGGCGAAAGGCACGCCGAGCTTCACGGTCGCGAGCGCCGAGACATAGGCACCGATGCCCATGAACGCGGCCTGGCCGAGCGAAAGCTGGCCGGCGGAGAGCACCGCATACATGCTGAGCGCGAGCAAGCCATTGGTGCCCACGGTGTAAATGAGCGCTTGATAGGTGAAAAAGAAATCGTCGAACGATGCCGGCATCAGGCCCGCCTCACCGAAGCGCGGCCGAACAGCCCCGAGGGACGGATCCACAGCGTCAGCACGAGGAGGACGAAACCCACCGCGTCTTTCCAGCTGGACGAAACGTAACCCCCGCTCACGCTCTCGAACAGCCCGCCCGCCGTCATGCTTTCCAGGAAGCCCACCGCGAGGCCGGCCAACAGCGCGCCGCGGATATCGCCAAGCCCGCCGAGGATAATGACGGCGAAGCCCTTGAGCATCATGGCCTCGCCCATATAGGGCTGGATGGCGTTGTCCTTCAGGCCGATGAGAATGCCGGCCAGCGCGCCGAGCGCGCCCGATATGAACGACACGAGCCTCGTCACCGCGCCAGCGTCCGCGCCCATGAGCTGGGCCGCGTCGCTATTTTCGGCGAGCGCGCGGATGGCGAGCCCGATCCGGGTTCCGCGCATGACAAACAGCAGGACCGCGACCGACAGCGCCGCCGTGCCCATAATGAGAAACTGGCTCAAGGTCAGGCGCACGCCCGCGATCTCAAAGGCACCGCCTGCGAACACAGCGGGGGGAAACCGCCGGATGTCCGTGCCGAAAATCGCGGTCGCGGCCGAATAGAGAAACAGCGTGGCCCCGAGCGTCACCATGAGGGAGGCGAGTTCGGGAGCCTTGGCGCGGCGCAGCCGGGTGAGAAGCGCCGCATCGAGCCCAACAGCCGTGAGCCCGATCAGAACGCTCGCCACCGGAAGGGCAAGCCAGACCGGCGCTCCAGCCGCCGTGAGATACAGCGCGAGGAACGCGCCTGCGGAAAAATAGAACCCGTAAGTCAGATTGATGACGCCGAGCACGCCGAACATGAGCGTAAAGCCCAGCGCAAACAGCGCGTATGCCGAGCCGGCGACGGCACCGTTAGCGAGATGCTGGGCGAACATGGGACGATCTCACGAAGCTGGGAAGTCCCCCTCACCCCAACCCTCTCCCCAACGGGAGAGGGAGCAGGGGGCAGCCACTTCTCCGAGGGTGGAGCAAGCGTCCCTTCTCCCCTTGGGGAGAAGGACAGGGTGAGGGGGGCTTGAGTTAAAATCATCGAAGCTTAGCATTACTTAAAGATGCGGTACTTTCCGCCCTTCATTTCGAGGACGGCAACGCCGGAGGTGTCGGCGGGGCTCCGCTCCGCGTTGAACGAGAGCTTGCCCATCACGCCGTCATGCGAGGTTTTCGTGAGCGCATCCCGGATCTTCTCCGGATCGGGCGCGCCGGCCGCCGTAATCGCTTTCGCCGCGAGCTTCAGCGTGTCGTAAGCCTGGGCCGCAAATTGATCGGGATCGGAGCCGTATTTCGCCCGGTAGGCCGCAATGAACGCCTGATTGACGGGATCGGCCTTGCCAATAAACCACGGGCTGCCCACCAACGTGCCGTCCGCGGCATCGCCGGCGATCTCGCCGACCTTGGGCGAATTCAAGCCGTTGCCGCCGATCACGCGCACGCTTGCCGGAATGCCGAGCGCCTTCTTGGCCAGCAAGATGCCCGACCCGGCCTCGACCAGCGCCGAGACCACGATGGCGTCGGGATGGAGCCCCTCGATCTTCGTCAGCTGCGGCGAAAAATCGGTGTCCTTCGACCCGAACGTTTCCGTTGCGAGCACCTCGATGCCGAGCTTCGCGAGCGCGGCCTTCATCACGTCGTAGGCGGATTTCGTAAACGCGTCGTCGTTGCCGTACATCACGGCCACGCGCTTGACGCCGAGCTTGTCCATCGCCGCCTTCAAGGTCACGGGCACGACATCGGCTTCGGGCAGCGAGGTGCGGAACACATAGGGGCCGATGGCGGTGATGCCGTTGGCGGTGTTCGAGGTTCCGATTATCGGGATCTTGCGCCCATTGGCGACCGGGCCCGCCGCAAACATCTCGTTCGAAAGCGTGGGGCCGAGGATCAGCGGAACCTTCTTCGCGCCGATCAGCTGGCGCACGGCGTTGATCGCCTGCTCCTTGGCTCCCGCGGAGTCCTCGTAGACGATCTCCAGCGGACGCCCGTTCAGCACGCCGCCGGCCTTGTTGACCTCCTCCAGGGCGAGGTCGAAACCGTTCTTGATCGCGACGCCGTATTTGTTGTTCGGCCCCGTCAGAATCTCGACCGAGCCGATGGTCACGGGCTCCTTGCCCTGCGCCCGCGCGGCGGCCTGCGGCAGCGCCAGAGCGGCGCACAAAATGGCAAGCGCCGGAATAAGCGATCTCACTCCACGCATCATGCTATCCCCCCGGTTCGAAAGTGTTCTGGATCGATGAAACTTTTGCAATGGCCAAGCGCCTCCGATGCGCTGGGCCAGTGAACCTATTGTGTTTACGCATGCGGCCGGGCAATTGCAACAGCGCGGCATTAACCCATGCGCGGCGCTGCCTCATAAATCTGTGTACCTGGGCAGTCCGCCGTCTCCAAAATGCCCTCCCGCGTAGACGGTACCCCGTCATTCCGTTATTGAAGCGTGACCGTTCCTGGGGGAACGCCGGCGGTCCATATCAGGGAGCTAAAGCCGATGCGCTTGCGAGTATTCCTATTTGCCATTGGGATCGCGCAGCTTTTTTGCGCGGAAGCCTTTAGCGCATCGGCCGGGGAGAAGCCCGCCGCGCAAATCGTGGTACAGCTCGGACATACAAGCGGGGTCACCTCCGTTGCCCTCTCCCCCGATGGCAGGCTGGCGCTTTCGGCAAGCAAGGACAACACCTTGAAGCTTTGGGACGCGGCCACCGGGCGCGAGCTTCGCAGCTTCGCGGGGCATACTGGGGTGGTCAACGCGGCCGCGATTTCGCCCGATGGAAAGACCGCCCTGTCAGGGAGCTGGGACAAGACGCTGAGGCTCTGGGATCTGGAGACCGGTCGCGAGGTCCGAACCTACGCCGGCCATACCGGCGCCGTCACTTCGGTTGCCTTTTCGCGGGACGGCCGGCTGGCGATCTCAGGGAGCTACGACCGGACGATTAAGCTTTGGGAGGTTGCTTCCGGACGCGAGCTTCGCACCTTTACCGGGCATCGTAGCCTTATCGAAGCGGTCGCTCTCTCTCCCGACGGCAAGCTCGCGCTTTCGGGAAGCGGCGATAACACCGCGAGCAATCCGGAACTTAAATTGTGGGATGTCGAGTCGGGGCGCGAGCTTCAAAATTTCACCGGGCACAAATACCGTGTCACCTCGGTTGCGTTTTCACCGGACGGAACGCTAGCGCTATCGGGGAGCGCGGACTCCACACTGAAATTGTGGGATTTGGCGTCGGGGCGCGAGATTCGCACATTCACCGGGCATTCGCTCGGCATATCTTCGGCCGCCTTTTCTCCAGATGGAAAGCTGGCGTTATCGGCAAGCACGGATGGTACTATCAAACTCTGGAATGCCGAATCAGGACGCGAGCTGCGGACGTTGACAGGGCATAAAGGCTGGGTCACATCGGCAACCTTTTCCCCAGATGGCCGGCAAGTGCTGTCGGGCAGCGACGACAAGACGTTGAGGTTGTGGGATGCCGGTACGGGGCGCGAGCTGCGAAGCTTCACGCGGCAGACGGAAATCGTCAATGCCATCGCAGTTTCCCCCGATGGAACTTCAGTGCTCGCCGGAGGCTGGGACCGCACGCTCAAGCTTTGGGACTTGGCGTCTGGACGGCTTCTGCGGACACTCCGCGGGCATACCGATGTCATTACCTCAGTGGCTTTCTCGCCCGACGGCCGGCTGGCCTTATCGGGAAGCCGCGACAGCACGATGAGGCTCTGGGAGGCCGCATCGGGCCGCGAGCTTCGAAGCTTCTCCGGACACGGAGGGCTAGGTTGGGTGCTTTCGGTTGCGTTTTCACCCGATGGCCGCTTGGCGATTTCGGGCGGCGTGGACCGGACACTGAAACTATGGGATGTCGCATCTGGGAGCGAGCTTGGCACTTTTAGCGGGCATCACGGCCAAATCAACGCGATTGCGTTTTCGCCCGATGGCCGTTTCGTGCTGTCGGGTAGCGGCAGCGATCTCGCGTTCCAGGTGAACGGCAAGACAGTAGAAGTTAGGTCGGAACTGAAATTGTGGGAGCTGGCTTCTGGGCGCGAGCTTCACAGTTTTACCGGCCATGGCGCCGCAATCAGATCGCTCGCTTTTTCCGCCGATGGACGGCTTGTGCTTTCGGGAAGTTCGGACCGCACGCTAAAACTATGGGACGCGGCGTCAGGCCGCGAACTGCGCAGCTTTTCTGGACATACGGAGCCCGTCCTCTCAGTTGCCTTGTCCCCCGATGGACGGCGGGCGCTTTCCGGCAGCCTAGATCGTACGCTCAAACTTTGGGATGTGGAATCCGGACGCGAGCTTGCCACCTACGCCGGGCATGGGAGTGCAGCCGTCTCGGCCGCTTTTTCCCCCGATGGCAAGGAAGTACTATCGGGCAGCGAGGACGGAACCGTCCGGATTTGGGATGCGGAGCACCTTTCCGGGGCTGGGGAGGCGAAGAGTGGCACGGCACTGGCCACACTCATTGCATCCGCCTCTGGCGGCTGGCTCGCGATTACGCCAGCAGGCTTCTTTTCCACTTCGGCGGGGGAAACCGGCATGCTGCACGCGGTTCGGGGACTCGAGGCAGCAACGATTGGACAGGTTCATCAATCCTTGTTCAACCCAGACCTTGTGCGGGATTCGCTGGCTGGCGATCCCTATGGCGAAGTCAAGCGGGCCGCGGAGGTCTTGAACCTCGATAAAGTTCTCGCCAGCGGACCCGCCCCGGAGGTGGAGATCGCCTCGCACCCGTCTGAAAGCCAATCGGACACCGGCCTCGTCACTCTTGCCGCCCGGATCAAGGATCGCGGCAAGGGCATCGGGCGCATCGAATGGCGTGTTAATGGCCTGACCGTAGGCGTGATGCGCGCGCCCGAAGGCGCAGCGCCTGATTACCAGGTTCAGCAAACGCTTGCGCTCGACCCTGGCGAGAATGCGATTGAGGCCGTTGCCTATAACGCGCGTAATCTCCTGGCTTCGGTGCCTGCGCAGACATCCATCGCTTACATTAGTCCAGCCGATGCCCTAAAGCCGAAGCTGCATATCCTCGCCATCGGCATCGATGCCTATGTGGACAAAGGCTGGACGCCGCCCGGCACATCCGGCCGCGTGTATTTCCCCCCGCTCAGCCTCGCCGTGGCGGATGCGAAGGCCATCGCCGCCGAGCTGCAAAAAGCGGGCGCGGGGCT
>JBKQIH010000242.1:0-12031 GCA_052148445.1 Rhodomicrobium sp.
GTGCTCGCCTTTCACGACCACGAGAAGGAGATGCCGGTTTTCGCCGCGCTCATCGACGGCCCCTGCTTTTTCATCACCGCCATCGGCAGCCGCAATGCGCACGCCGCGCGCAAGCTGGCCCTCGCCAGCGCCGGTTTTTCCGAAACCGCCATCGCATGCATCCAAAGCCCCGCGGGCCTCGTCCCAGGCTTGAAGTCCGCCTCGCTCGTGGCTTTGTCGATCCTGGCGCAGATCGTGGACGCGGCGCGCGAACGGCACATCGTTTCTTAGAACATTTGACCCCGATCTGGATCGCCGCGGCGGCGGGAGCCGCCTAGCGATGACGGTGCCGTCACCGGGCTCAAGCTCCGGTCCGGTTCAAGGCCGCCGGGCCGCTCACATATGGGCTGCCCTTCATGAAAAAACGCAAGGGCCGGTGCGCGTCGCGGTTGATCCCGATACGCACGCTGACGCCGACGTCTTGAGGTTCGTGGCCGTCCGAAGCAAGCCATAGCGGCCCGGCCGCGCACAAATCCGTGCCGTTCAGGCCGCGGCCGATATCCAGCGCCTTGGCAAGCCGGCCCGGCCCGCGCAGGAGGTCGCGCTCCGGTACCTCGCCGCGATACCGCCTCATGGCGTTGAGCCCGCTGAACGGCTCGGCGGCGCGAATGAGCACGCCTTCGCCCACGCCCTCAGGCCCGCTCGACACGTTCAGCATGAACGAGACGCCGTAAGCGAGATACACATAGGCATATCCCGGCGGACCGAACATGACTTTATTGCGCGCCGTCATCCCTCTGAAAGTATGGCTCGCCTCATCGCCGGTAAGGTAGGCTTCGGTCTCGACGATACGGCCGCTCGCCAGCCCCTCCGGTAACGCTCGCAACACCAGCTTTCCAATCAGGAACCGCGCAAGACCCGCCGTGTCGCCCGGCAGGCTATCGCGGCTGAGCGGCGCAAGCGCGTGCAAATGGGCCGTCTGCTCTGGCATGGCAGAACTATTGCCACAGGATCCTCAGCTGTGCAATTGCCGCATCCCACGCAATAAAAGCGAACCGGCCTCACGCTTTGCTGATAACCGCCTCGGATGCTATCACCGCGTATTGAGATGTCACGGTAGTTATGTGAAGAATATGCAACAGAAAATCCATTATAAATGTGCTTGTGCCGTGCAACGGCGATGCGCTGCAATTATGCTTATGGAAAGACTTTCGCTATAACGCCGCGATGGAGGTTAAAGTGAACTCAGAATCAACGGAGGTAAACGGCCGGATCGGCGAGGAAGCCAGCTCAACGCCCGAACCTCTCGATCTGCCGCGGCGGCAATTTTTGATCGGCGCCGGCGTCGCGGGATTGTTGACGGCCGGAACGGGCAGGGCCAGCGCGCAAACCGGAATGGCCCCTCATGGCGCGATGCCGGCTCCAGGCGAAATGGCCGAAATGGTCCCCCCGGGCTACGACCCTGCCTATACCGAGCACGTCATCATGCCCTTCCTGCGCGAAAGCTTTTACCAGGGCGAGTTGCCATCGCTTCCGATGATGGGGCAAGAGCTTAACAAGCAATATGCACTTCCCTACGATCTTTGGGGGCTGCTCTATGAAGATTGGGCGCCAAGCTTCGAGAAAGACGGACTTTCGGTCTTCATACAAGGCCTCGACCATCGCGGGCCCGATAACCGCAGAAAACGTATCTATATTTCTGCGTTGACGGCCGACCTCTATCAACCGATGTACTCAAAGAAGGTAAGAGCCTTCTTCGACGAACTTCTCGATAAGCAAAACGCTGGCAAGCCTTTAATGCGGCGTTATCTCGACAGTTATCCCGATCTATTCTGGGATCTGCACCTTGGGGTTAAGGGCGACGCAATCCCTGCTAGGGTCCGGCAAATCGGCGAGAGCTTCAATACCGTCATTAGCTTCCGCGATCCCAGGCTTGGGATTGTCTACGAGAATTATATGAAGGTGCGGGCACTCCGGGAGCCGCTAAAGGAGTGGATCGCAGCGAAAACGCATGAGGTTATGAGCGGGAAAACAAAAGACCCGGAGAAGACATTCGTCTACTACTGGACGAAGAACGGCAAAGAAGGCGAGGACTTCCGGCAAAAAGATGTCGTCTTCGAATGTTTTCACAATTTCAACGCCCTCAGCCAATGGGGCTATACAGTATATAATATCATGCTCAAGCTGGAGAAAACCACCGGCGACCCCGCCGTCAAGGCCTGGTTCAAGAAAACCATGGAAAGCGACCACGATGAGGTTGACGCTGGAGCGTTCACGCCGCTTCAGCGCTTCGTCATGGAACTGTTCCGGACGATCTCTCCGAGCCCGGGCGCCATCTCTACTCTACATGAATTGCAGCCGGCGCACGGTACGGACCGCTATGCCTATGCAATCACTTCCCCTCTGCAAGCGAGCATCAACCCAATCCTTTGGAAAAACCCAACTGAATTCAATCCCGATCGCTATATCGATGCGCCCACAAGCGATCGGATCGACGAAACCAAAGTAAAAACGATCGGACTTGCGGCGTGCCCGTTCGGCAAGACTTCGTTTGCGGTCAGTGACGGTAGAAAGGCAGACATCGAAAACAGCGCGTTCGGCACTGTCTTCGGCGTCGTCGACGGCAAGCCCCTTCCGGTGTGCGACTACGCGGGCTATGCGCCTTTCGGTTTTGGCTACAGGCGCTGCCCCGGTGAGCAGCTTAACATCGGTGTTTTCAGCGACTTCTTGCGAAAGGTTTGGGCCGATAAAATCGAGTTCCAACTACTCGGCATATCGAACCCGGCCAAGATCCCTGGGGGACCCGTGATCGTCGTCGATGACAATATCGGGTTCAACCGCCAGACTTAGCATCACTTGCCGGGCGAATGCCCGATCAATCCTCGTTTCCCGCCGGCCCTGTGACGCCGTCCGGCACCCCGTCCGGCCTGCCGATGCTGACATAAGTGAGCCCGGCCTCGCGCGCGTGCTCGGGGCGATAGATGTTGCGCAGATCGGCAAGCGCGGCCCCGCGCATTCTGTCCTTGAGCGCCCGAAGGCTCACCGCGCGGAATTCGTTCCACTCGGTCAGCACGGCCACCGCGTCGGCCCCTTCGGCCGCGTCGAGCACGCTCTCGCACCAGACGACGCCCGGCAATAGCGGCCCGGCCTGCGAGCGCCCTTGCGGATCGTAGACCCGCACGGTGGCGCCGCGTTCCTGCAGCATGGGCACGATGACAAGGCTCGGCGCGTCGCGCATATCGTCGGTGTTCTGCTTGAAGGTCACGCCCAGAATGGCAATGGTCTTGCCATGCACATCGCCGCCCGCCGCGCGGATCACCTTATGCGCCATCGCGATTTTGCGCTCGGTGTTAACCTTTTCGACTTGCTCGACAAGCGTCAGCGGCGCGCGAGCCTCCCGCGCAGTGCGGGCGAGCGCCGCGACGTCCTTCGGGAAGCACGAGCCGCCATAGCCGGGCCCCGGATGCAGGAATTTGTCGCCAATGCGCCGGTCCGAGCCGATGGCATGCGCCACCTGCTGCACGTTCGCGCCCACCTCCTCGCACAGGTCGGCGATCTCGTTGATAAAGCTGATCTTCATGGCGAGGAACGCGTTCGCCGCATATTTTGCAAGCTCCGCGCTCTCGCGGCTCACGAACATCACGGGCGCGTTGCGAAGCCTGAGCGGCTCGTAGACGCGCTCCATCACGGCGCGCGCGCGCGTATCGTCCACGCCTACCAGAACGCGGTCGGGATGGGTGAAATCCTGGATCGCCGAGCCCTCGCGCAAAAATTCCGGGTTGGAGCAGACGGCAAATTCCGCCTCGGGACGCAGCTTTTTCATCCGCCGCTCGATCTCGCGGCTGGTGCCGACGGGCACGGTGGACTTGGTTGTGATGACCGTGAAGCCCTTCAGATGCGGGACGATTTCCTCAACGGCCTGATACACGTAGGAAAGATCGGCATAGCCGTCGCCGCGGCGCATGGGCGTGCCGACGGCGAGGAAAATGAGGTCTGCCGCGGCGGCAACAGACGCAAGTTCCCCCGTGAAATGCAGCCGGCCGGCGCGCACGTTTTTCGCGACCAAATCGTCGAGGCCCGGCTCGTAGATCGGGATCTCGCCGCGGCCGAGCCGTTCGAGCTTGCCCGCGTCCTTCTCGACGCAGGTGACGTTCCAGCCGAATTCGGAGAAACAGGCGGCGGATACCAGGCCGACATAGCCGGCCCCGATCATGCATATGTTCACAAGGTTCGTCCTTAAAGCGGCAACCGAGCCGCAGTTTTAGACCGCCGCGCGGCTTGCGGCAAGCCTACAGCGCCGCGAAGATTACGTATGGATGCCGTAGCGGATCGAAAGGTTGGGGGCCTCCTGGGTGGGCTTCGGTTAAGATGCAACGTTAGAGCAAAGCGCCTTGCCGGGGGGTTAACGCGCATAACGCATTGATATACCAGACTTATTTCCAACGGCAAAAGCGCCCGGCGTGAGCGGGGGAGCGGGCTTTTGGTTAATTACGAACTGCGAGGATATTTAACGGACTTTTTGAATCACGGAATCGTAGGCAAAAACGCGAAAAATCGCGGCTTTTGCGGCGGGGAGAAATTCGAAACCGGTGCCATTAACCGTCGCGGCATTTACCATGGTAGGCGCCTATGAAAAGCGGCCCCGCCGCGCTGCCGGTTCGCACGCCGTTGGCATAATCTGCCAAACCGTGATAGCGTTCGGTATTGGGTTCAACATAGGAATTCATCGATGCCCACGCGCAATGTCGTGCTGACCGACTGGCACGAGAAAGTCATCGACGCCCTCGTTTCCAGCGGACGCTACCAAAATGCGAGCGAGGTGCTGCGCGAAGGCTTGCGTCTGCTTGAGCAGCGCGAGGCGGAGAACGCGGCCAAGCTTACGGCGCTGCGGGCCGCCGCGCAGGCGGGCTTCGACGCCATCGATGAAGGCCGCTTTATCGATGCGCCGGAGCACGATTTGCCGGACTACATTGCCGGTCTTGGCAAACGGGCGGGTGACGCCGCCAAGCCGGGCGCGTGAGCTTGGCGTTAATCCGGCTATCCGCTTTCGCGGAAGAGGACATCGTTGCCATCCTCCGGCGAACGCATGAAACATTCGGAGAGCCGGCGCGCTTTCGCTACGAAGCGCTGTTCATCGCGGCTTTGCGCGATATCGCAGCCGATCCGCTCCGTCCCGGCAGCGTGGCGCGCCCTGAGGTTGGCGGCGGCATTCGCACCTATCATTTGCGCCACAGCCGCGCAGGCGCCCAATCCGGCGGAGGCGTCCGAAAGCCAAGGCATTTCTTGCTTTACAGGTGCCTGAACCCCGAAATCACCGGCATCAGCCGCGTTCTGCACGACGCCATGGATATTGAGCGGCAAGTACCATCGGTTTACGGCGACGAAGACTGAGGTGGGCTCAGCGGCGCGTAATTGCCGCACTTTGCAACAAGGGCAGCGCGGACGCAAGAGTTGGCCTTTAATACAGGCGGAATCCCCCTCACGCCAACCCTCTCTCGCAAGCACGCCGCGGCGTGGCATATCGAAGTTCCTGTATCCGCTTGCGGATACAGGCGGGGAGAGGGGACACGCTGCGGCAGCCTAAGCGCGGCTGTCGCGTACCGCTCCGGCCAAGCCGAGCGCGGCGGTCACGGCGCCGACGATGCCGCTCGCGTTGAGCCCGGCGGCTTCGTACATCGCTTCGGGCTTGCCGTGATCCATGAAAATATCGGGCAGCACGAGCGGGCGCACTTTCAGCCCGTGATCGAGCAGCCCGTCGCGAGCCAGGAACTCCAGCACGTGGCTGCCGAAGCCGCCGGAGGAGCCTTCCTCGACGGTAATCAGCACCTCATGATGCCGGGCGAGCTGGCGGATGAGATCGCGGTCAAGGGGCTTGGCGAAGCGCGCATCGGCCACCGTCGCCGGCAGGCCCATCGCGGCCAGCTTCTCGGCGGCTTTGAGGCTTTCGTGCAGCCGGGTGCCGAGCGAGAGGATGGCAACCGCCGAGCCTTCGCGCACGATCCGCCCCTTGCCGATGGCGAGCGGGACGCCGGACTCGGGCATTTCAAGGCCAAGGCCTTCGCCGCGCGGATAGCGCAACGCGCTCGGCCGGTCTCCGATGAAAGCCGCCGTTGCGACCATGTGCTTGAGCTCAACCTCATCCGACGGCGACATGACGACGAAATCGGGAAGGCAGCAGAGATAGGCGAGGTCGAACGAGCCGGCATGCGTCGCCCCGTCCGCGCCGACAAGGCCGGCGCGGTCGAGCGCAAAGCGCACCGGCAGATGCTGCACGGCAACGTCGTGCACGAGCTGATCGTAGCCGCGCTGCAAGAAGGTCGAGTAGATGGCCGCGAAGGGCTTCAGGCCTTCGACCGCGAGGCCGGCGGCAAAAGTTACGGCGTGCTGCTCGGCGATACCGACATCGAAGCAGCGATCCGGAAATTCCTTTTCGAACAGGTCGAGCCCCGTACCCGAAGGCATGGCCGCCGTGATGGCCACGATCCTATCGTCCTTGCGGGCTTCCCCGATCAGGCTCTGGGCGAAAACCTTGGTGTAGCTCGGCGGGCCGGCCTTGCCCTTATCCTGCGCGCCAGTGACGACGTTGAACTTGGTCACGCCGTGATATTTGTCCGCGGAGTTTTCGGCGTAGGAATAGCCCTTGCCCTTTTGGGTCACACAATGGATCAGCACGGGGCCGGCATTCGCATCGCGGACGTTGCGCAGAACCGGCAAAAGATGATCGAGATTATGCCCGTCGATGGGCCCAATATAGTACATGCCGAGTTCCTCGAACAGCGTGCCGCCGGTGAACAGGTGCCGGGCGAACTCCTCTGCGCGGCCCGCGCGCTGTTCCCAAGACTTCGGCAGCATGTTCGCGACTTGCTTGCCGAAATCGCGGACTTTGAGGAAGGTTTCCGACGACGTGATGCGCGCGAGATAAGCGGAGAGTGCGCCGACCGGGGGCGCAATCGACATATCGTTGTCGTTCAGAATGATAATCAGGCGCTTATCCATCGCACCGGCGTTGTTCATCGCCTCGTAGGCCATGCCGGCGCTCATGGCGCCCTCGCCGATGACCGCGATGACGTGACGGTCCTCTTCCCCCTTGAGATCGCGGGCAACCGCCATGCCAAGCCCGGCCGAGATCGAGGTTGAGGAATGGCCCGCGCCGAAAATATCGTATTCGCTTTCGGAACGCTTGGTGAACCCGGACAGCCCGCCCGGCTGGCGCAGCGTCCGGATGCGGTCGCGGCGGCCCGTCAAAATTTTATGGGGATAAGCCTGGTGGCCGACGTCCCAGATCAGCCGGTCGTGCGGCGTATTGAAAAGATAGTGGATCGCCACCGTCAGCTCGACGACGCCCAGCCCGGCTCCCAAATGACCGCCCGTGACCGAGACAGCATCGATGGTCTCGAACCGCAGTTCATCGGCCACCTGACGCAGCTGATCGGGATCGAGCTTACGCAGGTCTTCTGGAGACTTGATGGTATCGAGAAGCGGGGTACGGTTGCTGATCGTCACTTCTATGCTTTCCTTCGGAATTCGCTTTAGCTAGCCTATTTGATTAGGCCTTTCAGAACACCGAATTTTTTGTCGCAAATGCGGAATGCAGTCCCGCCCCTGCGAAAAGGCAACACTGCAAGACAAATACGCGCCCGCAGAGGCCCGGCTTTTTTGTGTCCTTAGCTAAGGAGCTGTATTCATATATAGAAATTTTCTAGCGATTTTTTACGCAGCGGGCGAACCGTTCGTGCCCGGATCGAGCGGAACGGTTCCAGCAGGAATTCCTTGCGCGTTCAGGGTGATGCGCTCGACTTTGGCTTCCGCGCGCTTCAAAAGCTGATCGCAATGGCCGCGCAGCGCTTCACCGCGTTCGTAAATCTCGATGGATTGCTCAAGGTCCACGTCGCCCCTTTCGAGGCGGGTCACGATTTGTTCGAGCTCCTTCAGCGCGGCTTCGAAACTCATGCCCTTGATGTCGGCAAAATTTCCACGCGCCTGCCGGGGTGCCGGCGGCTCCTTGATTGCATTGGTTTGCATGATCGTTCCCTAAAAAGCCTCCAGTAACGCTTGCACGTGCACTGCGACCGACCTGCTCAGCGACGTAAGGTCGTAGCCACCCTCCAGCATGGAAACAAGCCGCCCCCCGCAGCGTTCCCGGGCGACTTCAAGCAACTTCCGCGTAACCCACGCATAATCCTCTTCGACGAGGTTGATGTTGGCGAGCGGATCTGAGCGGTGGCCGTCGAATCCGGCCGATACGACGATCAGGTCGGGCGCGTGCCGGCGCAGCGCCGGTAGAATGACCGATTCGTAGGCTTCGCGAAATTCCTGGCTCCCATCGCCGGCACGAAGCGGTGCATTCACGATATTGCCGGTCTCCCCGCGCTCGGTGAGGCTGCCGGTTCCGGGAAACAGCGGCATCTGATGGGTCGAGGCGTACATGAGGGACGGGTGCGACCAGAAAATCGCCTGCGTACCGTTTCCGTGATGGACGTCGAAATCGACGACAACGACCCGCTCGGCTCCATGGGCTGCCTTGGCGTGAAAGGCTGCCACCGCGGCATTATTAAATAGGCAGAAGCCATTGGCCCGTTCGATCTCGGCATGATGCCCGGGCGGGCGGACTTTGCAAAAGGCGTTGGAGGCAAGGCCCTGCATCACTTCGTCGACGGCCTGAATACCGGCGCCCGCCGCGCGAAGGGCGGCCTCCCAGGTGCCGGGCGACATCATGGTATCGCCGCCGTCCAGCGAAATGACATCGTCCCGCGGGGCGCTTTTCTCGATAAAGTCGAAATAGCGCTCTGGGTGGGCGCGAACGATTTGCTCCCTCGTCGCCCGGGGCGCTTCAACATGGTGAAGGTTCTGAAACTTCTCTTGCGAGAGGATTTCGCCGATGGCCGTCATCCGGTCCGCTCGCTCAGGGTGCCATTCGCCGGTGTCGTGATTGAGAAAGGAGTCGTGTGTGATGTGGAGCGTAGACATGGGATGGCCTCAACCGGCGTTTTTGCTCACCAGAGCTTTCAGGGAGACAGGCGGCTTGCTGTCCTCGGGAACGAAGAAATCGGGAGCCAGATCTTCGCTCGGGTCGATGCGATAATGGTCGAAGTCGCGCTTGCCGTTCTCCCAAAGCAGCGTGTCGTCGATGCAGAAGTTTCCGGTGAATTCGCGCGATGGCTTGCTCAAGATGAGATGGGCGGCGTCGGCGAGAATGTCCGCCTTACGGCTGGCCCGCATCAGCTTGTCGCCTCCAAGCAAATTTGCGACGGCCGCGGTTGCGATTGTTGTCCGCGGCCAGAGCGCGTTGACGGCGATGCCGTGCGCTTTCAACTCCGCCGCCATGCCAAGCACGCAAAGGCTCATATTATATTTCGCGATGGTGTAGGCGACGTGGGGCGCGAACCAGCGGGGATTGAGATCGAGCGGCGGCGAAAGCATGAGAATATGCGGATTGTCCGCCTTCATCAGATGCGGAATGCACAGCTTCGACGTCAGGAACGTGCCGCGTCCGTTGATCTGATGCATCAGATCGTAGCGCTTCATATCCGTCTGCGCCGTCGGCGTCAGGCTGATCGCGCTCGCATTATTGATGCAGACATCGATGCCGCCGAAGCGTTTGACCGTTTCGTCGACCGCAGCCTGCACCTGGTCCTCGAAGCGGATATCGCAAAGAATCGGAAGCGCCTTCCCGCCGGCCTGCTCGATCTCGGTGGCGGCGGTATGGATCGTCCCCGGCAATTTCGGATTTGGATCGGCGGTTTTTGCCGCAATCGCGATGTTGGCGCCGTCCCTTGCCGCCCGCAGCGCGATGGCAAGCCCAATACCGCGGCTGCCGCCGGTTATAAACAGAGTCTTCTTATTGAGCGTTCCCATATTTTCTTTTCTCTCAGCATGGCTATGCCGCCAGCGGTTGCGCCGCGGCGGAAAAGGTAACAAATCAGTCTACCCCGCTCGGGGCGCCTTTTGTAGAAACGCGGAAAACGCGGCCATGGCCTCCTTCGATTGCAAGCGCTGTAAAAAAAGTGCGCCTTCCTCCTCCATCCGCTGCTTGATGGCAGCCGGGTCGCCTTTCAAGAGCCGCCTCGAAATCCGCACAGCCTCGCGAGGCTTGGCCGCGAGCGCCTCCGCGGCTTTCAGGGCGGCGCTTTCGAGCTCCTCCGCCGGCGCGATCCGATTGACGAAACCGGCTTCCATTGCGCGCTCTGCCGGGAAAGGCTCGCCCATGACGAGGAGTTCGAACGCTCGCGCATGCCCCATCAGCCTCGGTCCGAGCAGGCTCGATGCTGCCTCCGGAACGAGCCCGAGATTGACGAACGGGGTCTGAAACATCGCGCGCGGGCTCGCAAAGACGAGATCGCAGTGCAGCATCAGAGTGGTGCCGATACCGACGGCCGGGCCATCCACGGCGGCGATCAACGGCTTCTCGTGCTCTGCGAGCGCTTGTAGAAAACTGAATGCGCTGAGCGCGCCGCCGCCGCCTTGGCTGGCCGCAAGGAAGTCCGCCATGTCGTTGCCGGCGCAGAAAATCCCGGGCTGGCCCAGGATCACGGTGACGGCAATGTCTCCGGCGATGTCAGCAGAGCGCAGCGCATCGGTCAGCACCCGGTACATTTCGCCGGTCAGAGCGTTCTTCTTCTCCGCACGGTTGAGCCTGACGGTTTGGACGGCGCCGGCCTGCGCGATCTCGACATGTGCACTCATTTTTATCGCGTTCCCAGCACCGCGCCGGCCTGCATCACGGTTTCGTAACCGTTGGTGACCGCGTGTTTCAGACCGTCCGTTTCGCCCATGGAGCTTTCGGCGAAGTGACGGGCTTCAAGCGAATGGGCGCTTGCGTTCGCGCCATCGGTGCGTGCCGCTGCCAAAGCGCCTCTCGCGAGATAAATCCCGCCGGCCGCGAGTCCAAAAAGCCTGCCGAAAGGCGTTGCGCCCGCGAGCGCGGCGTCTTTATTCTCCGAAAGCTGGCGCTGCAGCCAATGGCTTGTCTCCTCCAGCGCGGCAACGCTCGCCTCCATGCGCTCGCCCATGGCACCGAAGGCCGGCTCGTTCGAGGCCTTCACCTCGCGCACGGTATCTTTCAGCCGGGCGATGAATGCGCTCACGGTCTCGCCGCCGTTCAAGGTCAGCTTACGCGTGACGAGGTCTATGGCCTGAATGCCGTTCGTGCCTTCGTAGATCGGGGCGATGCGCGCGTCGCGGTAGTGTTGCGCGGCGCCCGTTTCCTCGATGAAGCCCATGCCGCCATGGACTTGAATACCCTCGGAAGCCACCTCGACGCCTATGTCGGTCGAAAACGCTTTCGCAACGGGCGTCAGCAGCGCAGCCTCGGCCAAGGCGCGTTTGCGTTCGCCCTCGTCCGGGGCGTGATGCGCGATATCCATCGCGACGGAGGTCGCATAGCAGATCGCGCGCGCCGCCGAGGTCTTGGCCTTCATGGTGAGCAGCATGCGCTTTACGTCCGGATGCTCGAAGATCGGCACCGAATCGTTTGGACCGGACGTTTCGCCTGCGCCTTGCTTGCGTTCATGCGCGTAAGCCAGCGCGTGCTGGAACGCGCGCTCGGCGATGCCCACGCCCTGGACGCCGATGCCGATGCGCGCCTCGATCATCATCGTCAGCATGGCTTTGAGCCCGCCGTTTGGCTCGCCGACCATGTAGCCGACAGCGCCGCCCTGGTCGCCGTAGTTCATCACCGCGGTCGGGCTGCCATGAATGCCGAGCTTGTGCTCGAGCTTTGCCGCATGCGCATCGTTGCGGGCTCCAAGCGAGCCGTCGTCATTCACGAAAAACTTCGGGACCAGGAACAGCGAGATTCCCTTGGTGCCGGCGGGCGCATCGGGCATCCGGGCCAGCACCAGATGGATGATATTATCCGTCATGGAGTGCTCGCCATAGGTGATGAAAATCTTGGTGCCGGTGATCTTGTAGGTTCCGTCGCCAGCAGGAACCGCGCGGCTCTTCAAGAAGCGCAGGTCGGAGCCCGCTTGCGGCTCGGTGAGCTGCATCGAGCCTGTCCACTCGCCCGTCACCAGCTTCGGCAGATATTTTTTCTGCAGCGCCTCGCTGCCAT
>JBKQIH010000243.1:0-20818 GCA_052148445.1 Rhodomicrobium sp.
TCCGCTGGGGCGACGGCGACACGCTGTTTAACCTTTTCACCCACACGCGCGCGATCCGGCGCGGCATTATCGATGCGGGGCAGGACACGCCCGCCCCCGATTTCGGCAGGAATATTGCGGGAGCACACCCCGCAGAGAAGAAGACGGCTTAAAGACGTGGGGCTCTGGGTATTCGCTTACGGCTCGCTGATGTGGCAGCCGAACTTTCACTACGAGGAAGCCGCGCACGCACTGATGGAAGGCGCACACCGGGCGCTCTGCGTCTATTCCGTGGTGCATCGCGGCGTCCACACCGCGCCGGGGCTCGTGCTTGGACTGGACAAAGGCGGGCGCTGCGAAGGCATGGCCTTCCGGGTGCCGGCGCAGCTTGTGCAGGATACGCGCGCTTATTTGCACCGGCGCGAAAACGTGACGAACACTTATGCCGCCGTCATGAAGCCGGTGAGGCTGCTCGACGGCAGCCACCGCAGCGTGGAAGCGCTCTGCTTCCTGGTGAACCGGCACCATCGTCAATATTCGGGCGATCTGCCAATCGCCAAGCAGGCGTACATCGTGCGGCGTAGCGTGGGCGCTTCGGGCGCGAATATCGACTATGTCGTGAACACCGTTGAGCATTTGCGGGCGCTCGGCGTGCACGATAGCAAGCTTGAGCCGCTGATGGCCGCGCTCGGCCATAGCCTGGTCCGCGCAAAATGCCGGGCACAGAGCGGTTGAACGGTTTGCGCTTGCCCGCATATAACGGGAAAGAAGTTAAGCCCGGAGTGCCGCCATGCTCGAAAGCGCAACACCTCGCGACCGTATTATTGCCGCCGCATTGCGGCTCGCGGAAACACGCGGCTGGCGCGATTTGAGCTTGGGCGAAATCGCGGCCGGGGCTGACCTACCGCTCGCGGAGATGCGCAAAGATTTCCAGAGCAAGGGCCAGATTCTCGCGGCGTTCTCGCGCGCGGTGGATCAAGCGGTGCTCGAAAAATTCGCCGCTCCGGGGCCGGACGTACCGCGCGACCGGCTGTTCGACGTGCTCATCACGCGCTTCGAAATCATGCAGCCCTATAAGCCCGCGATCCGCCGCATTCGCGACGATCTGGGCACGAGCTTCGGCGAGGCGCTCGCACAGCTCCGCCCGGCGCTCAAATCGCAATATTGGATGCTGGCGGCGGCCGGCATCAATGGTGAGGGCGGCCGGGGGTTCATGCGCGTGCAGGGTCTCTTGGCGATCTACAGCCGGGTGTTCGGGGTTTGGCTCGGCGATGACGATCCAGGGCTCGCCCGCACCATGGCCACGCTCGACCGGCGCTTGCGGCGCGGTGAGTCTGTGCTGCGCGGCATGGAGCGCATCCGCTCTGGATGCGAAGGCTTAGCGCGCGCCCTTCGCGGCGAAAAGCGCAAAGCCGGAGAAGCACCACAAGCTCAGACCGATACGCACGAACCTCCAGCCGAGCCGCAGCAGGTCTAGAGCCTCTCCGCTTTTGATGGAATCAAAAGGCTCTAGGTCTTTGTTTTTTCGTGCTTCTTATCGGAAAACCGCTTCACGCTTTTCCGGAATCACTCTAGCGGGCGCTCAGCTAATCGCGGCCTATGCTTTGCATGAACGAGCGGATTTCATCGGGGAGCGCCTCCGTCCATGCAGCTTCATTTCCCGGCTCGGGCAGCACTTGCCCGAACTCAATCATCTGCCGGGACGGAAGCTCGGAGATGTAGATCCAGACCCCCGCCGGTGAAATACCGGCGGCCTCCCCGAGCGCCGCGGCTAATCTTGTCAGCAGAGCGTGCTTTTGGTCCGCCGTGCGGCCGGCCCGGATGTGCCCATGGACGAAAAGCGTTTTATGGCTGAACGGCGCGCCTCCCATGAAACGATTGCCGGGCTTGACCTCCTGAAAAATCACTTGCGCAAAATAGGCCGGCGCGCCCGTGGTTTCGCTATGGATCTGGGTGATATGGCTCGCGATGGCGGCCTTCTGGCTTTGCGAAAGCTGCCCTTCGGCTATGGTGCAGGTGTAGGTTGGCATGGCGGTTCCCAATGGCCAGTGGACGCGGCAGGATAGCACGCTGGGGCGATGCGTTCCGGCTTACGGCTCACGAAGGGACAGCAGCGTATTATTTTCCGTCGTTTTATATACGGAATAACCGTTTGCAGTCATGAAGGCGAGACAGTCCTCTGCCCAATGTGCCCGCCCAGCATGCTCGATGGAAATTGCTTCGGCCAAAGCGAGCCTTCCGTCTTGCGGAAGAACGGCATCGAAGCCCGGTCTTCGAAGCCTTCGATATCGATCTTCAACAGATCGATGCGGGTGACCCCCTCAGCCGCCATGGCAAACTCCGTCGCATCGCCGATTTTTTGGAAGGAATGCTCTCGGGCGTTACGCCGCTTCGTCCATAAGCGCATTACCCCATTTCTCTACGCGACCGCGCAAAGCACAGCATCTGTGTGTAAGTACCGGTAAGGCTTAGGGTCTTGCATTTAGCAAACATTAAAACCTGCAGCGCACACTGGCTGTCCCCGTTACCGCGTGGAACGTCATGCAAATATCGCTTTACCAAGCCATTGTCTGGCTGATTATTGGCCTGGCCGGAGGCACGCTCGCGGGTCTTATCGTCAGGCGCGACAAACGGGGGTTCGGGTTTTTAGCCAATCTTGGCCTGGGTCTCGCCGGTGCCATCATCGGCGGCCTGTTGTTCCGGCTCTTAGACCTTTTCCCGAATCTCGATAAAATTTCCATCTCAGCAAGAGACATCGTATCGGCGCTCGCGGGCTCAATGCTTTTGCTGGGCCTGTTGTGGCTGTGGCGGCGGTGGAACGGTCAAGCCTCGTGAGCGAGGCCATGCAACATTCCGCCCCGGCCTTGAACGGCCGCCGCGATAGCGTTGGGCTGGACTTTGCGCTTCAAGGGGGCGGGGCGCACGGCGCCTTTACCTGGGGCGTCCTGGACCGCCTTCTCGAAGAACCCTGGCTCACAATCGATGGCATTTCGGGCACCTCTGCCGGCGCGATGAATGCAGCGGTTTTGGCAAGCGGATATACAAGGGCAGGATCGAAGGGCGCGCGGGTGGCGCTTGAAGAATTCTGGCGCTGCGTTTCGGATGCGGCCCTCTATAGCCCTTTGCGCCGTGGTCCCCTCGATATCATGATGGGGCGTTGGACTTTGGATACGTCGCCGGTATTTCTCACTCTGGATCTTTTGGCGCGCTTGTTCTCACCTTACGATCTCAATCCTGGGGGAGATAATCCCCTAAGCAAAATTCTGGCCGCCAACGTCGATTTCGCGCTGATCAAGCGGTGTCCGATCCGTCTCTTCGTGACCGCGACGAATGTCCGCACCGGCCGCGGCCGCATTTTTCGTAACTCTGAAATTACACCGGAAGTCCTGCTGGCTTCCGGCTGTCTCCCAACCCTTTTTCAAGCCGTGGAGATTGGAGGCGAAAGTTATTGGGACGGCGGATATTCAGGCAACCCCACCATAACACCGCTGGTGCGCGAGTGCGCTTCGCGCGATACCATCCTTGTTCAGGTCAACCCCGTCGAGCGCCCCGGAACGCCCCGCTCGGCGCGGGAGATCCTGAATCGCCTTAACGAGATTTCGTTCAACGCAACCCTTCTGAAGGAATTGCGCATGATCGCGGTCTTGCGCCAATTTGCAGGCACCGGGATCGGCGAGGGTGCGCAATGGGCAGCCATGCGCATTCACCGCATCGCGAGCGCGGCGATGACCGATCTTGGCTACTCGTCGAAACTCAATGCGGAATGGGCGTTTCTGTGCATGCTGCGGGACGAGGGCCGCAGGGCGGCGGAAGCTTTCCTCGCAACGCATGGCGCAGATTTGGGGAAACGTTCGAGCTTCGATCTCGACACCCTTCTCGAAGGGGTATGAACCTCGTGGCACGCGTGAGCCCTTTCTTTAAAGCGAAAAACGGGGGCGCCGGCAGTTCCGGCTAGACATCGGATTCGATGAGCCGCGGCGTAGCACGTTCGAGGGCGCGGTCTTCGATGGCTTCGCCGTCGAAATCGAGCCCCTCGATCTCTGGCAGCGACCGCCCGGCAATGCCCTGCATGTCGCCCCACATGCCCGACGTGGCGGCAACGATCCCTTGAATCTGCTGCTCGCGCTTGGCCCAGGCCTTTTGCATGGCCCGGCGCTCCTTTTCGAGGTCGCCCTGCATATCCTGGAACTTTTCGACGATGGCCTCGACGCGATGCCGGAAGCGCGGCCCCGTCAGATAATGGTACATGGCCTCCATCTTGGTGAGCTGGCCTTCGCCGGATTTGCGTGCCATGCTCACCTCGACGAGGGCGTGACGGACCGCCATCGCCACCGCCACCGCGGACTTCGGCGCCGTGATCCAAACGCCCTCGATCTGGCCGAATACGTCGATGGTTTTGGGGAGCGCCTGCGAAACGATGATCGCCGCATCCGCTTTGGCGGTGCGCTGGTCGTCGCGCAGCTTTTGCAGCCAGCCATCGCTCCAATTGCGCGTACGCTTCGACTCCCAAAGAATTTTGCCGCATTCCTGGCCGAACGGCGTTGTCACCTGCTGGATCGCGTCGCCGCCGAATTCGCCCTTCGGCACCGGCACGATGATGTCATGCGGGAAGCTCGCGCGAAGCAGCGCCTCGAGCTGCAGTTCCTGGACCTCGCCTTGCAATTGCTGCGAGCACTGCTCGGATTTGCGCTTCAGCTCCTCGATTTGTTTTTGCATGCCTTGAATGGTCTGCTCTTTCTCCTGCACTTTGAGCATCAGCGTTTGTTCGGCTTCCGCCTTGGCGCGCTGCTGGATTTCAGCCTGTTTCTCGGCGACGCGCTTTTCGATTGTAAGGTCAAGCTCACGCTTCTCTTCGGCTAATGCTCGCTCCTTCCGCACCGCCTCGGCCTGCGCCTTCTGAGCCTCTTCCAACTTGGCTCCACGCTCATTAAAGGCTTTCGTCAGGTCTTCCAGCTGTTGCGCCCGGTGATTAAGATCGAGCGAGAACTTGGCACGGGCCTTTTTCTCCTCCTCCTCGGCAACCTTCTTGCGCTCGCCTTTCATCCGCTCTGCGAGTTCCGCTTCCATCGCTTCGCGGGCCTGCTTCACAGCATCCTGTTGTGCGCGTATGGCGGTTTCGCGCTTGGCGATCTCGGCTTCCTTCTGCCTGAGTTTGGCCTCGCTGTCGCGCTTGATGGCCTCGATCAGCGGCGCGGCCAGCGTTTCGGTGAGCTTGATTTCGGTGCGGCAATTCGGACAAACGACAGACGGTTCCACGCGCGATCCCCCAAAGAATTCGCGCTAACTCTAAGGCGAGTCGAATATAAAGACGAGAGCGGGAAGCTTGCCTGTCCCCTATGCGGAACCTTCGCTCAGCGGAAGCTGAATGCCGCAAACAAGGCCTGCTGGCTCGAACCGCATTTTAATCTGTCCATCGAGGCCGCTGAGGCTCCGCTTCTGGCATCGGCGCGTTTCTTGCGCATGAGGGTTCTTGCAAAATCCGCGGCCGCGGGCCAAACAGAAGCGCACCGGATTCGCGAGCCAGAACGGGGAAGCCATGCCAAAGCTTTTGACGCCGGATTTCTGTGTGATCGGAGCGGGTCCGGGCGGGCTCGCCGCCGCCGCCAAGGCTGCCTCATATGGCATGTCCGTGGTCCTGATCGAGCGCGCGCGCATGGGCGGTCAGAATTTATATACGGGCTCGGTGCCTTCGAAGGCGCTGCTCGCGGCCGCCAAACGCGTCCACGACATCAGGAATGCATGGAGCTTCGGCGTTAAGGCCGGCGACCTCAGCATCAACCACAGAACCGTCATCGAGCACGTTCAGGCTGTGGTCGAGGCGATGACGCCGGAAGTCTCCGCGGAACGCTATAACGGGCTCGGCGTCGACGTGATCAAGGCAGGCGCGCGCTTCTTGGACCATGCCACCGTGGCAGCCGGCGATTATGACATCAAAGCCCGGCGCTTCATCGTCGCCACGGGCTCGGCACCGCTGGTGCCGCCAATTCCGGGGCTCGATCGCGTCCCATATTTCACGAACGAAACGATTTTCTCGCATATCCATCGTATTCCTCACCTGATCGTCATGGGCGGCGGCTCCGTGGGGCTTGAGCTTGCCCAGGCTCACCGCCGGCTTGGAAGCGACGTGACGGTCGTGTCGGCGGGGCCTGCGCTGCCAAGGGACGATGCCGAACTTAGAGGACATGTGCTGAAGTGCCTGCGGGAAGAAGGCATCCGTGTGCTGGAGAACGCCCGCATCGAGCGCGTTGAGCCTTTTGGGTCCAACGTCCAAGCTGTTTTCGCAATGCTGGGTAAGTCTTATTCCGTGGAAGGGTCGCACGTCCTTCTAGCCATGGGGCGTGCGCCAAACGTGGAAGGCCTAAATCTCGACGCGGCCGGCATCAAATACAATGAGCGCGGTATCCTTGTGAGCGGGGGCCTTCACACAACGAATAAGAAGGTGTACGCGATCGGCGATGTCACCGGCGAGGTGGAGTTTGCGCATGCTGCTGAGCATCAGGCAAGCGCCGCCGTCAAGCACGCGTTGTTTCGTGTGCCGGTAGACGCGGGTCACGAAACCATGCCTTGGGTCACTTTCACCGACCCGGAAATCGGCCATGTCGGTTTAACCGAAGAGGCGGCGCGCGCCCGTTACAGCAAGCTTACGATCTTGCGCTGGCCGTATAGCGAAAATGTCCGCGCTCACGCGGAACGCCAAACCGGTGGATTCTTAAAGGTGATTGCCTCGCGGCGGGGCAAGATCCTTGGAGCGGGTATCGCGGGTGCACAAGCGGGCGAGATCGTGCAGATGTGGAGCCTTGCCATGCAAAACGGCATCTCCCTCAGCGCCATGAGCAGCATCGTTTCGCCGTTCCCCACTCTCGCCGGCATGAATCAGAAAGCGGCGGAAAGCCATTTTCTGCCGCGTGCGCAAAATCCTCTCCTGCGGCGGATCATTGGCCTGCTTGCGAAATTCGGGTAATTGCGCCTATGTAAGAGGGTGTAACAACGGGATCCGTTCAAGTCCTTGAAATGGACCCTCGCAATCTCACGGGAGCATGGACCAACCGTTCCCAGCGCCGGCAGGCCAAACGCGCAGCCCAAAGGCTGGCCGCTGGCGATTCGTCTTGGGCCTACCGGCAAAGCTTCTGCTCCTCACAATAGCATTTGTGATGGTGGCCGAAATTTTCATTTTCGTGCCGTCCGTGGCGAATTTCCGCCGCAACTGGCTCCTGCAGAGGGTGGTCGCTGCGAAGATCGCCTCTCTTGCGTTGGAAGCATCGGGCGGAGCGGAGCTGCCCGAGCGCTTGCGGCAGGAACTACTCATGACGGCGGGGGTGCACGCGGTCTCTTTGAAACGCTCGGATTTCCGGCAGCTCGTGCTCGGAATGCCCGATGAGACGAAAATCGCCGGCGTCTACGATTTGCGCTCGCCGGGCTTTGTTACGCTGATGATCGACGCAATGCAGGCGTTCTTGGCCCCTCCTGGCCGTTTGATCCGCGTCATCGGCTCATCCGACATGATGCCGCGCGGCGACGAGATCGATGTCGTTATCGACGAGACGCCGCTGCGCGCCGCGTTGTGGCACTATGCCGGCAACATCTTTTGGGTCACACTGCTTATATCGATGATCACCGCTGCTTTGGTTTATCTTGCCCTGATCGCACTCTTGGTGCGTCCGATGATGCGGATAACGCGGGCCATGGTTCTCTACCGCGAAAACCCGGAGGATACCGGCCGCATTATTGTGCCCTCGGGGCGCAGCGACGAAATCGGAGTAGCCGAGAACGAGCTTGCCACGCTGCAGTCCCAGCTTTCCGGCTTCCTTCGCGAAAAAGCACGCCTCGCCAATGTCGGCCTCGCCGTCTCGAAGATCAATCACGATCTCCGTAATATGCTGGCGAGCGCTCAGCTCGTGTCCGACCGTCTCGCTACCGTTGCCGATCCAACCGTGCAGCACTTCGTGCCAAGGCTCATCCGCGCGCTCGACAGGGCCATCACGCTTTGCGCCAACACGATGAAATACGGGCGTAGCGAGGAAGCGGCACCGAGGCGCACCTCGTTTCCGCTGCGCCCGCTCTTCTGCGAGGTTAACGAGAGCCTGGGGGTTGACGAACTCAAGGGGGTGAGGCTTAACCTCTCAGTGGCGGCGGGGCTCGAGCTTTTCGCCGATCGCGATCAGATTTTCCGCGTGCTGTCCAACCTGATACGCAATTCCTTGGAGGCTCTTCGCGAGACAAGCCCGGCGCCGGCCCAACCGGCTATCGGCATTACCGCCCAAAAGGAAGGCGACACGGTAACCATCAGGGTAAGCGATAACGGGCCGGGTGTTCCCGCCCATGTGCGCGTAAATCTTTTCAAAGCCTTTCAAACCGCAGCAAGAGGCAATGGAAACGGACTTGGCCTTGTCATCAGCGCAGAACTTGTGCGCGCGCATGGCGGCGATATCGCCCTTGAGGATACCGATTCCGGGGCGACTTTCGTGCTTAGTTTTCCAGCTTCCTCGCGAAACGGCGCGCGAGGCACTCCGGATGTGCGACGCCCTGACGGAAAGCTTGCACAAGACGGCTTTAACCGTTAGACATGTGATCCTTCGGATGCGGCGGCCGCCCATCCCACCTAGCACCGGTAGCTCAGCTGGATAGAGCACCAGACTACGAATCTGGGGGTCGAGAGTTCGAATCTTTCCCGGTGCGCCATTTAAATCAATGAGTTACGCTGAAAAACTCATAAACGACGTTCCGGTGGCTCGCTGCGCGTGGCAAGAAGGCACCGCTCAACGTTCGCCCAGGTTCAGTAGCCAAGACGGAAAAAGAAGCCCGTTTCGGCCAACGCCATCGTGTTTTCCCGCGATGCCGCATCGGGGCCCCTGTGGCGCTCTCGGTTGTATTAGATGCGAATTGGCGGTTTGGGCCAGCAGCGGACTCCTGCAGGACACAACCACCTCGGAGACTCTAACCAAAATTTAACCGCGTGGTTAGGTCTCTTTCCAAGTGCAAACCATGGTTGGAACTTTCTCCACACAATAGCCATTCCCACCTGCGGCGGCCTGAAAGAAGCACCCGCTGGCGACGAGGACGCGTGGGCCATGCTTGATGTCCCGGCTAACAGGCCTAAGCCCCAGCGTGTCGAAAAGCGTCCTCCATTCGAAAGAATAGCCCTGTTGTTGCAAGGTGGCGGCGCGCTCGGCTCCTACCAGGCCGGGGTCTATCAGGCGCTAGCCGAAGCAAACCTTCATCCCGATTGGGTCGCCGGCATTTCGATTGGCGCGATAAACGCGGCACTGATCGCCGGAAATCCGCCTGAAAAACGCGTCGAGAAATTACGGGAATTCTGGGAAACAGTCAGCGCGAACCCGCTGGGTCCCATGCCGTCCCCCTCTATCCAGTTTCCGGACTCTTACCTGCATAAGCTCGTCTACCAGACACGCGCGTTCTTCACCGTTCTGCTTGGGGTGCCTAATTTCTTTTCCCCCCGGATCCCCCCGCCGTCCCTGTTCACGCCGCAGAGCACAGACACCCTTAGCTATTATGACACCGCCCCGCTGAAGGCCACGCTCGAACGCCTCGTCGATTTCGAGCGGATCAACGCCGGCACGATGCGTTTCAGCGTCGGTGCCACGAATGTTCGGACCGGCAATTTCACCCATTTCGACACCACGACCCATCGGATCGCCCCGGATCACGTCATGGCCAGCGGCTCCCTTCCGCCCGGATTCCCGGCCACGAAAATTGACGGCGAATATTATTGGGATGGCGGTGTCGTTTCCAACACGCCGTTGCAATGGATGCTCGACTCAAGGCCGCGCCTAGACACGCTCGCCTTCCAGATCGATCTTTGGAGCGCGGCAGGCGATTTGCCCGGCAATCTCGTCCACCTCGCTGAGCGCGAGAAGGATATCCAGTACTCAAGCAGGACCCGCGCAGCGACCGATCTCTACAAAACTACTCAAAAGATTCGCATAGCTGCCGCGGAATTGCTCAAACAGCTTCCCGCAGATCTTCGGAAACGTCCGGAAGCAAAGCTCCTCGCGGAGCACGCCGACGATAAAGTCTGCAATATCGTGCACTTGATCTACCGTACCAAATCTTACGAAGGGATCGCCAAGGATTTCCAATTCTCCCGCCAGACGATGGAGGATCACTGGCAGGCAGGTTTTCAGGATGCAGTCGCCAGCCTAAGCCACCCCGAGATCCTGCAGCGCCCCGATAGGCTGGAAGGCGTTCGTACCTTCGATTGGTGCGCGAAAAGACATCATGCACCAATGGTGTAGACCAATGCCCAAGGGTTAGGTGGCGCACGATGAAAGAGACGGAAATCCACCGCATCTAGGAGATTTAAGCAGGAACCATGAAGAATAAGCTTCTGATCGTTCTTGGCGTGCTAGCCGTAATCGGCGCGATAGCTGGCGGCGTTATCTACGCAAAGTGGGATACGGCCGTTCAGCTTGTGAGCATGGCGGTCAATTATGTCAAATACCTGGGCGCCCCGCAGGGCACAACAGTTACGGAACTTGCTCCGGGCTACACGGTGCAGGGAGCGCCCGCACAACCAGCCGCGGCTGCCCAACCAAACGCCACCGCTGACGACTGGCCGAGCTACAATAAGACCCTTACCTCCGAGCGTTTTTCGCCGCTCAACCAGATCGACACGTCGAACGCGAGCGGCTTGAAGGTTTTGTGTACCTATGATACGGGCGAATATACGGGGTTCAACAGCGGCCTAATCGAGGTCAATAACTCCCTGATATTCACAACGCAATTCGATATATTTTCGATCGATCCCGCAACTTGCCGTGAGAACTGGCGGACCCGTGAGGATTATCACCCCGCCACGCCTCAACCCGTCAGCCGCGGGGCCGCTTACTTGGACGGCCTGCTGTTTCGTGGCTCCGGAGACGGCCGCGTCCTGGCCTACGACTTTAAAACCGGAAAACGTGTTTGGGAGACAAGGATCGCAAATCCGAAAATTGGCGAGTCCGCCCCGGCGGCGCCGATTGCCTGGGAAGGCCTGGTGTTCAACGGTAATGCTGGTTCAGATATCAAGGGCGGCAAGGGACACATGTATGCGCTCGACGCAAAGACCGGCAAAATCGTCTGGGAGTTTTACATGGTGCCCAAAACCGAAGACGACCCTGCCCGTGGGCCAATAGGCGCGTCCCCGCCCGGCATGTCGACTTGGAAAAATGCTCCCGGGATACCCATCACAGGAGGCGGGATGTGGTCGTCTTTCACGTTGGACCCCGCCACGGGCCTACTGTATATACCCGTGGGCAATCCTGGGCCCGACTTTGCGAACGCTGTGCGCGAAGGAGAAAATCTATACACAGGCTCGGTTGTGGTGCTGGACGCCAAGACCGGGAACTACAAAACTCATTTCCAACTCGTGCCGAAGGACTGGCACGACTATGACGTTTCCAACACGCCCGCACTGATTCACACACAGGGCGGCAAGCAGCTCATGTCGGTCGCGCCCAAGAACGGATATCTCTACGGCATCGATCTAGCCACAAATGCAACGCTCTACCGCACCCCGGTAACGAAATTCGAAAATGCCGATGCCCAGTTCGAGGCCGGTAAGTCCGTCCATTTCTGCCCAGGATCGGTCGGAGGGGCGGAATGGAACGGAGCTGCCTACGATCCCAAGACCAACCTCATTCTTATCGGCGAGGTCGAATGGTGCACCACGGTGACTTTGCAACGTAAACAACAACTTGAGAGTACTTCGATTGGCAAGCCATGGAGCGGGGAGGCAAGCTGGAACCCGTTTAACATCTGGGGCAAGCCCGACCCGGTATTCGATTGGGCAGGATGGGTCTACGCCGTGGACGCCGACACGGGCGCCTGGAAATGGAGGCTGAAATCCAACTATCCGATCCAAAGCGGTATGACCCCGACCGCCGGAGGCATCGTGTTTTTCGGCGATATGGGCGGCAATTTCTATGTGCTCGATGCCGCCAACGGCCAGAAACTGTGGGGCCGGAAGATCGGCGGCGCGATTGGCGGTGGAGTCATCACCTATACGGCGAATGGAACCCAGAAAATTGCTGTCGCCACCGGACTTACAGAGATCTTATGGCCGACGGAAATCACGACGGCAAAAGTCTCAATCTTAGGCCTCGGCGATTCCTCCGTAAGGCAATGAGAGGTCGCCATGAGCTTTCTTATTTTCTGAGTGTGATAGCGCAAACCCAAAGCGGTCCATATCGCGCACCGCACGCGGTTCGGAGCGCAATCCTCTACCTCGAAACCGCCGGCTTCGTGACGGGCGCAATCTTGCATGTCGATGGCGGCCAAAGCGCGGGCCACAGATACAGCCCTAGGCCACAAGTGGCCTTGGCCTGAGCTTTCAACACAGGAGAAGCAACAATGCCCATCGTTACGATTCAGGTGACGCGGGAGGCGACCAAACCGGGCGCCCATTCTGTCACCGCCACAGAGAAGGCGGCGCTCATCAAAGGCGCAAGTGAACTGCTGCTCAAGGTTTTGAGCAAGCCGCTGGAATCGACCTTCGTTATCGTCGAAGAGATCGACATGGACAACTGGGGAATTGGGGGGCTGCCCGTTGGCGAGTTTCGGCGGCAGAGGCGTGCAAAGACCGGATGATTGTCAGCGACTAGCGCAGCGTTTTTTCGAAGCGGGTCAATGAACCGCCCCCGGAATTTTGCAAATGCCGGCAATAGCTTAGAAGCCGGTCATTCTGCCTCGGAAGCTTCGGGCCAATGCACTAAATCGCTGGGCGATAGCCGCTGCGCGCATCGAACGGGCGTCTGAGCACCTGAGACATTTTTCAAGATCAAGATGATAAAATCGGCGTAGGCAGGCGAGGAACTGGACCTTCGCTCCGTAGAAGTCTGCCCACCGTTCCGGGGATGGCGCACACGGCTGCTCGCACTTTCCCAGGTATATAGCATTGATCTACTGCAGATTGGCATGAACTTTTCCCGGGTAAACATATAGAATATCTAAAGTTAAATATAATAAAATTACGACTAATTACTTTGATTTCTTGTTAAGTTATTTTGAGATTGATGCAAGGCTTAAACCGATTTTCCCAAGCCGGTGCGCAACCGATTCTATGCGCAGGTGTAAGGATGACGGAAATGGCAACCGCTACACAAACAGCGACGGAAAAGCCGGCGGCAAAACCGGCCGCAAAAAAAGATATTCCGCAACCCAAGGTATTGCCGGCGCCGGACAGCGATTTCTACGATCTCTACGAAACCTTGACGTACAGGACGCGCCGCTGTCTTGGCTTTATGACGAGCGAATACGAGGCTAACCAATGGAGTTCGATCCGGTAATTTTGTCACGGCTGCAATTTGCCTGGGTCATCGCATGGCACATCCTGTTGCCGGCCTTCACCATCGGGAGTGCCTCCTTTATTGCCTTGCTGGAAGGCCTCAAGCTTGTGACCGGACGTGAGGTGTATGTCCGCGTCTCGACATTCTGGATCAAAATCTTTTCGATCGCCTTCGGCATGGGCGTGGTCACCGGCGTCGTCATGCCGTTCCAGATCGGAACCAACTGGAGCCGATACGTGGATGCGACCGCAAATGTGCTGTCGCCGCTGTTCGCCTACGAGGGCCTGACCGCCTTTTTCTTGGAGGCAGCTTTTCTGGGTGTTTTGCTATTCGGCCGAAAGCTGGTGCCGCCTTGGGCCTATTTCGTCTCGGCGCTGATGATCGCGATGGGAACCTTGTTCTCGTCCTTCTGGATTCTGGCGGCCAACAGCTGGATGCAGACGCCGGCCGGCTACGAGATCGTCAACGGCCAGTTCTTGCCTACGGACTGGTTCTCAGTGATCTTCAGCCCTTCCTTCCCCTACCGGCTGGCCCACGTCGTTGTTGGCTTCTTCGTTACCACCGGTTTCGTCGCGCTCGGTGTGGGCGCCTATCTCATCCGGCGCCAACCCACTGGGGAAGAAGGCCGAACGATGCTGTCGATGACCCTCTGGCTGCTGACCGTTCTTGTCCCGTTGCAGATGGTCATCGGCGATCAGCACGGCCTCAACACGCGCGAGTATCAACCAGCCAAGCTCGCGGCCATCGAAGCACGCTGGAATACCGAGAGACGCGTGCCGCTGACACTGTTCGCAATTCCAAGTAATAAGGCCGAGAATAACTATTTCGCCATCGACGTTCCTTTGCTGGGTAGCCTGATCCTGACTCACTCTCTCGACGGCGAGGTGAAGGGGTTGAAGGATTTCCCGGCTGATCAACGCCCTCCTGTCGCAATTCCGTTCTTCGCGTTCCGGATCATGGTCGGATGCGCTGTCTTGATGCTTGGACTTGTGCTGTTGGGCGGCTGGTTGCGCTGGCGCGGAAGGCTTTACGACGTGCCTTTGTTCCTTCGGCTTGCACAATTCGCCGCGCCGCTCGGGTTCGTGGCTGTGATCGCCGGGTGGTGCGTTACCGAGGTTGGGCGTCAGCCGTGGACTGTCTACGGGCTGTTTCGCACGGCTCAATCGGTCTCGCCATCGCTCACGAGCCGCGACGTCGCTATCTCGCTCGCCGGCTATATGCTTGTGTATCTGCTTGTCTATCCGTCGGGTCTTCTGTTGATGCTCCGCGTCGTCCGCAAGGGGCCTGGACCTCACACGGAACAGACTTCGAGGATCGAGGCCGGGCGGCCGAAAGCGCCGGTTTTGGCCGGAGCGCCGGACCCCGCCAAGGGAGAGATCAAATGAGCCATGTCCTCGATTTTGTTCCGCTGTGGACTTTGATCCTGGGGATGGCGGTGTTCTTCTATGTCCTGTTCGACGGCTTCGATCTCGGCGTCGGCATGCTTTTCGGCCTCGCGCCCGATGCCGCCTCGCGCAACACTATCATGAACACGATCGCACCGGTCTGGGACGGCAACGAGACCTGGTTGGTTTTTGGCGGCCTTGGGCTCCTGGCTGCCTTTCCGCTTGCGTTCGCCATCATCATCCCGGCCCTGTATTTCCCCATTCTGGTTATGCTGCTGGCCCTCATCTTCCGTGGCGTCGCCTTTGAATTCCGTTTTCGGGACGCGGAGAGCCAGACCTTTTGGGACCGCGCATTCTATCTCGGCTCTGCCATCGCCACCTTCGCGCAGGGCATGGTGCTCGGCACCTTCATCCAGGGATTTCGGGTCAGCGGCCGGCAATTCGCCGGGACCTCGTTCGATTTTCTCTCCCCATTTGCGCTGCTGACCGGCGTCGCGCTCATGTTCGGTTATGGCCTCTTGGGGGCCGGCTGGTTGATTCTGAAGACCGAAGGGGCTGTCCAGGCCGCGGCACGCCGCCAGGGCCGCATTTGCCTCATCGGGGTTCTCCTCGGGATAGGAATCGTCAGCATTTGGACGCCCTTAGCGAGCGAAACCATCGCTGCGCGCTGGTTCTCATGGCCGAATATTCTGCTCTTTGCGCCGGTGCCGCTGGCCACTGCGGCTGTCGCTTGGCTCACCTGGCGTGCACTTGGCAGCGAAGCACAGGCCACGCCTTTCCTCGGGGCTACAGGCCTTTTCGTGCTTTCCTATCTCGGCATCGCTATCAGCCTTTATCCCATGATCGTACCGCCTCATTTTACGCTGTGGCAGGCGGCATCGTCCGGCCGCACGCAGGCCTTCCTGCTCGTTGGCACGCTCATGCTCCTGCCGGTGATCCTTATGTATACCGGATGGTCTTATTGGGTTTTCCGCGGCAAGGTTCGCAGCGAGATCGGCTACGAGTGAGACATTGCAACCGCGAAACTTCAAGAGAGACAGGCGCTGCTGCTCGATGCAGACCAGTATTAATCGGAAGGGCGGGCAATACACAGCTGCGATCATGAGGATATACGCCGATGCAGTCAAATGACGAAAAGGAGACGCAAGCGTCGCCATTAGAAAAGGAAATCCGCGCCGCGCTCTCTCAACACTGGGCCGCGTCCGGCGCAAACGATTTCGCGACCGAGCATCAAATTTATCGCGAAGACGCCATTCTCGACTATCCGCAGTCAGGAGAGCGTTTTCGTGGACGGGCAAACATCCAGGCCAACCGTACGCAACAACCAAGCAACAAGCGTTTCAAAGTCGGGCGCATTCTCGGATCCGGGAATCTGTGGATCACCGAATTTGTCCTTTACTATGATGAGAAGCCGTTTTTCACGGTCAGCATTATGGAATTCGAGGATGGTAAAGTCGTTCATGAAACGCAATATTTCGGCGAGCCGTTTGAAGCAAGTGCTTGGCGATCCCAGTTCGTCGAACGGATCGAAAAGTAGCCCAAGTTCGCACCTCGCAGATCGAAGTGCGGGCTCGCCGGCGACACAGAGGCGAAGAATACACCGTTTAATGGTCGCTATTGCCCACAGTCCAAAAGCGAGTGAACAAGCAAGACTTATGCTTGAGGTGGTTGTGCTAGGCGCTTGAGCCGCCGCCCGCGATCCGCTACATAACGACTCAAATTTCCGCGCGTTCGCATCGCTCACCCCGGCACCGCTCATGAAGCATCGCGGGCCGCGCCTGCGTTTCGCGAGACGCGCAACCTCACACGACACAAGGACACCCCCATGGCCGCACCGCAATACGTCTACACCATGCAGAAGCTGTCGAAGACCTACCCTGGCGGGAAGCAGGTGCTCAAGGACATCCACCTCTCGTTCCTGCCGGATGCGAAGATCGGCGTGGTGGGCGTGAACGGCTCGGGTAAGTCTACGCTGCTCAAGATCATGGCGGGCGTGGAGAAGGAGTTTCAGGGCGAGGCCTGGGCTGCGGACGGCATCAAGGTCGGCTACCTGCCGCAGGAGCCGCAGCTTCACCCCGATATGGACGTGCTCGGCAATGCGATGGAGGGCGTGGCGGAAAAGAAGGCCATGCTCGACCGCTATAACGAGCTGGCGATGAACTATTCCGACGAGACGGCCGATGAGATGGCGCGGCTGCAGGACATCATCGACGGGCAGAATTTGTGGGACCTCGACGCGCAAGTCGAGCAGGCGCTGCAGGCGCTGAACTGCCCGCCGCCGCATGCGAGCGTGGAGAACTTGTCTGGCGGCGAGAAACGGCGCGTGGCGCTGACCCAGCTGCTCTTGGCGCGGCCGGACATCCTGCTGCTCGACGAGCCGACCAACCATCTCGACGCAGAGACGACCGACTGGCTGCAGCATTATCTCGAAAACTATCCGGGCTGCGTGATCCTCGTCACCCACGACCGCTACTTCCTGGACAGTATCACAAGCTGGACGCTGGAACTCGACCGCGGGCAGGGCGTTCCGTACAAGGGTAATTATTCGAGCTGGCTGGAGCAGAAGACCAAGCGCGCCGCGCAGGAGAGCCGCGAGGAAGAGGCCAAGCAGCGCATCATGCAGCGCGAGCTGGAATGGATCCGGGCGAGCCCCAAAGCGCGGCAGGCGAAGAGCAAGGCCCGTATCACGGCTTATGAGAAACTCGCGGACGAGGCCGGCAAGGGCGATACCGGCAGGGCGCAGATCCAAATTCCGATGGGCCCCCGGCTTGGCGGCGTGGTCATCGAGTTCGACCATCTCAAAAAAGGCTATAGCGGGCGGACTCTGATCGACGATCTCGAATTCAAGCTGCCGCCGGGCGGCATCGTCGGCGTGATCGGGCCGAACGGCGCCGGCAAGACCACGCTGTTCCGCATGATTGTTGGCCAGGACACGCCGGACGGTGGCAGCATCCGTATCGGCGAGACGGTGAAGCTCGGCTACGTCGATCAAAGCCGCGACGCGCTCGATCCGAAAAAGAGCGTGTGGCAGGAGATTTCCGGCGGGCTCGATCAGCTGATGCTGGGCAAGCGCGAGGTGCCGAGCCGCGCCTATTGCGGCTGGTTCAACTTCAAGGGGGCGGACCAGCAGAAGAAAGTGGGCCAGCTTTCGGGCGGCGAGCGCAACCGCGTGCATCTCGCCAAGATGCTGAAAGAGGGCGGCAACCTGCTGCTGCTCGACGAGCCGACCAACGATCTCGATGTGGAGACGCTGTCGAGCCTGGAGGCCGCGCTTGAGGATTTCCCTGGCTGCGCGGTGGTGATAAGCCACGATCGCTTCTTCCTGGACCGGCTCGCGACGCACATCCTCGCGTTCGAGGGCGACGGCCATGTCGAGTGGTTCGAGGGCAATTTCCAGGCCTACGAGGAGGATAAACTGCGCCGCCTCGGCGCCGCCGCTGCCGACACGCCAAAGGCAAAGTTTGCGCGGTTCGCGCGGGGGTAATTCTTGACGGTCGTATGTCAATGAATGAAGAAGAAATAACTAGCTTAATTAGGCGCGCCTTCTCTCAGAAGGACGCCGGCGACCTGGGAGGCGCGATCGAGAGTTATGAAAAAGCATTGCTTATAGGCAAAGGCAATGCCGACCCCTCATTACTCGGTACGGCCGCAAGCGGGTCGCGCAGATCAACGAACGGCTGCGCCTGCATCTCCGCCCCCTCGATGAAGCAAATTAGCAACCCGGCCCGCGGCCTCGTTACTTGATAAGCCCGGCGGCGGGCGAGTTCGTCTCGGGCGGCTTCGGCGAGAAAGCCGGAGCGGTTATGGCTGACGGGCCGAGCAATCCGCGATGTTGCGTCGCGCTTGCGGGAGGTGGAGCGCCAGTATAGGTTGCACGAAATAACATTAGGGGGGGGCGGCCGTGATCAAATGTCCTATCTGCGGAGCGGAGCTTGCGCCGGGCACGCCGATTTGCCCCATTTGCGGGGCGTCGCTGGCCTTTTCGATACGTCCCGTCATCGCGGGGCTGATCCACCTCACCCTGGCGGCCTTGGTCTTGTACTTCATCCCGTCGCCCTATTCTTACGCGGCCTGCCTGCCGTTCGCTATTCTGTCGTTGTTGGCTTTTGGCGCGGGCGGGCTTGGCGTTTACCGCAGCATTCAAAGAGCGCGCTCATAATTTGTATTAAAGCCACGGCCAAAGGCGCTTGCCGCGAGGCGGGGCTTTTTTGCTTGCAAGTTGGCCGAATTATTTCCAATTTGAATAATGTCTTTGCGATTGGATTGAGTAATGTATCGTTCTAGTTCGATGGGCTGCGCGAAAGCGGCCGCGATTGCCGTATGTTTGGCGGCTTGTTCGCCCGCCCAAACCCTTCCAGCCGCAGGCGAATTCACCCTCATCGATCCCAATAAATACAAAACCGATGTGGAAAAAGCGCGCGCTTGGGAGCTCGCCCAAACCGTCTGCAAAGCCAAGGCGCTGACCGCAGCTGCGGAGCTTGAAAAAACCATCGCCGCGGAGCGGCATAGCATGGCCAACGTCGATAGAGCGCGGGAGAAGGGTGCCGAAATGTACACAACCGCCTACACCCTGTGCTTGCTCAGTAGCGGTTACGCGAAAAAATAGCGGCTCGCGCGGGCTAGTTGTGGGCTGTCATTGGATTTTCCGATTTCGGCATTGACGAGCCGGGATTCGCCCTTCAACATGCGGACCATTTGCGGGGAGGGACCGCGAGCTGACGCTCGTGCGGAAGCTAAGACGCACAAGCGCGGGAATAGTCGAGGGGGACAGCAAAGCCAAGGGGTCTGACCTATGAATGACGGAATTTCACTGGAGATGCTGGCCTTCAACTTGAAGTTGCTGGGCCGCAAGAGCCGTAAAAAAGTTCTAATCAGCGCAGGCAAACAGGAAGTCAAAAAGCGAATGCTTCCTGCGATTAGACAGTTCCTCACATTAGAAGTCGATATTTATTCAACACCCGGTACTCATAAATTTCTTTTCGATCGCGGCATAGAGACCACCGAAATTCATAAAATCACCGACCGCCGCGCGCCGAATATTCTCACCTTTCTGAAAGAAAATCGCTTCGATCTCGTCATCAACGTGCTCACCGAAGACGACGACTACGACGAAGCCTCAGACGCCAAGCTTATCCGCAAACTCTGCATAGAAAACGGCATCCCGCTCGTCACCGATGCTGGCGTCGGCATCGCAACGCTCGAACAAATCGTCGCCGACACAACCAAGGGCACCTTCCGCTATAAGCTCGCAGACAATGCGCAGCCCTGGAATCTTCACCTCCACTTCATGGAAGCCGTCGAACGTCTTGGCGGCATCGCCAATCATCACGCCCATTTCGACAAGGCCTATCTCATCAACATGGAGAATCTGCGCCTGTCCCAGGTGGATATGCAGAAAAAATGGGAGATCTACCGTTACCTCAAAGAAAACTACACCTATGACGACCTCGTCGAGCGCATAAGCCGCGGGCTGGAGACGATGATCGAGCAGGGCGTCACCTATTGCCGCACCATGGTCGATGCCGATAGCACCGTCGGCCTTCTGCCCGTCACGGCGGCGATGGAGGTTAAAAAGCGGTACGCCGGCGCCATCGTCTTCGAGGTGGGCGTGCAGCCGCTCCAAGGCGTGCTCGACCCTGCCTCCTACGAGCAATATGCGGAAGCCTGCACCATGGCCGACTACTGCGGCGGCCTGCCCTCGCGCGACCGGCCGCGTCCCGAAGCGCATCTCGATCTCGTGCTCGACCTCGCCAAACGGCTCGGCAAACCCGTCGAGGTGCACGTCGATCAGGAGAACAACCCGCTCGAAAACGAAACCGAGCTGCTTGCCGCCAAGACCATCGAACACGGCATGCAAGGCATGGTTTACGGCATCCATGCGATCTCGGTTGGCGCCAAGGAAGAGCGCGAGCAGGACCGCATCGTCGCAAAAATCCTCGAAGCCGACATGGGGATCGTCATATGCCCGTCCGCCGCGCTCAGCATGCAGAAGCTGCAAATGAACGCGCCGCTGCACAACTCCATCGCGCCGTTCCCGAAGCTGCATGAGGCCGGCGTGCGCTGCTATCTCGGCATCGACAACATGCACGATCTGTTCATGCCCATGTCCGACGGCGATGTCTGGACCGAGTGCCGCATGCTGATGGAGGCCTGCCGCTTCTACGATATTGG